>CANQRP010000019.1 GCA_947626305.1 uncultured Clostridia bacterium | reverse complement strand
TTTCCATAATCATTCTCCTTTCCTTATTTTTCTAAGATTGATCCAAAAGTGCGCGCTTAACTGCAAATTACGACACTTTGAGCTTATTTTATCACAGGGTGAGGGGGCTGTCAAGCATTTTTTAACAAAAAAGAAACGATTTTTGAAAAAAATTACAAAAAAACCCGAAGTCGGCGAAAAAACGACCGCCTACTTCAGGGCGTGCGTTTCCGCGTTGATTATGAAAGCCCGACTTGCCTTTCCTTTCGCTTTGGATAAAATTGTTCGCAGTATCCTAACTTGCCAAATTAAGTTACGCATGGGTATTATAACAGATGTGTTATGCGCTGTCAAGGGTTTTTTTGAAAATTTTTCCCCGATTTCTCCCCCTTTTTTCTCCTGAATTTGATTTTTTTTCCTTTTTCGCCACTCCCTTGCGCAAAAATACATGTGAAAATCGATCACTGTACCCTTTCCGCAGGATGCGCCGGGAACCGCCATCTGTGCCATTCCGCGCTCTTTTGCACTTTTCTGCGCTCTTTTGCGCGCTTTTGCGCTTTCCCGCGCTTTCCCGCGCTTTCCCGCGCCGCCCGCGGGATGAGAGACCGCGGGCGGCGCAGGTTGCGGACGGGGCGTTCGTGGCAGTCGTGGCGCGGCGGGGGAGGAGAACGACGCGCGGAAAGGAAGCGGAGATTTCTCGATTCCGCTACGCTCCACTCGAAATGACAGAGGGGGGGCGGGCGCTGCGGTATATATTATATTATATGTTTCGCGCGCGCATGCACGGGAAAACAAAAAATAAGTATTTAGATATTCATCTAAATAATAATTAGATAAACGTCTAAATACGTGTTTTTTGGCGATTTTCGGCGAAAAAGTGCCGAATTTCGGCAAATTTTGCTCTGTTTTAAGGGGCGTGAGCGGGACGTTTGAAAGACTTGGCTCCGAATACGGGGGCGGACAAGACGCCCGTATCGAACACCTCCCGCTCCGCGCGCGGACGCATCCCCTCTTCGATGAGCGCTTCGAGCAAGGCGCGTTCCTCGGTGAGACTCTCGCCGAAGAGGTAAGCGGCGAGCGTCCCCGGCACGGTGTTGAGCTCGTTGAAGTAGACTTCCCCCTCCCGCGAGAGAAGAAAGTCGGCACGCACTACGCCGCGCATGTTCATTTGCGCATATACCCGCGTGATGAGCTCGGAGATCGTCTGCGCCGTCTCCTGCGGAAGATCGGCGGGCAATTTGTGACTGCGTTCGCCCGTGCCTTCGTACTTTTCGCCGAAGGTAAGAATGCGCGAAGCGGAAAAAACTTCTTCGATCGGCGAGAGCACGATGCGCCCGCCCGTGCGATAGGCGGCGATGTTGAGGTCCCGCTTGCCCGTAAGATATTTTTCGACGAGCGCGGAAGCATCGAGCCGGAAGGCAAGCGTGAGCGCTTTTTCGAGCTCCTCTTCGCTCTCCGCCACCGAAATGCCGACGCTGGAACCGAGTTTGCTCGGCTTGACGATCACGGGGTAGCCGAGCGACGCGGCTTGCTGTTTCCAACCGCCCTCCGCAAATTCGCCCTCCCGCACCGTAAACGACGGCAGCACGGGAACCCCCATGCCCAAAAGAGCGGACTTCGAGAGCGATTTATCGAGGAAGAGCGCGGAGGTGGGCATATCCGGAGAGGCGGATGGGATGGCGAACCATTCGAGCAGGGCGGAGAGCACGCCGCCCTCCCCCATTCCGCCGTGGCAGCAGTTGAGGGCACAGTCGATGGGAATGCGCTTTCGGGGGCGCTTGGCGTAGGCATATCCACCCCGCACGAGCACCACTTCCCGACAGCCCTTGAAGCCGTTCTCCTGCGCACGGCAAAAATCCCGCACGCCGAGGATGTTTTCCATGAGCAGAAAACCGCCCTCCGGCAAAAGGTAGACGGGCAACACCCGATAGCGCTCTTTGAGCAGGTTAAAACAGTAGATGCCCGTGATGACCGAGATCTCTCTTTCGTTGGACCTTCCGCCGAAGAATACGGCTACCGTCTTCATATTTTTTCTCCTTACGATTTTTGTCTGCCGCCCGCATTTTCCGCGGGAAAATGCGGGCGGCGCAGAGGCGACGAAGCTGAGCGGGCGGCGCAGAGCGGTTCCCCTCGCTTGCGTATAAAAAAACACCGAAAGAGTCTTCTTCGGTGTCGCTGTTCCGTTTGGCGGGCGTCTCGCTGCTATCGGCAATAGATGTCGGGCAGATCGTTGAGGAAGAGCACGCTGTCGCCCTCGGAGAGCTCTCTTGCCAAGATCTCCTGCGCCTTTTGCAGCGTGGGGACGACCCGCAGGTGCGCCTCGTCGCCGCCGGCTTCCGCGTACCCCGCCCGCACGGGACGAATGAGCGTTTCGCCGACGAGAATGACTTCTACCCCCACGAGCGCCGCGCCGAGTTCTTTGTTCTTCTCCTCCTCGAGCGCGCCGAGCTCCACGAGCCCGGGCGTGACGACATAGCGCTTTCCGGAAAAGAGCTTTAATGCCTCCACCGCGTTCTTCGCCCCCTCGATGTTGGAGTTATAGCTGTCGTCGAGAATGTGCCGCCCGTTCGCCTCGATCGGCTGCAAGCGGTGAGGAACGGGGCGCAGGTCCTTTGCCGCGGCGGCGATCTCCGCGGAAGACATGCCGAGAAGAGAGCAGAGCGCGGCGGCAAGCGCAACGTCCTCCGCGGCGTGCCTGCCCAAAAGCGGGGTGGAAAGGTGCACGCGCTCTCCCCTAAGGAGCAGATCAAACGCCGTGCCTTCGGTTGTGAGTTCGAGGTTCTCCGCCGCAAAGTCTTTCCCCTCGCGCAAAACAGTCTCCGCGCTCTCGGCGGGAATGTCTGCAACGCTCTTCCCGAGCACGACCTTTTTTGCGTACTGCGCAAGAGTGCCCTTCTCCTTTGCGATCGCCTCGAGGGAGCCGAACGTCTCGATATGCTGGGGGCAGACGCCCGTGACGACGCCGCATTCGGGCTGCACGAGTTCGCACAGCTCCGCAATGTCGCCCGCGTGCCGCGCGCCCATTTCGGCGAGAAAAATGTCGCAATCCGTGCCCTGCTCTTTTACCGTCTTCGCGATCCCCATGGGAGTGTTGTAGGAGGCGGGCGTTGCGATGACACTGTATTTTGACGAGAGCAGCGCGGCGGCGTAATGCTTCACGCTCGTCTTGCCGAAGCTGCCCGTAATGCCCACTTTCACGCATTTGCTTGCGGAAAGCGCCTTTTTCGCACGGTTGACGAAGGCACGGTTGTGCGGCACTTCATAGACGCACATGACGGCGTTCGCCCCGCAGAGGGAAAACGGCAGCAGCATGGGCAAAATCGCGAACGGGACAAAGCGCAACAGATAAAACCACGTCTCGTTCACCGCAAGCGAGGCGTAAGCGAGCCCGAAGCCGATCCCCACGCAGAGCGCAAACATCAACAACCAGTGCGCGACGGAAAGGCGTATCAGCCGCGCCGAGGGCTTGAGCTTCACTTTGAGAGCGTATTTCCTCTCCGACCAAAGATAGAGAACGAGAATGCCGACAAAGGGGGCAATGGAGATGAAGTTTGCCCACACATAGCCCAAAAAGGAAAAGCAGACGTTGAAGAGCGCCGTAAGAAGCGCAAGGGAGAGAGAGAGCAGAGAGAGCCGCTTGCGCTGGATGTTATCCTTCCCGAAATACCACTTGAAAAAACGGCGCGCCGAATATCCGCTCTGCTGCAACAGCGCGCATAGCCGCACGGAGGTGTCCGTAAGGAGATACCCCGTAATCGCCGCTCCGAGAAAAATTCCTATGAGAAGATGTTCATTCATCGAAAAACTCCTCTGCCGCCAGGTTGAAGGCAAGCGGGTCGTCGAGATGGGCAAAGTGCCCGCAGCCGCCGAGCACGACGCGCTTGCTCCCCGCTACGCAGCTTTGATAAATTTTCGCCGAGGAGGGCGGCGTCGCCGTGTCCTTCTCGCCGTTGATAAAGAGGACGGGGCGGGAAATCCGCTTTGCCTCCTCCCTCAGATCCTCGTTCACGATCTTTTTATAGCTCTCCCGCATGAGGGGGGAGAGAGTGCGATATTCGGAGCTCCCGAAGTGCGCTTTTGCATACATGGGTGCGATTTTCCGCACGAATTTATAGGTGTACACTTGCGCATAATAGCGAACCGTTCGCCGCGGACGGATCCCCGCGCAACCGCACAGCACGGCACGGTCGAACAGATCGCCCTGCGAAAGACATTTCACCGCTACCCGTCCCCCGAAGGAATGGGCGATGACAAGCGGAAAAGAGATGCCCTCGCGGCGTAAAAATTCCCGCGTCCAGTCGGCATAGTCCCCCACCGACCAGGCGGCGGGAATGGGGTCGCTCCCTCCGAAACCGGGAAAGTCGCACGCCGTCACGCGGTAGAAGCGGGAAAAATATTCGATCTGGGGATAGAAGCTCTCCTTCGTCGCAAGATAACCGTGCAGAAAGACGAGATCGCGCCCGCGTCCTCTGCGAAGCACGGAGATATTCAATCAGAACTCCTTTTTCATGACGATGGCGTCTTCGCCGTTCGCATAGTAACGGGAGCGGGCGTACAGCCCTTGATAGCCGTATTTGAGATAGAACATGAGCGCGGGGGTATTGGACACGCGCACTTCGAGGAAGAGCCGTTTTACCCCCTTCTTTTTCGCTTCGCGTTCCAAGTCGTCGAGCACTTTCTTCGCCCGTCCGCAGCGGCGGTACATTTCGGCGGTGGCGATGAGTTCGAGTTCGCCCTCTCCCTCCACAAAACTGAATCCGCCGTACGCGGTGATGACCCCCTCTTCTTCGAGCAGAACGCCGACGAAACGCCCCGAAAGGAAGGATTCCGCCAGCATGCGCACATTCCATGCGTCATCCGGAAAGCACTCCTTTTCGATCTGCGCAATGTCGTTCAGGTCCTCGAATGTCCAATATCTGCCGTTCATTTGCGGTTCTCCTCCGCCGATGATTTTCTCATATAGAAGGCGTGCAGCGCGCTTGCGGGCGCCGCGCTCTCCGATTTTGCGAGTACGGCGCGGAGCAGCCCATCGCAGGGGTCGGCTTGCCCGCACCCGAAGGGGATCTTTTCCGCGGAAAGCGGGAGCCACCCTTCCCCGACGAGCGCTTCCGCTTGCGCAAAGGGTATAATGGCGGGACCGAGCGCCGCCGTCGTTCCCTCATATCCGTAGGCATAGAGCTCGCCCCGTCCCGCGTCGGAAAGCGCGAGAAGGCGCGGCGCACGCTCTTTTCCATCGTATGCGACGCACTCGAAGGAGGTGACGGCGATCGCGGGGCGTTCGCAGGCAAAGCACAGCCCCTTGATCGTGGAGATGCCGATGCGGATCCCCGTGAAGGACCCCGGTCCCACAACGACGGCAAAAAAGTCGCATTCCCGCGCGGACATCTGCGCACGTGCGAATGCTTCGTCGATTTGTTCCATCAACACGACCGAATGCCGCATGGCGCAATCTTCGAGGAAGAGTTTTACCGTCTTCCCCTCGTTATAGGCGACGACGGACAGATATTTTCCGCTTGTATCGATTGCCAAAAATTTCAAAATTCGATCTCCCGCGGGTCCTCTCCCATTCCGGAAATGCGCACCCGTTTGCAGTTTTCGGGCAAAAGCCCTGCGATTTTCTCGCTCCACTCCACGAGGCAGACGCCGCCCGCCGCAAAGTAGTCGAGGAAGCCGAGCTCGATCGCCTGCCGCTCGCTCACGATGCGATAGCAGTCGAAATGAAAGAGCTTGTTCCCGTATGTATTGACGTAGGCGTACGTGGGACTTGTGATCTCGTCCCCGATGCCGAGCCCCTTTGCGATGCCCTTTGCGAGCACCGTCTTTCCCGCGCCCATGTTGCCGTCGAGCAGCACGGTATCGCCCGCTTTTAAGCCTTTTGCATAACTTTCCGCCCAAAAAATCGTCTCTTCGGGGGAATGCGAAATAAAAACCGCCATACAAACATTATAGCGGATACGCCGCCGTTTTGCAAGAAATTTATTTCGGATTTTTCTCGGCGGACGGCTTTTTTGCGAACTTCTCCGCGGTCGCCTTGATGAGCCGCGAGAGCGGCTTATAGATGAGAAAGACGATGAGACTCACCGTCACGCTCTTGATGAGGTTGAAATAGATGACGAAAGACCAGAGTTGCCCGAAATATGCGGCGCCGTCGAAGCCGAACATCTCTCCGTAGAGCGGGAAATTGATGTATCGGTTGACAAGGAGTCCCACACCGATCTGCAACAGGCAGGCGACGACGAGAGAGACCGTCACCCACCACTTCCCCTTTTTGAAGCGGTACAGGATCGCGGGGAAAATGATATAGGAGGCGGACATGAGAAAGTTCGCCACTTCCCCCACCCCCGCGGTGGCGGACTTGGTGAGGCACAAGAGCTCTTTGATCCCGATGGAGACAATCGCCTCCACGGGTCCGAAGATGAAGCCTTCGATCATGAAAAAGACGTTCGCAAAGTCGAGTTTGAGAAAATCCGCGGCAGGGAAGATGGGGAATTCGAGGAAGGTGACGACAAACGCCAGCGCTGTAAAGAGCGCCATATAGGCGATATGAGTCGCGGAAAAATGCCGTTTCAACATGCTTTTGGTCTCTTCTTTCATAAAAAACTCCTTAACGCGGCGCGCGCCCCCGCAGTGCGGGGGCGCGCGCCGAAAATTTTCTTTTCTCATCCGGACTATGACCGTCGGTGCGGGAATTTCACCCGCTCGGGAGCACCTGCATGCTCTTCGCAGACTCTACTGCCGGTGGAGAATTTCACTCCGCCCCAAAGAAAAAATACTATAAGAATCGTATCACTTTTTGCGGGAAAAGGCAAGCCTTTTACAGGACTTCACCCTCGTAAATGGGAAATTTTTCACACAGTGCCGCAACTTGCTCCGAGACGGCGGCAAGCGCTTCGTCCTTTCTCCGGATCACGTCGGTAACGAGGTCGGCGATCTGCGCCGCCTCCCCCTCCTTCATCCCGCGGGAAGTGACGGCGGGGGTGCCGATGCGCAAGCCGCTCGTGACGAACGGCGACGTCGTTTCGAAAGGAATGGTGTTTTTGTTTGCCGTGATATGCGCTTTATCGAGCAGCGTTTCGAGCTCCTTGCCCGTGAGGTCTTCCTTGCGCAGGTCGAGGAGCATCAGGTGATTGTCCGTCCCGTTCGACACGAGGCGAACACCGTTTTGCAAAAACCGTTCCACCATTGCCGCCGCGTTTTTGACGACCTGCTTCTGATATTCTTTGAATTCCGGGGAGAGCGCCTCCCGAAAGGCGACCGCCTTCGCCGCGATGACGTGCATCAACGGTCCGCCCTGCGTACCGGGGAAGATCGCCTTGTCGATCGCCTTCGCATACCGCTCTTTGCACATGATCACCCCGCCGCGCGGACCGCGCAGGGTCTTGTGCGTCGTGCTCGTTACAAAGTCGGCATAGGGTACGGGGCTCGGATGCAGACCCGCCGCCACAAGCCCCGCGATGTGAGCGATGTCCGTCATCATGACCGCCCCCACCTTGTCGCAGATCTCACGAATGCGGGCGAAATCGATGATGCGGGGATATGCGCTCGCACCCGATACGATAAGCTTCGGACGGCATTCGAGCGCGATGCGCTCCATTTCGTCATAGTCGATCGTCTCCGTCTCGGGCGATACGCCGTAGGGAACGATGCGGAAATAGCTTCCCGAGATATTCACGGGCGAGCCGTGGGTGAGATGTCCGCCATGGGAGAGGTCCATTCCCATGATCGTATCCCCCGGCTTCAGAACGGCAAAGTATACGGCGCAATTCGCCTGCGCGCCGCTGTGCGGCTGCACGTTGCAGTGTTCGCATCCGAACAGCGCACGGAGCCGCTCCCGCGCGAGCTCCTCCGCCTCGTCCACAAATTCGCAACCGCCGTAATACCGCTTGCCGGGATAGCCTTCGGCATACTTGTTGGTAAAATGGCTCCCCATCGCCGCCATCACGGCGGGAGAGACGATATTCTCGCTGGCGATGAGCTCGAGGTTCCCGCGCTGACGGGCGAGCTCCCGCTGCATGCAGTCCGCGATCTCGGGGTCGGTCTTTCGGATACAGGTCAAATCGATCATAGGCACTCCTTCCCCGCCATTATAGCAGAACTGCGCACGGATTGCAAGAAAACGGCGTCTTTCAATTGCCGTAATATCCCGAGCTTACGGCTTTTTTCACGAGGGAACGGAATTCCGCCTTGTAGATGTCCCCTTCGAGGTACTCCTCCATGCCGTCGAGGCGGGAGACGACCGCACTCAGCGCCGCATTTCCCCGATAGGCGGAGCAGCGCAACACGAGCCCGAATTCCGCCACGCAGGCGATGAAGGCAATATCCTCTTCGGCGGCGGAGACGTTTTCGACCGTCCGCGTCACCTCCCGTTCCTCCCCTTCCTTCGTCTTGTAGCGAACGGCGACTTCGGCGAGCGGTTCGCCTTCGACATCCTGCGCAAGCTCAGCTTCGTACACGGCGACAACGCACAGATTGCTTCCGATCTCCCCCGCGTCTTTTTCGCTGTTGTTGAAATCGCTCTCCGACATCGTTTTCATATCATAGCCTAAAATGCGATACCGTTTGACGTTTTCCGAAAAGGTCATGCCCGCTTTTGCGTCTTTTGCGACCGTCGTGAGCATGCCGCCGAGTTCGCCGCAGATCTTCTCCGCTTCCAAGGGCGTGTCGATGTAAGCATAGTTGCCGTTGCCGTTTAAGGCAAGCGTCTGCATGAAGTCGTCCCGTGCGTTGCCCATACCGTAGCCGAGCACGGAGAGGTAGACCCCGCTTTTCGCCTTCTCCCCGATGAATTCTTTGAGCTCCGCTTCGGAGAAGAGCCCCACATTGAAGTCTCCGTCCGTCATCAGAATGACGCGGTTGTTGCCCTCTTCCGAGAAATATTTTTCGGCGTTTGCATACGCCTTTTCAATGCCGCCCGAGCCGTAAGTGGAGCCGTACGCATTGAGACCGTCCACCGCCCGCAGAATGCGCTCCTTGCCCGCTTCGTCGGCGAGAACGGGCTCCAAAACCTCCTCGGAACCGCTCGCGTAGGTAACAATACTTACGCTGTCCCGTTCGGTGAGACGCTCCGTAAGCTTTGAGACGGTGAGTTTTACAAGGTCCATACAGGTAGTCCCTTCGAGCCCCTGTACCCGCGCGGACATGGAGCCGGACGAATCGATGAGGAGAACGTAATTGCTGCGCACATCGCCGAGTTCCTTCTCCTCGGTGCGGATGCCCACCGTGAGGAGCTTGTTCTCGCTCCACGGGCAGTCGGAGACATATGTGCTCACAGAGAGTTCCCCCTCTTCGGGAGCGGGGAAGTCGTAGTCGAAATAGTTGATGAGTTCTTCGAGGCGCACCGAATCGGAGGCGATCTGCCGCCCCGCGTTGATCTGCGCGCGGACGAGAGAATAGCCCGCCGTGTTGCGGTCGAGAGAGAAGTAGCTCGACGGCTCCTTCGCGGTCTCGTGAAAGTCTTGTTCCACGATGCTGTCGTAGCGGTAGTTGGACGCGCCCGCGTCCTGCATGAATTCGGGCGCGAACATTTCATGTTCCCAGCCACCTGCCTCGCAACCCGCCGCGGAAAGCAGCCCTACGGCGATGCCGAGCGCACATGCAATGATTTTTCTCTTCTTCATGGAAAGTTCCTCCTTTCGGTCCTTTACCGATATAACGTTTGCATGCGCGGGTCTGTCCCGCTTTTTTTGAAAAATTTTTTCGGATCTATTTCGTGAGCATACTCATGAAGTAAGAGAGCGCTTCCGCGCTGCGGGAGGAGACCTCCGCATAGACGTTCCCCTCCTTCTCTTCGATGACGGCATGGGAGACATATTCCCCGTTGAGATATTCGGTCTGATAGCGGTAGCGGTCCGCCTCACGGGGAAGGTCTTGATAGCGGTCCATCTCCTCGGCGAGGTATTTCCCTCCCGAAAGGTCGATATAGACCGTCGCCTTGAAGGACTGCAACCCGCTCACAAGCGAGAGATCCGCGCCGAGCATCACCTCTTTTCCGTCCACCGTGTAAACGGTGTATTCCGCGGAGGCGTTGTCCGCGAGGGAGAAGCGGGAGAGCGCGGTAAAATGTTCCGTCTGCCCGTAAGTTTCTTTGAAGTCGGAAAAACTCAGCGTGCGCGGCGTTGCGTCGGCGAGTTCGTATCGGGTGATCAGGAGAGCGGGCAGCAGAAAGACGCCGAGAAGGACGACCAAAACGACGCATGCGCAAGCGGAGAGGACCGCAGCAAGCGTAACGCGCTTTTTTCGGCGCCCCCTCTTCTGCGCGGCGACGCTCTCGGCGAGTGCCGCCTTTGCCGCGGTAAGGTCGATCTTCGGCGCTTCCAATCCCGCAAAATATCTGCGGAAAGCGCTCTCTATGGTAGGGTCTTTGATCATCTCTGTATTCATAACGTTGGAAAGCCTCGCTTTGTCCCGCTTATTCGTGCAGAAGCGCACGCAAATTTTCTTCCGCCCTGAGGAGCGCCCGCGCCGCAGCCGATCTGCTCATGCCCGTCTCGGCGGCGACGTCCCGCACGGTGAGATCGAGATAGTACCGATAGTAGATCATCCGCCTGTCCGCCTCGGAGAGCTTTTGCAGGGCGTCTTCGAGCAGAAGCGCCTCGTGCCGACGTTCCGCGGAGTACCGCTCGTCGGTGAGATGAAAGAATTCGTCTAAATTTTCGGTAGCGATCCTCTTGTTGCGGCGGAGAAAATCGAGCGCGGTATTGCGCACGATGCGCATGATCCACGCATAGCCGCCCTCCCCTTTGAAGGTATGCGCAAAGCGGGCGATTTTGAGGAAGGACTCCTGCAACACGTCCTCCGCGTCCGCCGTACTGTGCGTTATGCCGCGGGCGAGGGCGAGCATGCGCCTGCCCACGAGGGCGAGGATCCCGTCCAAGGCGCTCGCGTCCCCCCTTTGCAACGCGTACAAGAGGTCATTCAGTTGTCCGAGTTCCAAAGGCGGCATTGCATTCTCCTCATTCCGATTATAGCACACATGCGTCCGAATTGCAACTGTTGCGCAAATCGAAAAAACGAGAAGAGAAATGCCGCCGCGGACACTTGTCCGCGGCGGCATTTCTTGCCGAAGCGTTTCAAAGATTGTTCTTCAAAAATTCCCTCATCTGCTCCTTGGGCAGATACCCGAGGTTATGTGCCTTGACCTTTCCCCCTTCGAACACAAACACGTCCGGGATGGAAAAAATATTCAACGACGCCGCGAGGTCGCCGTTTTCGTCGACGTCCACCTTCACGAACGTCGCCGCGCCGAACTCCCCGCTCAGCTCCTCCATGACCGGTCCGAGCATTTTGCAGGGACCGCACCATGTCGCGAAGAAATCGCACACGACCGTCTTTCCCGTCTCCACGAGTTCATCGAGTTCTTTTCCCGTCATTTCTTTGACCATTTTGTCACCTCTCGTTGATATATTGCGCAAGCTCTTCGAATTTCACCCGCTCGGAGGAGGAACTTCGCATATCTTTGACTTCGGCGGCGCCCTCTTCGAGTTCGCTCTCGCCGATGACCGCAACGAACTTCGCGCCGAGTTTGTCCGCATATTTGAATTGTGCCTTCACGGAGCGCTCCAAAAGGTCCGTTTCGCAGGAAATGCCCGCTTTCCGTAGCTCTTCCGCGAGCAAAAATGCCTTTTCGCGGCTCTTCCCGTCCATGCCCGCGAGATAACACACGACCCCTGCAGGCGAAGGGATCCTCACTCCTTCCGCGTCCAAAACCATGAGGAGCCGCTCGATCCCCGCGCCGAAGCCGACCGCGGGGGTGGGTTTTGCGCCGAGTTGGGACAGGAGCCCGTCGTATCTTCCTCCGCCGAGAACGGTGCCCTGCGCGCCCGCCGCCGAAGAAGTAAATTCAAACACCGTGCGGCTGTAATAGTCAAGCCCGCGCACGATGGAAGGGTCGATCGTGTAAGAAATTCCCGCACCCGTCAGGAGCCGTTGCACTTCTTCGAAGTGCGCCCTGCAATCGTCGCAGAGGAAGTCGAGCATGCGCGGCGCGCCCGCCGTGAATTTCTTACAGCCCTCCTCCTTGCAGTCGATCATGCGCATGGGGTTCTTTTCGAAGCGGGCGTTGCAGTCGGGACACATTTCGGGAAGGTGGGGACGGAAATAGTCGCGAAGCGCCTCCTGATACTTTGCGCGGCAGACGGGGCAGCCGATGGAATTCAGATTCAGCTGTACCTGTCTGAGCCCCAAGTTTTTGAGTAAACCGTCCGCAAGGGCGATGACTTCCGCATCCGCCGAGGGGGAAGAAGCACCGTACAGCTCTGCGCCGAATTGGTGGAACTCGCGGAGCCGCCCCGCCTGCGGGCGTTCGTAGCGATAGGCGGAAAAGAGGTAATATGCCTTAAACGGCATCGCGCCGCCTTGAAGTCCGTTTTCGATGAAAGCGCGCGCGACCCCCGCCGTCCCCTCGGGACGGAGGGTGATGGACCGCCCTCCCTTGTCGAGGAAGGTGTACATCTCTTTGCCGACGACGTCCGTCGTCTCCCCCACGCCGCGCTGAAAGAGCTCGGTGTACTCGAACACGGGGGTGCGGATCTCCGAAAAACCGTACCCATGTGCCGTTTTACGGGCGATCTCTTCGATGTACTGCCACTTGTAGACGTCGCTCGGAAGCACGTCCTTTGTTCCCTTTGGAATGTTGATCATCCTTTTCTCCTGTTTTGCAACCGTTTTGAATTCCGAATTCCCGCGCGAGAAGAACCACGCTTCTTCGTTGCACAACATTTGTTGCACACTTGCAACTTCCTGTCCGATGAAACGAACAAGAGACCCAAGCAGGTTAAACCGCAAATGCCCATTTCTTCGCCCGATTCTTTTCCGATGTTCGAGGTTGCTGAAAACCAAGGGGATACACTCGACTTCGCGCTGCGCGCTCCGCTACTTCGCCCTACGGGCTCGTGCCGCCCTTCGACAACATAGAACGTGCGGGCGGGGCGGTATGACAACGAGGAAAAGAATCGGGCACCCCTTCACGGAAAAAGATTTTGCGCAAGCAAAAGATTTTTCGTGAACATTACAACACGTATTTCTTCAAATCTCTGTCCTTGGTGATCTTGCTCAAATGCTCCTCGACGTAGGCGCGGTTGATCTCCACGGTGACGACGGGATAGTCGCCGCCGCCCGCATTGAAGGAGATGTCTTCGAGAAGATATTCCATGACGGTATGCAATCTGCGCGCGCCGATGTCCTCGCTCGTCAAGTTGATCTCCTCGGAAATTTCGGCGATCGCCTCGATGGCGTCCGGGGTAAACTTCAGGTCGATGTTATCGACGGCGAGGAGCACCGCATACTGCTGGGTGAGCGAATGCTCGGTATTCGTGAGAATGTTTACAAAGTCTTCCTTGGTGAGGGAAGAGAGCTCCACGGAGACGGGGAACCGCCCTTGAAGTTCGGGAATGAGGTCCTCCACCCGCGCAACGTGAAAGGCGCCCGCGGCGATAAAGAGCATATAATCGGTTTTGACGGGACCGTACTTCGTCATGACGGTACTCCCTTCCACAATGGGAAGGATGTCCCGTTGCACGCCCTCGCGGGAGACGTCCGCGCCCGAGGTGTTTTCCTTGCCCGCGATCTTGTCGATCTCGTCGATGAAGATAATGCCGTCGTTTTCGGCACGCCTCAACGCCTCGTCCTTCACCGCGTCGTCGTCGATGAGCTTGTCGCTCTCCTCGGCGATATAAAACTTCATCGCCTCTTTTACGGTGATCTTGCGTTTTTTCTTGCGTTGGGGTAGCATTTCGCCGAAGATGGAGCCGAGGTTGATCGCCGCGCCGCCCGGGATGAGTTCCATGTTCTTGGGTTCATCTTTGATCTCCGTCTCGATAACGAGATTGTCGAAGACTCCCTTGCGGAGAGATTCGAGCAAATTGGCTTCGAAGAGCTCGTACGGGGTCTCGCCCCTGTCCGCTTTTTTGAGCTCGGCGAGAAGTTTCACCATCTTCTTTTCTGCAACGTCGGTCGCCTTTACGGCGACCTCGGCGGTCTTTTCGTCCTTGACGAGACGGAATGCGCATTCCACGAGGTCACGCACCATGCCCTCTACGTCCTTGCCGACGTAGCCGACCTCGGTGTACTTCGTCGCCTCCACCTTGATGAAGGGCGCCTTGACGAGTTTTGCGAGGCGGCGGGCGATCTCCGTCTTGCCCACGCCCGTGGGACCCTTCATGATGATATTCTTGGGGGTGATCTCCTCCCTCAGTTCGGGGGAGAGCTGCGCCCGTCTGTAACGGTTGCGGAGGGCGATGGCGACGGCTTTTTTGGCTTCGTCCTGCCCGATGATGTGTTTATTGAGTTCGTTTACGATTTGTTTGGGTGAAAGATCCATAGCTTGACCTCCTTCAAAAAGGGATGTACGGGCAAAGCCCCTGATTATTTTTTATTACTGCGCGTTGGAAAATCGCCATTTTCCATAAGCGCACAACATTTGCCGCACACTTACGGCTTAGTGTTAGATGAAACGAATGAGAGGACCAACTGAATTATACCGCATATGCACGTTTCCTCACGGAATTTTTTCCGTCAGGAAAAATTCGTGAATAAAATCACTGCGCGTTGGAAAATCGCCATTTTCCATAAGCGCACAACATTTGCCGCACACTTACGGCTTAGTGTTCAAGCCGAGCGAAGAAGAGAGTAATTCGGTTGATGCAGGAGAAAGGTTTCCTCGCACGATTGTTTTCCGATGTTCGGGTCGCTGAAAACCATGGGGATACACTCCACTCGGCGCAAGCGCCTCGGTCGGTATGACGGAAAGGAAAAGAATCGTGCGACCCCCTCACGGAAAAAGATTTTGCGCAAGCAAAAGATTTTTCGTGAACCTATACGCATTCGCAAATAATATGGTCGTTGGTGAAAACGCAAATTTCGCTGGCGATCTTCAGCGATTTGCGCGCGATCTCCTCGGCGGAAAAGTCGGTATTCTGGGCGAGGGCGCGGGCTGCCGCAAGCGCGTAGTTGCCGCCGCTCCCGATGGCGCAGATGCCCTCGTCGGGTTCGATGACTTCCCCCGTGCCCGAGAGAATGAGAAGCGTGTCTTTATCGGCGGTGATCATCATGGCGTCGAGCTTTCTGCCGATCTTGTCCGACCGCCACAGGTCCGCAAGTTCCACCGCCGAGCGCATGAGATTGCCCGCAAATTTGTTGAGCATCCCCTCGAAGCGCTCGGAGAGGGAGAAGGCGTCCGTCACGCTCCCCGCAAAGCCCAGAATGACTTTGCCGCCGTAAATTCTGCGCACCTTTATGGCACTGTTTTTGAAGACGACGCTCTCGCCCATGGTGACTTGCCCGTCGCCCGCGATCGCAGTGACGCCGTCCTTTTTCACGGCGCAGATCGTGGTTCCTCTGAATTCCATATGATTCTCCTTATCTTCGCGCCCGAAAGCGCAGGGAATTTTTTTATATATACCCCGTTTTTGCCGCGCCGAAACGCAGGCAAAAGGCTAAATTTGCGAATAGGCTTTGAATTTTTCGATTTCGGTAAGGGCGCGCTCCGCCATTTGGCGTCGCTTTTCCTTTTTCTCGCGCACATCGAGCGGGCGGAGGATCCCGTAATTCGCATTCATCGGTTCGAAATGTTTGTTGGGGGTCGCAACATAGCGGGAGAGCGCCCCGCACACAGAGGTGTCCTCGGGCACATAGGGGTTTCTTCCGTTCAGAGCGTTCCAGACATGAACGGCGGCGAGAAGCCCCGACGCCGCACTCTCCACATACCCCTCTACGCCCGTGATCTGCCCCGCAAAATACAACCCGTGTTGCGTTTTTACCGAAAAATCGGCATTCAGCACCTCGGGCGCGTTGAGGTAGGAATTGCGGTGCATCACGCCGTAACGCAAAAACTCGGCGTCTTTAAGGGCGGGAATGAGGGAAAAGACCCGCTTCTGCTCCCCGAATTTGAGGTTGGTCTGGCAGCCGACGAGCCCGTACATCGTCCCCTCCGCGTTTTCCTTTCTGAGCTGCAACACGGCATACGGGCGCTTGCCCTCCGCGTCGGAAAGCCCCACGGGCTTAAAAGTGCCGAAGCGCAGGGTGTCTCTCCCCCGCGCCGCCATCACTTCGACGGGCATGCACCCCTCGAATATCTCGTTTTTTTCGAATGTATGCGGTTTTGCGCGCTCCGCACCGATCAACTCGCGCACGAAGAGTTCGTACTCCTCCTTGGTGAGCGGGCAATTGAGGTAGTCCCCCGTGCCGTTTCCGTAACGGTCCGCCGTAAAGACGTGCGCCATGCCCACACTCTCCGCCGAGACGATGGGCGCCGACGCGTCGAAGAAGTGTTGGGAACCGAACTTTTCTTCGATGTCCTTCATGAGGGCGTCCGAGGTGAGCGGACCCGTTGCCACGATCCCCGCATGGGGCAGGACACATACTTCCTCGCATGTGACGGTGATATGCTTGCATGCGCGGATGCGCTCCGTGACATATGCGGAAAATTTCTCGCGATCGACCGCGAGCGCACCGCCCGCAGGTACCCGCGACGCTTCCGCCGCCGCCATCGTGAGCGAGCCCATCCGCCGCATCTCCTCTTTCAGAAGTCCGCAGGCATTGCCGAACACGTCGTCACTCTTCAAAGAATTGGAACAGACGAGTTCTCCGAACTTTTCGCTCTCATGTGCGGGCGTAAATTTTGCGGGTTTCATCTCCGCGAGCTCCACTTCCACGCCGCGGCTACCCAAAAAGTAAGCCGCTTCGCTACCCGCGAGCCCCGCGCCGATAACTTTGATCACGCTTTTTCCTTCTTGGATCTCTTTGCCGTTTTCTCCGCTTTTTCGGGGCGCTCGGGACGATAGGAGCACTCGCGATCGGAGCACTTCACGGTCCCCTTCGGCGTTGTGACAAGGGCGCCGCCGCATACGGGGCACTTCTGCCCGGTAGGGACATCCCAGCTCATGAATTTACACATGGGATAGCCGCTGCACCCGTAGTACGGCTTCCCCGTGCGGGAGTAGAGCTTTTTGGTGGGCTTGCCGCAATCGGGGCAGATCCCCTCGTACACCGTCTCCTTTTTCTCCTCTTCGAAGGGGAGTGTGGACTTGCAAGAGGGATAGTTGGGGCAGGCGAGGAATTTGCCGTAGCGCCCGGTCTTTACCGTCATCATGGCGCCGCACTTGGGGCAGGGGACGTCCGTCGTTTCCACCTCCCCCTCGCTGATGATATTGGAGCATGCGGGATAGCCCGTGCAGGCAAGATATTTGCCGTACTTGCCGTTCTTGCGCACCATGGGACGCCCGCACTTTTCGCAGAGGATCTCGGTGAGTTCGTCGCCGTCCGAGTTCGCAAACCGAAGTTTTTCCTCGAACGGAGGATAGAACGCGGCGATGATGGAGCGCCAATCTTTGCCGCCGTCCTCGATCTCATCGAGTTTTTCCTCCATGTCGGCGGTAAAGCCGACGTCCATGACGTCGGTGAAATACTTCACGAGCATGTCGGTGATGCGGTAGGCAACTTCGGTGGGCAGCATGTACTTGCCGTCCTTGGTAACGTATTTCCGTTTATTGAGTACCGAAATAATGGAAGCGTAGGTGGAAGGACGTCCGATGCCCTTGTCCTCCATCGCCTTCACGAGGGATGCGTCCGTATAGCGGATGGGCGGTTTGGTGAATTTCTGTTCCCCTTTTTCGCCGAGAGAGATCAAGCCGTCCCCCTCTTTGAGCGGAGGCAGCAACTTGCCGCTCGTCTCCTCGTCTTCCTCTTTTCTGTAATCCTGATAGACGGCGGTGTACCCCGCGAAGCGGAGCGCCTTTCCGCTTGCACGGAGCCCGTATCCGCTGTTTTCGATCTCGATCTGCATGGAATCGTACTGCGCTTCCGCCATTTGGGACGCGATGAAACGTTCATAGATGAGTTTATACACATTGTAGTGTTTGCGGTCGAGCATCTTCTTGGCGAGCTCGGGCGTGAGAGAGAGATCGATGGGACGGATCGCCTCGTGTGCGTCCTGCGCGCCCTTCTTGGAGGCGTAGAAATTGGGTTTTGCGGGGCAATACTCCTTGCCGTATTTCTCGGCGATATAGGCAAGCGCCGCCGCCTGCGCGTCCGACGAAATGCGAGTGGAATCGGTACGGATATAGGTGACGAAGGCGATGTGCCCCTCTCCCTCTACGTCGATCCCCTCATAGAGATGCTGCGCCATGAGCATCGTTTCGGGAGCGGTCATGCCGAGTTTGTTGGAGGCGTCCTGTTGAAGAGTGCTCGTGGTAAAGGGGGCGGGCGCATGCGACTTTGTGATCGATTTTTTTACGGAACAAACGGCATAGTCCCCGCTGCGCAATGCGGCGAGCACGGCGTCCGCCTCTTCCTTGGAGGACACCTTGCGCTTCTTGCCGTTTTGCTTTTCGAGTACCGCCTTAAAGGAGGAAAATTTCTTCTCCCCGTCCTGTAATTCCACCGAGATCGTCCAATATTCCTCCGGGCGGAATGCTTGGATCTCGCGCTCCCTGTCCACCACAAGGCGAAGGGCGACCGACTGCACTCTGCCCGCCGACAGCCCATTTCTGATCTTGTTGTTGAGGAGCGGAGAGAGTTTATAGCCCACAAGGCGATCGAGCACGCGGCGCGCCTGTTGCGCGTCCACGAGATTATAGTCGATCTTGCGGGGATGTTCGAGCGCCCGTTCTACGGCTTTGGGAGAGATCTCGTTGAATTCGATGCGGTTTTCCTTGTCCGCGTCCAATCCGAGCACGGTTTGAAGGTGCCACGAGATCGCCTCGCCCTCGCGGTCGGGGTCGGTGGCGAGATACACTTTTCCCGCCCTTCTCGCCTCGTCCGAAAGGCGCTTGATCGTCTCTTCCTTGCCGGGAGAGGTGACGTACTGCGGCTCGAAATTCTGCGCAACGGAGACGCCGAGTTTCTTCTGGGGCAGATCGCGGATGTGTCCGCCGGAGGCGTCTACCCGATATTTGCCTTTGAGATATTTGGAGATAGTCTTTGCCTTGCTCGGCGATTCTACGATAATGAGATCCATATTTACCTCTTTCTGTCTTTATTTCACGCAACCGAAGCGGTTGCCGCCCGCCTTGACGACGAGACCTTTGAGTTCGAGCGCGGAGAGCAGCGCCGCCGTCTCGTAAACGGGAAGCCCCGCACGGTCGGCGATCACCGCCGTATGGAGCTCTCCTTCCGTATGCAGAATATCGTACAGGCACTTCTCTTCTGGGGTGAGCGAGACTGCGGTCTCCTCCTGCGGAAGCATGCCGTAACAATCGAAAATATCCTGTGCGCAAGTGCACACATAGGCGCCTTTTTTGAGCAATTCGTTACAGCCGACGCCCTGCGCAATGCCGGGATTATAGGGTACAGCGAATACGTCTCTGCCGTATTCGAGCGCCGTGTTCGCGGTGATGAGCGCGCCGCTCTTTTCGCCCGCCGAGAGCACGAGCACCCCGCTGCACAGCCCCGCCAAAATGCGGTTGCGCGCATAGAAGGAATACTTCTTCGTCTTTTCGCGGAAGGGATATTCGCTCAACAGCAGTCCGACGCGGCGGATCTCCTCTTTGAGAGAGGTATGGGCGGCGGGATAACACTCGTCGAGCCCGCAGGGAAGCACGCTGATGAGCTTTCCGCCAAGCAGCGCTCCGCGGATCGCGGCGCGATCCCCGCCCTCGGCGAGCCCCGTGACTACGGCAAACCGCTTCGACAGCTTTCCCGCGATGTCCATACCGAACTTCTCCGCCCAAGGAGGGGTGATACGGGAGCCGACGATGCAGAACATCTTTTCGCGCAGCAATTCCCGCTTCCCCGCGCCGAAGAGCACGAGGGGCGGAAAGGACGCTTTGAGCCCCTCCGGATAGTCCTCGCTCAATGCGGTGACGGCAAAATAGCCCTTCTCCTCCGCTTCGTCGAGCACTTCCCCGAGACGGTGCTTGCGGGTCGCGAGATCGTCCGCGGGCAGGTCCTCCCGCACGGTCCGCAAAAAGGTCTCAAACCGTTCGAAGAGCTTCTCGGGAGAGCCCGCCGCCCGCAACAGCAGCGCCCTTTCCCGCGGTTCGAGTTCGGTACAGGCGCACAGCCAGATGAGCGCCTGCTCTTCCTTGGTGTATCGCGTCATGAAAATTTTTCCTCGAGACGGTAGGACACAGCCTCAAAGACGTGCTTGGGTTGAATCTCTTCGCATCCGTCGAGATCGGCGATGGTACGGGACACTTTGATGATGCGCGCCCGTGCCCGCGCGGAGAGTTTCATGCGTTCGAACGCGCTCCGTAAAATCCGCTCGCTCTCCGAACTCAGCGTGCAAAACTCCTCGATCTCCCGCTCTCCCATCTCGGCGTTGGTGTTGAGCCGATATTCCGAAAAACGGTTGCGCTGGATCTTCCGCGCCATATCCACCCTCTTTTTCACTGCTCCCGAATCCTCCTGCTTCTCGCCCGAAGTGAGCTCGTCGTAGGAGATGTTGTCCACCTCCACCTGGAGGTCGATCCGATCGAGAAGGGGACCCGATATTTTCTTGCGGTACCTTCTGATTTCGGCGGGCGTACAGGTACATACGAGGTTCGCGGACCCGTAGTTGCCGCAGGGACAGGGGTTCATGCTCGCACAGAGCATAAAGCGCGAGGGATAGGTGACGGTGCCGCCCGC
>CANQRP010000018.1 GCA_947626305.1 uncultured Clostridia bacterium | reverse complement strand
GAGGACCTCGTTCTCGAGGTTCTCTTCGTCCACATATCCCGTGCGGAAGAAGGAGGTGGGCGGAAGCTGGCGGGGGTCGCCGACGACGATCGCCGACTTTGCACGGGCAATGGCGCCCACCGCCTCCGCCGTCGTCATCTGGGAGGCTTCGTCAAAAATGACGAGATCGACGAGATCCGCCTGCGGTTTTAAGTATTGTGCCACCGTGGTGGGGCTCATCAACATACAGGGCGCGACGACGCCGAGGAGGTTGGGCACCTCGGCGCACAGTCCGCGTAGCCCCACCCCGCGCAGATTGCTCTTTGCCAATCGGCGGAACGTGGCGGTCTCCACCGAAAGGCTCCCCTCGCCGTCCGGTGCGGGGAGACGGGAAATGAGGTCCGCCCTGATCTTTGCGCGGGTATCGCGGGTGAACTCCTCCCACGCAAGGCGGAATTTTTCCACCGTTTCCTCGAGGGAACCGACCGTCATGCGGGAGAGTTCGGGATCGGCGGGAATGTTGATCTCGAGGAAATTTTTGTAGACGTTTTTCTCAAACCCGCCAAGAATGTTTTCGGTGGTGAGTTTGCCGCTCTCGAGCGCTTCGGTCACGAAGTTGCAGCCGAGCTCTTTGAGCTCTTCCGCCGTGCGCGTGTACATGCACCAGTTGGGGAGCATATCCACATTGTCGATAAGCGCCCCCGCCTTGGCGGAAAATTCGTCCAAAACGTCGTCCTGTCTGAGTTTGTTGCGGTTTGCGCCCGTGGCGGTGAGGAAGGATTCGAGTGCGCGGAAAAAGCCGTCTGCCGCTTTCAGATACCCCTCCAATACCGGTTGCGTATAGCCGTTCGCGGCGCGCAGGCACATGCTGTTGAAGGCGTCGGGGTTGTAGTCGAGGAAGGTGGCGGCGCACAGGTCGTGCAAGGCATACAGATCGCTCAGATACTCCCGCCGCTTTTTGAATACGATGTCTCCGCCGCGGTCGACAAAACTCTTGGAGAGCGGCACGCTCTTGATGCGCTCCATGGCTTCGCGGATGTCCACGAGCGTCTGTAAAAATTTCTCGGTATCTTCCTCGGTCAGCGGATGGAGCGCAACGCGGGCAAGCCGCTTTGCCGCAGAGACCGCTGCCTTGCTTCGGCTGTATCCCTGTCCGTTTTCGAGCGCTTTTTTGATCTCGGGATATTCCTTCCCCAAATCGACAAACGCCTTGAAGTGGGCGTTGTAAAAGGCGAACCGTTCGTCGAGAAGGCGGTTTGCGTGGTAAAAGACGTAAAAGTCCTCCTCCCCGACGGAGGAGAAGTACTTTGCGTATTTGTCCGAAGAGAGGTCCTGTGCGAGCGTGCGGAGGTTCTCGAGTTTTTTGCGGGTGACGGCGGAAAGGCGCTGGCGGTAAAACTCGAGGAAGAGCCCCAAAAATGCTTTGAGGTGTTTGATCTCGGCAAGGAGCACCTCGGACACGCAGAAGAGTTTATCGCGCAGAGCCTGCGAATATTCGGTCAGATTGACGTTTTCGAAGGGGGAATTCACCACCCCTCCGCACTCCTTTGCCGCCGCCGCGGCGGAGAGGATACGGCTTCTGCATTCGGCGAGCTTCTGCTCGCTGAGCGTATCGTAGAAAGAACTCTCGATGTCCATGACGTCGGGCGCGTCCCGATTTTCGAGATAGAGCAGGATCGCCTCGTACACCGAGATCCCCAACCGCCGTTTTTTGTGAAGAGCAAGCATGGGCGCTTTGAGTTCGGACGTGAGCCGCCCGATCTCCGCGGCGTGCGCGGAAAATTCCGCGCTCTCTTCCGCCGTGAGGGAAAGCGTTGCCTCGAGTTTTGCGAGGGCGTCCGCCTTGTCCGCCTTGCCCGCATGCAGTTCGAGACAGAAATCTCCCACGCCGATGGCGTCGAGCCGCTTCTTTACAACGTCGAGCGCCGCCTTCTTCTCCGCCACAAACAGCACGCGCTTGCCGTCTTCGAGAGCATTGGCGATGATGTTCGTGATCGTTTGACTCTTGCCCGTTCCGGGCGGACCGTGGAGAACAAAGCTCGCTCCCGTGCGCGAGAGCGCCACCGCGGAATACTGCGAACTGTCCGCGGGGAGCGGAACAAGGGTCCCCTCCGGATCCCCTCCGTCCTCCTCCTCGGGGCGGGGATAGTTCTGCTTTTCCATATGGTTGCCCATGAGCGCCGCGACCACGGCGTTCTTTTTCAGATCGTCGAAATGGGTGTGCAGGTCGTGCCACATGAGATAGCGGCGGAAGGAAAACGCCGCGATGAAGATCTCCTTGACGACCTTCCAGCCCTTCATCCCCGCGGTCTCCGCGCGCACCATGGCGAAGATCTCGCTCATTTTGAGCGCGGAGATGTCTCCGCCCAGCCCGCGTACGTCGATATTGAACTCCTGTTTGAGATATTCGAGCAGAGTGCTGTTTACAAAGTACTCTCCCTCGGCAAGGGAGACGGTGAAATCCTCGTTGCCCTTTGCCCGCGCGATGTCCACGGGAACGAGCACGAGCGGCGCGCGCTTGGGTCTTCCGTCCTCTTTGGCGACATATTCAAGAAAACCGAGGGCGAGATAGAGGATCTTTGCGCCCGACTCTTCGTCCGCTTCACGGTTCTTGCGCTGCAAAAGGCGCGCCGTTTCGGAAAGTTCCTCCCCCGCGGGAGAGACGCGCAAGAGATCCCGCCGGCTCTCAAGGGCAAGAAGTTCCCGCTCCGCAGCCGTAATGGTGCCCGTTCCGCTTCCGCCGACGAGCTTCATGCCGCTCGATTCCGAAAGGCGGGCATAGAGCGCATCGGCGTCGTCCGCGCGCACCTTCAGCGCGCCCCGCTCCGTAAAGTTGAGCAACGCATTGCGATTGGTGAGGTCGAGAAGCCGTCTCTCCCAAATTTTGTTTTTGGTGAGTTTGCCCTCGATCCCGGCACTTTTGAGCGAGCGCAAGGGCGCAGGCGCGATCTCGGGAGACATCTCTTCGTGCCCGATGAGTTCGAGCCCTCTCAGCCCGTTTTCTTTGAGCGGAAGAACGGGGATCCCCGCGATGCGGCAACGGCGCACATCGACGAAATATTCGTATCCGCCCACCGCAGAAGCAAAGTGCTTTTCGGAGGTGGTGAAGTTGACGCTCCTGTCCGCAAACAGATCGTCCGCGTCGAAAAAGCTGAGATTGTTGATGCCGTCCGCGATGTATTTCCCGACGATCTCGCCGTCATCCGTCACCGTGTCGAGAAAGCAGCTGTCGTAAAGCCATACGCCCACCCCCACGCCGTTTTTGCCCACGGCGAGCACGGGGTTGAGCTTCGCAGCTTCGAGGCATGCCGCCGCAAACAGCGCAAGTTGAAGAACGCTCCCGCGCTTTGCACGGAAGAGTTCCTGCGAAAATGCGCATATGGGGGAGGAAATATCGCTGTTCTCCCGTTCGATGTTCCATCCTTTGATCGCGGCGAAAACGGCGGCGGCAGTCATGCGGACGGCATTTTTGTCGGCGCCCGTGTAGCCGTAAACGTCGGCGCCCGACGTCCATTTTTTCAACCGCTTTCCGGCGTCTTCGAGGATGCGCGAACACTCGGAAAGACGAGGGCGCACAAACGCCGCGAGACGCTCCGGGTTGCCCGCGAGCCCTTCCCACCAATCGAAGGGGAGCGCCACGACCGTTTTGCCGTCGCCGCACACTTCCTTTCCGCCGAGTGTGACGGAGAGGCGAAGCGCGACCTCCTTGGGCGTTTCGTTCTCCACGAGAAAGACAGGCGAAAACACGCCGCTCGCGACGTGTTCCACCTTGCTCTCGAAGGGCGCCGTGCAATTTCCCGCATGGGGGATGAGGAGCCCGCTTCCGTCGAGGATGCTCACTTTGAGTTCGCGCGTCTCTTCGTCACGGCTCACGATCTGCGCTTTGAGGGGGGTATCCAAAAGGCAATCGAGGTATCCCACATATTTGGGCGATTCGAGTTGCGCGCCGAATTTTTCGTTCTGTTCCGTTCGTTTCAGCTTGGGCATGATACTCCGATGGGCGGCAGGACCGCCTTCTTTTTCTTTCCGTTTTTTCCTATGATTATACCATTTTCTTCCGGAAAATGCAACACCTTGCACATTCTCCGAAAGAATTTTCGAAAAAAGAGCGCCGCGGCGCTCTTTTGGGTTTTTACTTTTCTTCGAGAGTGACGTCGATATAGTCGGTCGGGTCCACCGTCTTGCCGTTCAGCGTCATTTCGAGGTGAAGATGGGTGCCGTCGTTCGCCTCGGTGCCGTATGCTTCGGCGACTTTCGCAATGACCTCCCCCTGCTTTACTTTTGTCCCTACTTTGAGCGAGGAGAGCGGCTCCACGAACCGGTAGGTGCTCTGCATCCCGTCCGCATGGCGCAAGACAACGATGTTGCCGAGCTTCTCGGAGAGGCTGACCGTGACCACTTCGCCGTCCGCCATGGCGCGGACATCGGTGCCGGCGGTCGCCGAGTAATCCACCGCCTTGTGGTAGTACCACTTGTTCAGCGTGGTATTCTCGTAGATTTTGAAGTATTCCACCGAACACGTTTCAACCCCTTCGAGCGGAGAGATGAACGCCGCCTTTTCGCCGCCTGTCGGCTCGTCGTCCGCGGGAGGGGTGGTCTCGCCGCCCGTAGGAGGGTCTTCTTCCGCGGGACCCCCACCCGTGGGAGGGTCTTCATTGCCTGTGGGCGGCTCTTCGAGCACTTCGTGCCCGCCGCTCGTCACAAAATAGGCGGTAAGTGCGATCGCCGTGACGAGCAACAATGCGCACACCGCGAGTACGACCGAATAGATGATCTTCTTTTTTCGCGAAGTAGGTACGGTATTTTCCTTTTCTTTCATGGAAATCCTCCGAAAATTTATGTACATGATTGACGGGATAAGAAAAGTTTATACCTCCGCGGCATTCTTTCCGGCGAAAGAATGCCGCGGAGGACGGCGTTACCAACCGCCGAAGATGAGGGGGGTCCCCACGACCGTACAGTCGCCGTCCACCGCGATCTGCAGATTGACCTTCTTTCCTCCGAGCACGACCCCCTCGCCGAAGCGGGGAGCGTACAGGTAGTAGCCGACGGCACCGTTCACTGTTTCGGTAAAGAGCAATTCGGCGTGATATTTTTCGGCAAATTCCGAATACCGATCGCCTCGGTAGACGACGCTCTCCCCCTTCACGTCGCCGAGAAAGAGCGCCGCAAGCGGCGAGCAAGATGTAACGGTGCGCGCCGAAGAGTTTTCTCCCAAATAAAACGTGTACCGTTCGCCCCGCTCGAGTTTTGGGGAGCGAAGCACGGCAAACAGCAGAAAAGCGCAGCTCGCGACGATCGCAACGGTGAGCAGCTCTCCGATCGCGGCAAAGATCCGTTTCATAAAAAAACACCCCCTCGAATATCCGAGAGGATGTTTGACACTTCCATGAAATTTTATACGGGGATATGGTGAACAAGTCTCATTTGCATTTCCATATCGTAGGCAAGCTGTGTGCTCGATACGTCGATCTTTTCAAGCAACGCGTTCGTCATCTCTTGGTTCGCCGCCTGCACCCGCGCCTGCGCCTCTGCGGAAAGCCGCAATTCTTCCGCCTGCTCGCCCAACTTTTCCAGCTGTTCGTTTTGCGTCTCCAATTTTGCCCCCAGCTTCGAGACTTCGTCCATAGAGGTCCGATGTTGGAATTCGAGTTGCATCGAAAGCCTTCTGAAAGAACCCTCGAGCGTCTTTTCCAAAGCGCTTACCGACTGACGAATGGTCTTTGCGAGCATTTCCGTCGCCATACCGATCGCCCGCACGAGAGTATCGTTTTGCCGCTGGCGATCCACCTGTTGCAGCGCCTCTTTCATGGTGTCCGCGCGCCCCGTTTCATAATAGAAGATGATGAGGTCGACGTTCGCCCAATCGCGGAAGTCGATGACGGTGTAGAGCCCGCGCGCACTCTCGATGATCTCCTGCGACTCTTTTGCAATCAGAGCGATCTTCGCTCTTCTGTTTTTGATTGCTTGATTTGCCTCCTGGCAAACGGCTTTTTCATGCTTTTGAAGTTGACGTTGCTCGCGCTCCAACCGCGCAATGGCTTCGGTGTCATAGTATATCGTACCCTGCTCCAAAAGGGCGCTGTATTCTCGGCTTTGCTTTTGCGCTCTTTCGTATTCGCGATTGAGTTCGGCAAGTCTGTTTTCCAGCAATGCCAGTTCTTGCCGTTTGTCAGAAATCTTTTGCAGATCAGCTTCGGTAGGTGCCATAACTTTTGCATGATAGACCAGTGCATAAATAATTGTTGCCAGGACGATCGTGCCGTATAAAACCCCTATATACACCCCCGCCTGCCATTCGAGTGTGAAGTACTGCCCTATCAATGCCAAAAAGACGCTGATCGCCATCAAAATTCCAAAGAATTTGGCGGGTTTTGAAGGCTCATACCTATAACGGCGACTCTCTTCTCCAACCAAATAATCTATTTGGGCTTTTTCCTTTTCGACTTTTTTCTTCTTGTCGTCAATCTCCTCTTTTATCGTATTCATTTGATGCGATAACTCTTGCATCTTCGGCTCGATCAGGTACTGACTGCTTTGCTGCTTTTGTGTTTCTGCGGCATTGCTGACGCGTTGCAGACTATTCTCAATTCCGCGCCGCGAACGCTCATTTGCATTTTGGTATTGATCTGTGACATCATTTTTTTGCGATACAAGCGACATTGCGGCGCGGATCGCGTATAATTCGCTCAATATTTCTTCCTTCGATCGTTCTTCCATTGCTTTTTCTCCATTTAGAATAATTTTCCTATATTTTAATTATAACAGGAAAACTTTTCTACGTCAATAAGTTTTAGTAAAAATATAGTAGAATGGTGATATGGAGAAAAATATTAGTATGAATCGCATCCGCGAATTGAGAGAGGACAGAGATTTGAGACAAATCGACGTCGCGGAAAAGACGGGGATCGATCAAAAAACGATCTCCAACTACGAGACGGGAAAAACCTTGCCCGACAGTTATGCGATCGTTCGTCTCGCCGAATTTTTCGGCGTTACATGCGATTATTTGCTCGGCGTGAGCGAACGTGACCTGAAAGATGTTTCCGCCGTGATAGACGACCTTGAAGATGTAAAAAAAAGGCTGAGCGAAATACAAAAATTCTTAAACAAAAAGTAAACATGAGCGTCGCGCCGCCGAAAAATTCGGCGGCGCGACGCTTTTTCTTAACACTAAGGTAGAGATGTCTCGACACGCCTCGCTTTGCTCGGCGGCTCGACATGACATTTTGCGCATTTCTCTTGCTGAGAATCACCGAAACTCGCAGGAGATCAAATGGTCGTTGATGACGCCGATGCCCTGCAAGTAAGAATAGACGATCGTCGGTCCGACGAATTTGAAGCCGCGTCTTTTGAGTTCCGCGCTCACTTTTTCCGAAAGCGCGTCCTTTGCGGGCATCTCCTTCCCGTCCGTTAAACGGTGGTCGACCGTCTTTCCGTCCGTAAAGCTCCAGATGAAGGCGTCGAAGGTGCCGAACTCCTCCCGCACTTTGAGAAATGCGCGTGCATTCGAGATCGCCGCGTTGATCTTGCCGCGGTTGCGGATGATGCCCTCATCGTGCAACAGCTCTTCGACCTTCTGCCCGTCGTAAGCCGCCACGGCATTCGGGTCGAAGCCGTCGAACGCCCTTCGGAAGTTCTCCTCTTTTTTCAGGATCAGATTCCAGCTGACCCCCGCCTGCATGCCTTCGAGGACCAGCATGGCAAAGAGCTCCCCGTCCCGATGCTCGGGCTTGCACCACCGCGTATCGTGATAGCGCAAAACCTCTTCGGGAACGGCGCCCTTCGTCCAAGCGCCGAGGTCGCATCTTCTCTTTTCCACGGCAGGTCAATTCCCCCACGGGAGCGGCTCGCCCCCGAGAATGTGAATGTGGAGGTGGTGCACCGTTTGCCCCGCGTTCTCACCCTGATTGATGACAAGGCGGTAGCCGTCGTCGAGCCCGAGCCGGGAACGCAATTTCCCGATTTTTTCGAGGGTTCTGCCGAGCAATGCGGCGCGCTCGGCGGTGACATCGCTCAGGTAAGCGAAGTGCTCCTTCGGCACGCAGAGAAGATGGATCTTCGCGATGGGCGCAATGTCCTTGAAAATGAGGATCTCGTCGTCCTCATACACCTTTGCGGAAGGGATCTCCCCCGCAATGATCTTGCAAAAAATACAGTCGTTCATTTGATTACCTCCGTGATTTCGGCAAAAGCGCCGTCTCGATACGATCTTAAAAGTTTTACGCGCGCGAGCATGCCCTCGGCGGCACCCGCCGCATATACGCGGATATAGTTCTCGCTGTACCCGCCGTCCTCCTCGAACAGCACGGTGCGCTCCGTCCCCAAAAAGCGGGATATGTATGCGGTTTCCGCACGTTTTGCGACCTCCGAAATGCGCCCCATCCTCTCTTTTTTGACCGCCGCGGGCAGGTCTTGCTTCTTTGCCGCGACCGTGCCGGGGCGGGAGGAAAAGGGAAAACAGTGCACCCGCGCAAACCTTGCTTCGCCGATCACGGAAAGGCTCTCTTCGAAGTCCTCATCCGTCTCGTCGGGGAAGCCCACGATGATGTCCGTCGTGATGGCGGCGTCGGGGAAAAATTCGTAAATTTTTCGACAGCACGCGAGATATTCCTCCCGCGTGTAGCGGCGGTTCATCGCCTTCAACACTGCCGTGGAGCCGCTCTGCAGCGACAGATGAAAATGCGGCGCGACATTGCCCGCCTCCTTCATCTGCAAAAGGAACTTTTCGTCGACAATTCCCTCCTCGAGGGAGCCCAAACGGATGCGCGCGGGGACGTCTTTCAACAAAAGCAACAATTCGCCCAAGCCGATTTCGCCGTCGCGGTAGGAGGAGATGTCGATGCCCGTGAGCACGATCTCTTTTGCGCCGCAGCTCTTTGCCTCGGCGAGCACGCTCTCCGCGCTCCGCGAGCGGGTCCTGCCGCGAAGATAGGGAATGAGACAATAGGAACAAAAGCGGTTACAGCCGTCCTGAATGCGCAAAAAAGCGCGGGTCTTGGTCTGTTTCGGATACGGAAGTTCGCAAAAACTCCGCTCCGTTTCGCGGAAGATGCCCCGTTTTTCCAATATGTTCAGCACTTTGCCCTTGTTCTGTGCGCCGAGCACGAGCACGACTCCCTCTTTTTCGAGGAAGGCTTCCGCGTTCTGTTCCGAAGCGCAGCCGCACACCACAACGGGAGCGGCGGGGTTGAATTTCCGCATCCGCGCCACCGCCTGACGGGACTTGCGCTCCGCCTCCGCCGTGACGGCGCAGGTGTTGAGCAGGTACAGATCGGCATAGCCGAGCTCATTCGTCGTCTCGTAGCCCCGCGCTTCGAGCCCGCGCATCAGCGAGGCGCTCTCCACCTCGTTCATCTTGCACCCGAGGGTGAATACGCACGCCTTCATTGAAGTTCCCCTAGCTCGTACATGACGACGGAGAGAAGGGCGATCGCCGCCGTCTCCGCCCGCAGGATCCTCTTGCCGAGAGAGACCCCCGTAAATCCAAGCGACTTCGCAAGCGCGAACTCCTCCTCCGAAAAGCCGCCCTCGCTGCCCACGACGAGCGCCGAAGTGCCCGAAAGCCCCCGCAAACTCCCCTCGCTCTTTGCCAAAAATTCGCAGGCGAACAGCTTGTTTTGATACCCGTTTACGCTTTTTAAGGCGTCTTCGAAAGTTTCGAAGTAGGAGATGTCGGGTGCGACGGAGCGCATACACTGCTTTGCCGCCTCGCGGGAGACGCGGCTGAGTCGCTCCAGCTTATTTTCGTTCATATACGCCGCGCAGTAGCGGGAGGAAAACACGCCGATGTGCGAGACGCCGAGTTCCGCCGCCTTTTGCACGACGAGCTCGGTCTTATCCCCTTTGAGCGCGCCGACGAGGAGACACACTTCCGTGCGGGGTTCGCGGTCGCTTTCCGTCTTTCCGAGGACGTGCACGAGCATCCGCTCCCGCTCCACTCCGGTGACGATCGCGGAATATTCGGCACCGCTGCCGTCAAGCAGGAAAATTTCGCTTCCTTCCCGGAGGCGCAGCACGTTTTTGGCGTGACGGAATTCGTCGCCCGTGAGCGCCGTTTCCTCCGAAATATGGTCAATAAAAAAACGATTGCGTGCCATGGTCTGTTTGTTGTGTGAAGGCAAAGAAAGGCGCCTCCGATGTCATTTCGAGCGGAGGCATAAGCCGAAGTCGAGAAATCTTTTCCGCATTATGATAGGGCGAGATTTCTCTGCTCCGCTCGCGCCCCTCGCTTCGGTCGAAATGACAGTTTGGAGAATGATGTTTCGGCTACTTCGCCCCTCGCGCTCGTGCCGCCCTTCGACAGCATAGTACATGCGGACGGCTCGGGGCAAATTACTTTTTGTATACGAGGGCGCACCATTCGCCTTCGCAGCGCTCGTTCAGCAGCGTAAACCCGAGCGCGGCGTACGTCTCCTTCACGAACGCGAGCCGCTCCTTGATGATGCCGCTCAGAATGAGCGTGCCGCCCTCTTTCAGGGCGTTCGGGACCGAGGGCGCGAGCAGCGCGAGCACTTCCGCCGTGATGTTGGCGAGGAGGAGATCCGCCTTCCGATCTGCCCCATCGAGCAGATTTGCCTCGGACACGATGACCTTCTCCGCTACACCGCTCTTTAAGGCGTTGTGCGTTGCGCTCTTGACGGCAATGGGGTCGAGATCGGAAAGATAGCACAGCTTTGCGCCGAGCTTCGCCGCCGAGATCCCCAGAATGCCGCTTCCGCAGCCCACGTCGAGAATGACGTCGCCCTCTTTGACGTATTCCTGCAAAAGTTCCACGCACATGCGCGTCGTCTCGTGTTCGCCCGTGCCGAACGCCATGCTCGAATCGAGCGAGACGATCTTTTCGCCCTCTTCTGCGGAATAGGAGATCCACTCGGGCACGACGACGATCATGCCGATATGGATGGGACGGAAATGTTTTTTCCAGACGTCGATCCAATCGTCCCCGTCCACTTCGCGCTTGGTGTCTTCGAGGGTGCCGAAGTCGATCGCTCCCTCCGCAAGCGCGCGGCGGGCGCGGATCTCCTCCATGACGGCGGAAATCTTATCCGCTTCCGCGGGCGCGAAATAGCACTTGACGAGAACGTCCGGCTTGGACTCTGCGACGCTGTCGTCCATGTAGTCCCAAAAAACGGTGCTGTCCCGCTGCAAGGCGAGAATGTCGTTGTGATCGCACACGGTAACGCCGTAGGAAGTGTACTCCCACATGACGTCCGAGACGATCTCGCTCGCCTCGCTTGTGGTATGAACGGTAAGTTCGATAAATTTCATATTCGGTTCTCGAATCAGTATAAGATCTGTGCCGTATCGGGCAGCGACAAAACTTCCGCATTGTCGCCGCGGACGGAAAATTTTTCTTCCGGAAAGACGGTATGCGGAACAAAATACACCCGCTTCCCCCTCCATGCTCCCGCGAGCTCGTTTGTGAAATAGCGTTCGGAGAGAATTTTATTCATCAGTGCGCGGTTGAGTTCCACGATCGCCGCGCGGTATCCCTCCGCAAAGCAGTTGAGGATCGCCGTGCGGATGCGCATCGCCATGTAGATATCCGAAAGGAGGTACCCCTGCCGCGTACAGTGGACGCAGGGTTTGAGCAAAAAGGAGGAGAGCTCCCCCGACATCCGCTTCCGCGTGAACAGCGTAACGCACAGATCGCTCATGGGAAGCACGCGGCTCTTCGCCCGATCTTCCGCAAGCGCCGCTTCGAGCGCCTCCGTAACGGCGAGGCGGTGCGCTTCCTCCGTCATGTCAATGAAGTCGACGGCGACGATGCCGCCGATATTGCGGATGCGGACCTGACGGGCGATCTCTTTCGCCGCCAAGAGATTGGTTTTGAGCACCGTGCTTTCGAGATCGCTGTCCCCCGTGTATTTCCCCGTGTTGACGTCGAACACCGTCATCGCCTCGGTGCGGTCGATGATGAGGTGGGCGCCGTTTTCCAACCCGATCTGCGGGTCGGTGAGTGCAAAGATCTGCTCGTCCAACCCGTACTCGTTGAACATGCTGCGATTGCCCGTGTATCGGACGATGCGCTTCTCCCCGAGATCGCTCCGCATGCGCGCGAGCCGCACGATCTTTTCGTAGAGCTCCCCGTCTCCCACGTATACTTTAACGTCTGCGTCGCCCAACGAATCCCGCATGACCTTTACGGGAAGGTCGTATTCCTCGTAGACCGCCGTGCCGACGGGGGCGTTTCTTGCCGTTTCGAGCACGGAACGGTAAACGCGTTTGAGATATTCCGATTCGATTTTGAGCGCGCGCTTGTTTGCCTTTGTCGCCGCCGTGCGCACGATAAATCCCTGCCCCGGCTCGCGCAGCCCGTCCGCCTCGCGGAGCAGTTCTTCGCGCTGCCCTTCGTCGACGATCTTGCGGGAGATGCCGAGAAAGTCCGTCCGCGGTAGGAAGATGAGATTTTTTCCCACAAAAGAGAGTTCGCAGGAGACCTTCGCTCCCTTGGTACCGCGCGGCGTTTTGACCACCTGCACCAAAATTTCGTCCCCCGCTTTGAGTTCTGTCGAAGCGCTCTTGCCGCTGCCGTCGTAACTCGAAAAGATCGCGGCGCCCTCGTTCAGAGGGAGATAGCAGTTGCGCTCCATGCCGCAGGCGACGAACGCCGCCTGCATCCCCTGCACGATATTGGCGATCTTGCCCTTGTAAATATTTCCGAGGACGTCGCCCCGTTTTTCGTTCTCGACGCCCGCTTCGACGATTTTACCGTCCTCTGCGTAGATCACGATCTGTTCGCCGCAGAAGCGGTCGAAAAACCATTCCTTCTTCATAACCGACCTGAAAAGAAGTTTTTCTCATTGTACCACACATTTTCCTTTTACGCAAGGGTTTTTTGCGCGCAACTGCCTCCCCTTAAAAGGAGAGGCAGTTTTTGAGCGGACGGGAATACTCCCCTTGCCGCAAGATCTTCAAAAGTTCCTCTTCGGTGAGTTCGCCCGAAAATTCTCCGTTTTCGAAGAGCTCGAACACGAGATATTTGTCTTCCCGGAGATAACGCATGGCGTCCCCCGCCGTCTTTTCCGCCGAAAGGGCGATCCGCTTTTCCTCTATCCCGCGGGAAAAATCTTTGGGCGCAAACGCAAGGCGCACATAGTTGCCGCCGCCGAAGCCGCCCGCAAAGAGCAGCGCCGCAAAGAACAGGGCGCTGAGATCCGGCTGCAAAACACAGCAGGTAAACACGAAATATCCCGCAATCGCCGCCGCCGTGACGAAAGTCGGAATGCGGCATAGAACCGCCGCCCGCCGCTCCCCCACAGGGCGCAGCAGCACGCGCAGGATCCTCCCTCCGTCGAGCGGGAACGCGGGCAACAGATTGACGAGGAAGAGGGAGAGCGAGACTTGCGCCGCGACGTCGGTATAGGGATAGGTCTCGGGAAAGAGCCACCAGAGCGCCGCAAAACCGAGCGCGGTAACGGCGTTTGCGAGCGGTCCCGCAAGGCATACCCATATTTCCTGCAAAGGAGAGATCCCGCGGATGTCCCCCGAGATGACCGCGCCGTACGGCATGAGTACGATCTTGTTGAGAGAAAACCCCATTCTCCGCGCCGCAAGGGCGTGGGCGAGTTCGTGTTCGAGGGCGGCAAGCGCCGCCGACAGGAGCAGGAGCAGGTGCCCCGTAAAAGCAGAGAGGATCAGCGCGACCGCAAAGAGCGGGTGAACGCGCAAAGTGACATCAGCTCCACGCAAGCGTGTTCTCGTTCACGGTGAGGCAGTTGAGCAGGGTCCCGTCCGAATAGAACATCACGCGTACTTCTCCCTCGCCGTCGCTGTAACCGAGCGGGATGTTGCTTCTGATCTTGTCCCCTTCGGCGGCATAGATGTAATCGAGCCCGCTTACGATCGTGGAAAAATGCTCGGAGTGTTTGATCTCCGCCGTATAGCCCGTTTCGGCATTGCCGTTGAGGGTGGCGAGCTGCCCGTCGCAGGGGGAATAGACGCTGCACGCGGAGGTAAAGGAGAGCACGCCCGTTTCGGACACGGCAAGTTCTACGTTTACCGTGTCGTTTACTACGGGCGAAAGGGTAAATTCGGAATAGGCGCGCGTATCCGTCTGCGCCGAACCGTTGTTCCCGAACAAGCCGCGCACGAAGGTGTTGATGGCACTGTCCGGCAGGAAAATATTCGTCAGAAAAATGGCTGCGCAGAGCGCGCAGACGGCAATGAACTCCCCTACGACGATCCGCCGCGCGATCCTCTTTTTGCGTCCCTCATAAGCGGCGGTGCGCGCAATGGGAGTGCTCTCCGCATAAGACGGATCCTCCGATTCGAGCTTTTCGTTCACCTCCTCCACGAGCTGTTGTTGAAGATCGGGCTCCTTCTCTTTCTTCCTGCGCTCTTTCCGCCGCACCGTTACCGTCTCCACCGGGATCTCCAACATCTCCGCATATTCGAGTTCTTCATTCATGATGACACCTCTTGAAAATTCTTTGTGTCATAGTTTATGTTGCGAATTTCCCGTTTAGAAGAAAAAATCCCTGTCGAAGTCACACGACAGAGAGTGTTTTTCATATAATAAAGGCGAATTCAAGGTCTCGAAAGGATCTGCACGACTGTGGCGGCGGCAAAGCGGGTCTCTTCCTCCGTCGTCTCCGCGCCGAAGGAAAACCGTATCCCCCGTTTTGCCTCCTGCGGCGTCCTGCCCATGGCGAGCATCACGTGGGAAGGGCGCGACGCGTGCGCGGAACATGCCGCCCCGCCCGACGCCGCGATGCCGTGCAGATCGAGCACGTTCAAAAGCGCCTCGCTCTCCCTTGCGAACGTGAGGTGAGAGATGTTGGGCGCGCGGTCTTCTCCGTCCCGCCTGACGTTATCGCCGAGCGCCGAAACAATCAGTTCTTCGAAGAGGTCGCGGAGCTTTCGCGTGTGTGCGCAAAAGCTCTCCCGGTTCGCCTGTGCAAGTTCGAGCGCCTTCGCAAAGCCGACGATACCCGCAACGTTGAGGGTGCCGCCGCGGAGGGAACGCTCCTGTTCCCCGCCCACGAGGAGCGGACGGAGCGCCGCGCCCCTTTTTACCACGAGCGCCCCCACTCCCTTGGGACCGCCGAGCTTGTGCGCGGAGAGGGAGACGGCGTCCGCAAAACGCAATATGGGTTGCAGATCCCGGCTGCATGCCGCCTGTACGCAGTCCGAAAAGAAGAGCGCGCCGCGGGCATGGGCGATCGCCGCGAGTTCCTCGACGGGCTGGATGCAGCCCGTTTCGTTGTTGACCGCCATGACTGAGACGAGCCCCGTATCCCCGCCGAACGCCTTTTCGAGCGCTTCGGGCATGACGGTGCCCTCTTCCGAGACGGCACACAGCCTTCCCTTCTTGCGGCTGCGCAACGGGAGCGCGGAGAGTGCGGCGGCATGTTCGATGGGAGAAAGCAGGGCGCCGCCCGTTCCCAAGCACCTTACCGCCCAGTTGTCCGCCTCGGTGCCGCCCGAGGTAAAATACACTTCGCTCGGTTTGACCCCGAGGATCTCCGCGATGTTATCGCGCGCGGAAGTGACGGCATACGCCGCCTCTCTGCCGAACGCGTGGAGGGAATCGGGATTGCCGAAGGTGCCCGAGAGGTAGGGCATCATTGCTTCGAGCACTTCTGCTTTGAGCGGCGACGTCGCCGCATGATCGAGATAGATAGTCATCGTTCCGAAAAAGAGAGAGGGCGCACCCTCTCTCAAACGTTTACTGCCAGTCGCAGACGTTCACCCATTTTGCGAGGAACTCCGCTTCCTCCGGCTTATTCTTCACCGATTGGGAAGCCGCAACGATGGGCAACACCCGCTGGACATATTGAATGGCGGTGTCCGTCTTCAAGCAATACTTTTTGAGATATTTCTCCGCGATGTCGGGTTGTCCGTGCAGATGGAACAAAAGGTAGGTACGGGCGGCGTCCGCCGAACCGTTTCCCTGCGTGGCGTGCGCCCAGTCGATGATGTAGGGAGTGCCGTCCTTGGTGATGATGATGTTGCTCGGCTGGAAATCGCCGTGGCAGAGCTTTTTGTGACGGGGCAGACCGTCGAGCCGCACATGCAGGTCGTAGCGCACGGTGGCGGGGAAGGAGCTTGCCGAGATCTTGGCGTGCATTTTGTCGCGAAGGTGCCCCAAAAGCGGCACTTTTTCCCGACTCATGCGCACTTGCAGATCGACGAAGAAATCGAGATACTCATCGAGCTTTTCGGGATTCTTTTTCATGAGGCTGTCGAGCGTTTCGCCTTCGATGAATTCCCACGTGAGCGACCATTTTCCGTCGATGACGGAGACTTCCAGAATTTTCGGAATGTTGAGCGAAGTCTCCTCGACGCGCGCCTGATTGAGCGCCTCGTTCAGGATCCCCGCTTTGGAATAGGTCTCATCAAAAGATTTGATGAGTTTGTCGCCGTCGCGATAAACCTTTTTGCCGATTCCCGTATAAATGAGTTCCATGCTCTCCTCCTTATCCGCGGATCTCCCCGCGCTGTTATTATAGCGCAAAAACCGTGAATTGTAAATAGACTTCCGAAAAATATTTTCAAAAAACAAAAGCGAGCCCTGCTATACGGGGGCGGGCAAAGAGCTGCCCCCCAACTTGCTTGGGGGGAAGTGGCACGCAGTGCCGAAGGGGGACGATGTATCATGCAAAGATATAAGGTGCCCCCTCCCCTACCCCTCTCCCACGGAGAGGGTAAACAGGACCCCCTCTGTCGGAGGGGGACTAAGGGGGTGGGTGAAATTCCAAAATCACGTCATGTTGAGCGTAGGCGTAAGCCGCAGTCGAAACATCTCTACCTTATTTTTAATAATATGAGATTTCTCCACTCCGCCTGCGGCTTCGGTCGAAATGACATTCTAAGAACGGCGGACAGAACCTCCTCCCACGGAGGGGGTGAAATGAGATTGAGATTCCTCGCTGTCAAATGAAATTCAGCGTAAAAAACAGGTGCATCAGCGGGAAACAAACAACCAAACTGAGATAAAAGCCGATCAACAGCCCCATGCCCAGCACTGCACGGGGCCGCAAGATCGTGAGATAGTGATCTGTCTTTCGGAAAATTTCATCTTTCCTTGCGACGTTGAAAAAATATTGCCCCAAGCAGATTCCTCCAAGTCCCGTTATGACTAACATGAGCACTATGGGAAGAAATAAAAGAAATCCCGGCTGTTCGAACTCTTTCGGAAAGGAACCAAGCAGAAAGGAGAGGATACTCACCGCCGCGCAGAGCACGACCGTGAGGGCGATCCTTCCCTCGAGCAGCAAAAACCTGTTTTCGAGATACCGTTCGAGCGGCTTCCCCTTTTTGTTCTTTGTGACGTCAATCTTTCTGACCCAAACGGGGAAACGCACCAATTCAACAACAAAGAGCGGAATGGTGACAAAGAAAGAAACGTACAACAGCACATCAAAGAAACGTTCCATGCAACAATACTCCTTGCAACAATCCTTTAATCTTCAAGATAGAGGGCAAGCGTTTCGAGGGCGGTTTCAAGCTCTTCGAGACGGGCACCGTCCTCGGTGGAGGAGAGCGTTTCGTTTTCCTTGACGAGCCGCTGCGCCACCACGAACTTCCGCGAAAGGAAGATGAGGGGAATGAGGTCCAAAAGGGCGAGCGCGCCGAATGCGATGGCGAGATAGACGGGCGTATTCACCCGCACGTGCACGATCTGCGCGCCGCAGATACTCATGGCGATGACGAAGGCGCAGAAGATCGCGCCGAACACCAAGAGCCGCCAACGGTAATAATTGCGGTTGGCGATGAACGCGCTCCTGCGCTCTTTTTGTGCGCCGTGCACTTTTTCGCGGAGGGGCGCAACTTCCTCTTCGAATGCGTCCTTCTCCTCTTTCAGCTTTGTTCCGAGCTTTTCCCGCAACTGCTTTTTTACTTCGGGGTCGGTGCCCGCAAATTCCTCCGCATACTCTCTGTCGTAGAGGAGTTCGGTCTCCGTGTAATTTTTCGTGCGGCAGAGCCAAACCGCATGCTTTGCGCGCATGCAGTCCCCGTCGTAAACGAGCGCCTGCGCAAACAGCGGCTCCGCGTCTTCGTACTTCCCCTTTGCAAGGCGCTCTTCGCCCGCCGCAAGCAACTTATCCCGCTCCGCGGCAGCCTCTTCCGCTTCTTTTTTGCGGCGGGCAAGCTCTTTTTCGAGCTGCGACGGAGCAAGTCCGATGAGGTCTTCGTCGAGTTCCTCGGGGATCTCGAGTTCCGTCTCCGGCACATCGATCTCCACTTCTTCCTCGGGGGCGAGTTCGTCCGTGGCGTCTTCCACGCCGCCCACCGCGTTGCGCTTTACCTTGATCTTTCTCGGATCGTCCATGAGTCTTTCTTCCATACCGTTACCTCTGATTTATTCTACCGAGTAGAGAGATCCCTCCCTCTCCCGCGGTCCTTGCGTAGTGAGAACATAGGCGCGGCAGCTGCCGCGATAGCGGCTCTTTGCCCATTCGCACAGCTCCCGCGATTCGAATACCGCAAACACGCCGCTGCCCGAACCCGTCATGCTCGCCCCCCACGGGGAGAACGATTTCAGCGCAAGAAGCGCCTCCTCCGTCTCGGGATCGAGCTCTCTTGCCGCGGGATACAGGTCGTTATAAAAGAGCTTTGCCGCCCATTCCGTATTCCCTGCGCAGAGGCATTCGAGCGCGCGCTCGGTGTGCGGCTGCGATCTTGCATACGCGTCGCACTTTTTATAACATTCGGCAGTGGAGACGCCCGTACGCGGCACGAGCAGGAGGACATGGAGCACAGGGACCGCGCCGAGCTGTTCCACCCGCTCTCCCCTGCCGCGCAAGCGGGCAAAGCCGCCTTCGAGGAGGTACCCCGTATCGCTGCCGAGCTCGTCCGCAAGCGATTTGAGCGCCTTGCCGTCTTCGACCGCATACAGCCGCGCCATTGCAGAAAGCACACCCGCGGCATCCGCCGACGAGCCGCCGAGTCCCGCGCCGACGGGAATATTTTTATAGATGGCGATGTCCGCCCCGCACGTTCCGAATGCGGAGACGAATTTTTCCCCCGCCCTCTGCGCGTTGTTCTCTTCGGGAGGGATGCTCTCGCTCCCCATGCCGTGCATCGTGACGGCGATCTTGCCGTCTTTGCGCTTTTTGACGACGATGCGGTCGGCGAGGTCGACGGTGACGACGAGAGAGTCGAGCAGATGATAGCCGTTTTCCGCCCCCAAAAGATCGAGGGTGAGGTTGAGTTTTGCCTGCGCGTTTACCCGGACCGTATTCATCTTCCCCATTTTAGCACACTCTCCTGAAATTGGCAAGGGTTTTTGCGGAAAAGGCGCCGCCCTCCCCCGCATCGCGGGGGAGGGCGGCGCCCGTTCGGACCGAAATTACTCGATCGTCACCGTTCCGTTCTCGCCTTCGTATTTGCAGCCGGAGAGGTCGAAGAGTTCCGGCGCCTGTACGCAGGCGGCGTTGAGTTTGAGAGTGCAGCGCACTTTTTGCGCGGGCTCCGCCGCGGTGCTCATCTCGTCGCCGTTGCCGTCTTCGGGTTGCGTCCCGCCGTCCGGCTGAGGCTGTTCCGCATTCTCGGAGACGTTCCCCTCCGCCAGCGCGTCGATCGCGATCCCGAGAAGTTTTTTCTCATCGTCAAAGGAAAACTCCACGGCAAGGTCTACATTCTCGCCCGTCACCGTACCGCCGAATCCAAAGCTGTCGAACAACAGGGTGACGAGCTTGTTCTCCAAGCTCCCCTTCAGGTCTTCGATCATCTGCTTCAAGCGAAGAGAAGCGAGGTCCGTTTCTCCGTCCGTCAGAAAAGAGACGACCTCCGCAAGGGGAACTTCGCCGAAGGTCCGATAGTTCGTCCACGGCTCGCCCTCGCCCACGACCGAGGAGTAGAACGCGCCCGAGCGCAAGAGTTCGGAAAGATACTCTTTTGCCGTGCCGTTTCCGGGTTCGGGCAGCGTCGTCTGCCACCCTTCAGGCAGCAGCGGGAACAACGCCGAGAGTTCTTTTGCCGATATGCCCTTCAAAAGCGAGGTGAGGGTATCGTCGAAAAACTTCTGCGAAAAGAGCCCCGTGAGCGTGATGTCCGCGGTATTGTCGATGACCTCGGCAACCGTTTTCGCCCCGTCGAGCAGGGCACTGGTCCCCTTTATGAGGTCAAAGGAGAGGGAGTACCCGCCCTCCGTCTTGGTGACGGTCCCGTCGACGAGGGACGTGAGATTTTTCAGCATTTTTACCACGGCGGGCGTAGAGAACACGCTCTGCGCAGGGCTCGCTTCCCCCTTTTCGAGGATGAGGGGATCGTTCTCCGCCTTTAACTGTGCTTTGAGCGCGGCGAAGTCGACGGTTTTGCCCTCGGCTTCCCCCATTGCGCCGTAAGTGCCGTCCTCGCGCAAAAAGCCGAGCAGATACATCAGCCCTTCTTCGTTTTCCAGGGAGAGACAGAGGTCGCCCGCAACGCTCTTACCGAGGTGCGCGGTCCCCTCGAGAGAGAGCTTTTGCTCCGTCGTCTCCGTACCCTGCGTGAAGGAGAGGGTCAGACCGCCCGAATAGGCGAGTCCTTCGGGCTGCGCTTCCGCGAGCGCGGCAAAGACAGAACTTTTGAGCGTTGCGTCCGTGATGACCGTACCGGGTTTGATGGATTGACCGTTGCCGTTATTGGTATTCCCGTTGCCGCCGTTGTTGCCCGTGTTGCCACCGTTTTGCGATTTGCAGGCTGCGAGCCCGAACACTGCCGACGCCGCGAGCATTCCGGAAAGGACAAGGGATAAAATTTTCTTCTTCATATTGTTCCTCCGCTTGCAGTATGCGGAACGCCGCGCAGGTTATACATGGAAATGTATTGCCTTTTTTCAAACAAGCGAAAAAAGTTGTCTCTTCGCAGAGCGGGGGAGGGCAAGAAAAGGCGCCTCCTTAGGAGGTGGAACAGCGCGTTCTACCAACAGTTGATAACTGTTGGTGCACTGTGACATGAGTGAGCGCATTTGCCGCGCGAACGATGACCGAATGCGGAGTTCTACCCGTGTGAGACGAGTAGCACAAGCGAAATCGAGCCGAAAGGGGGCTCCTCTGTCATGTCGAGCGTTAGTCGCCCCGCGCGAAGTTCTGATTCTCTAAGCGCGGCACGAGCACGAAGTGCGAAGTAGACATCTCTACCGCATTTCTTCCTGTCATTCCGACGACCGAGCAACGCGAGGGAGGAGAGAATCCCATTGGGCTTTCATCGACCAAGGGGATACGCTCGGCTGCGCCTCGGTATGACAGAAAAAATAAGGTGCCCCGTTGCGGCGGTAGCGCCCACCGCAACCCCGCCTCGCTACCGGCTCGGCTGTCGCGGCGCAGTTCACAGCGCACCGCGCTGTTGAACAGAATTGCGCCGCTCCACCCTACCCCTCCCCCGCGCGGAACGCGCGGGGGAGGGCAAGAAAAGCTGTCCCCCGCGTTAGCGGGGTGGAGCTTTGCATTCTGCCAACGGTTGATAATCGTTGGCGCAAGGCGACATGAGTGAGCGCATTTACCGCGCGAACGGTGCCCGAACACGGGGTTCTACCCGTGTGAGACGAGTGGCAAGCGAAGCGAGCCGAAAGGGGGCTCCTCTGTCATTCCGACGACCGAGCACCGCGAGGGAGGAGAGAATCCCATTGGGCTTTCATCGACCAAGGGGATACGCTCGGCTGCGCCTCGGTATGACAGCATCACCACCCCCCTACCCCCCTCCTTGGAGGGGGCATAGCCTCCACCCTCGCAAGCGAAGGGTAGGACTTACGAGGCGAGGAGCAAA
>CANQRP010000017.1 GCA_947626305.1 uncultured Clostridia bacterium | reverse complement strand
GAGAGCATGGCGGAATACCTCTCGGCACTCACGGGCTGTACGAGCGTGAAGGAGGCGGTGTCGGGCACGACCATTTTCGACGACGGAGGGACCGGAGATTCGGGGGCGAAGTCCTACACCCGCCGCATGATCAACAGCACGGCGTTCGACAAGGACGCCGCTCCCGACGCCTTCATCTGCCAGATCTCCACCAACGACTGCACCAATGACCGTCTTTCCAAACGCGGAGAGATGCAAAGCCGGGTGCCCCGCTACCTCGAAGACTGCGACCGCGGGACGACCCTCGGCGGCGTGGAATACATCATCCGCTACGTCACGGATACGTGGGGCTGTCCCGTGTATTTCTATTCGGGCGCCTATTTCGGCGACAGCGGCACCCGCACCAACTCCAACCCCAAGGGCTCAGAGTACGAAAAATTGGTGACACAGGTGAAGGAGATCGCGCAAAAGTGGTACGACGACGGGTATGAAGTCAAGGTCATCGACCTCTATCACGACGACGCGTTCAACGCCGCCGTGACGGACGAATACTACAAGTGGTGCACAAGCGACGCCATTCACCCCAAGAAAGCGGGCTATCTCAACTGGTGGACCCCCTATTTCGAAGCGTTCCTTTTGAACAATCTCGAACTTTGACCCAAACGACAGACGGCGCCGCCCGAGACGAAAGTCTCGGGCGGCGCCGTCTTTTTATTCTTCGGGTGAAAAATCAAAATTATGTTTGAAAGCAGATTGCGGGACGGATCAAAAACCAATCATTCATCATATTCTCGCACAAATGTCCATTGAGAAAGTGGTAACCAGGCGAATTTTCCAAACCGATGACACAAACGCCGTAACAGTTGGAGTGATCTTGATCCCAGCTGGACAAATCTTCTCGGTCGTAAGCTTCATCGCTAACAGTGCGTGTAAGCCAAAGATGCTTTTCACGATCCGAAAATGTTACACGGACAGCCGACCTCATGCTCCCAAGTGCCCCTTTCCAATCCCTTGCCTTTACACCTGCCTTAATGCCATCCATCCGCGATGATTGCTGGCGCTTCACTCTGACCTTGCGCGCATAGTCGGTCTCGTAGCACTCGAACTGCGTGGGAGACAGATACCTATCGACCTCTTCCGCGCTCAAGAGAAAGACGTTGTCCCATGTGTCGTTGCCGACGCTGTTTGCCGAAAAATTCGTCACGATCCTCTTCTTTTCCGCACTCGTGAACGCATTTTGGTAGAACTCGCCGTTGAGCCAGCTTCTGATCTCGCTCTCTTCCCAGGTGATGTACCGTCGTGACTGTGGGGGTCCCCACCCTCTCGAATCGAAAGGACGACCGAATTCCAGTCCGTGCGTGCTCAGCGCAAGCACGCACTCCCCGTCATCCGCATCTTCGAGACAGACCCATTCGATCTCCTCGCCCTGCCATCTGCCAAAGTTGAACCGTTCACCTTCCGTCATGATCGATCATCTCCTCGGTTTCCAATGCCGTTTTTTCAGACAGTTATAAAATACAAGTTTCCAAACGCCGTGCGTCCGCGCCGCAACCGCAAAGTACAGCTCTTTGATCTGCGGATCCGCCGCGACGATCGCCCGCGCATAGGCAATGTCCCCACGGGAGAGCCGCAAGAACCCGTTCGGGTGGCTGTGCGCGATCCCCGCAAAGGCGACCCCCTCCCGCGCCCATTCGGCGATTGCCGCGTTCAGAAAGGAGACGTTCGGGCGATATTCCACGGGCGACGTATGACCGTCCGCCAAAAAACGGCAGATCACTCCGTCCTTTTCGCCGAAAATACCGCCCGCCTCCACGGGCGTACGGGAAAAGAACTCCTTCATCTCCCCGTAGACTTTGTGTGAAATTTTCAATTCAGCTGTGATAATGGCTGCAAGCAATGTCGCTTGCCTTGCGCGTGTAACTTTTGTAGTAACCGCACCAACACTTGCCGTAAGAGGTCTTGGCGGGGTTAAAGTAGGAACAGTCGCCGCAGTATGCGGTACGGCACTTGCCTTCGGGCAATGTTACGGGTTTTTCTTTTGCGGATTGCTTTTTCATCATATCTCCTAAAATTTTCGATTGATATCTTCCTTAATTGTACATCATTTTGTGATGTATGTCAATGGTTTTACATCAGTTTGTGATAAAAAATACATATGGAGATCGCCAAAAAAATCGGCTATAACATAAAACAAGCCCGAAAGGAAATGAAGATGACGCAAAGAGAGGTGGCGGAGCGGCTCATGATGACCCAGCAGCAGTACAGCCGCTTCGAAAACGGCGTGTTCGAACTGAACTATGAACAGATCTTGCAACTTTGCGCTCTCTATGAGATCACACCCAACGAGATATTCGATATGAATTAAAGCAAAAGCGGCGCCGCCCGAGACTTTCGTCTCGGGCGGCGCCGTATCTTCCGACTTTTCTCTTATTCTTCCGTGAAGGTGAGTTCGCCGTTCTCTTCGTCGATGATGACGGTGCCGCCGACGGGCAGCTTCCCCTGCAAGATCTCCTCGGAGAGGCGGTCTTCAATGAGCCGCCGAACGGTGCGTTTCAGGGGACGGGCGCCGTATTCCTCGCTGTACCCCTCCTCCACCAGCCGATTGCGGGCGCGGATGCTCACTTTTACGTTGAGTTCCCGCTCTTTGAGCCGCTTTTGCAGCCCCTCGATCATCTTGTCGCAGATGCGCGCCGCGTCCTCCTTGGAGAGCTTGTGGAAGATGATGGTCTCATCGAGCCGATTCAAAAATTCGGGGCGGAATTTCTGCTTCAAGGCGTCCTGGATGCTCTCCTTCATGTCCTCGTACTCGCTCTCCTCCTCGGCGCTGCGGAAGCCCAAAACCCCCACTTCCTTCACTTGGTGCGCGCCGACGTTGCTCGTCATGATGAGCACGGTGTTTTTGAAGGAGACGACTCTGCCGCGGCTGTCCGTGAGCCTTCCGTCGTCGAGAATTTGCAGCAGAATGTTGAACACATCGGGATGCGCCTTTTCGATCTCGTCGAACAGGACGACGGCATACGGTTTTTTGCGGATGCGCTCGGTGAGGGTGCCCGCGCTGTCCTCATAGCCCACATATCCGGGAGGCGCACCGATGAGTTTGGACGTGGAGTGCTTCTCCATATATTCGGACATGTCGAGGCGGATCATGAGCCGCTCGTCGCCGAACAGGCTCTCTGCGAGCGCTTTGCAAAGATCGGTCTTGCCGACGCCCGTGGGCCCCACGAAGATAAACGAGCCGATGGGACGGTTGGGGTCTTTGAGCCCCGCCCGCGCGCGGCGGATCGCCTTTGCCACGGCAGTGACCGCCTCCTCTTGCCCCACGATGCGCTCGTGAAGTTCCGCTTCGAGGTGCAGGAGCCGCTCGCTCTCCGCCTCCGTGAGCTTTACGACGGGCACCCCCGTCCAACTCGAAACGACGGCAGCGATCTCCTCCGCACCGATGGACAGATGAACGGAGTTGCGCTCGGCGCTCCACTGTTCCTTGATCTCCTCGATCTCGGCGGTGAGTTCGTCGATCCTGCGGGAAAACTCGGCGGCACGGGCGTAATCCTTCCAACCCGCCGCCTTTTCGCGCTCCGCCGAGGCGCGTTGCAACTCCTCTTCCCGCTCTCGCAGTTCGCTCGGACCGGTGTAGGCGATCAAACGCCGATGGGACGCCGCCTCGTCGATGAGATCGATCGCCTTGTCGGGCAGAAAACGGTCGGTGATGTAGCGGTCGGAAAGGCGCGCCGCCGCTTCGATCGCCTCGTCCGTGATCACAACGCCGTGATGCGCTTCGTATTTATCCTTCAATCCGTGCAGAATGACGATCGTATCCTCCACGCTCGGCTGGTCCACCGTGACGGGAGTAAAGCGCCGTTCGAGCGCGGGGTCTTTTTCGATGAACTTGCGGTATTCCTCCACGGTCGTCGCGCCGATGGTCTGCAATTCGCCGCGCGCAAGCATGGGTTTTAAGATGTTGGAGGCGTCGAGCGGGCTCTCCGCCGAGGCGCCCGCACCGACGATGGTGTGGATCTCGTCGATAAAGAGGATGATGTCGCGGCTCGTGGCGATCTCGTCGATCACTCGTTTGATCCGTTCCTCGAATTCTCCGCGATATTTGGCGCCCGCCAACATACTCGTGATGTTGAGGGAAAATACCGTTTTATCCCGCAGGAGCTCCGGGACCTCGCCCGCGACGATCTGCCGCGCGAGCCCCTCCACCACGGCGGTCTTGCCCACGCCCGGCTCCCCGATGAGCACGGGGTTGTTCTTGGTGCGGCGGGACAGGATCTGGATCACCCGCTCGATCTCGCTCCGCCGCCCGATCACGGGGTCCAACTTGCCCTCGCGCGCCTTTTTCGTGAGGTCGTCGCCATAGCGCATGAGCTCCTCGGAGAGCGCTCCCTTTTGGGGACCGCGGGTGCGGTCCTGCCGGACGGCAAGGTCCTGCTCTTCGAGCGCAAAACGGGTGGCGGGACGGGCGGGATCTTTGAGCGGGATGCGCTCCCCTTCCCCGTTCGCGGGCGAGGCGACCTGTGCCGCCCGCTCTTTCAGCGCCGCAACGTCGACGCCCATCATTTTGAGGATGCGCACCGCGAGGCAATCTTCCATCATGAGAATGGCATAGAGCACATGCTCGGTGCCCGTGAGCGCGTTGTAGTTGCCGCCCTGCACACTCAGCTCCGTGGCAAGCTCCAGTACCCGTTTGGTGCGGGGGGTATACCCGTGGATGCGCAAACTTCTGTCGATACTGCGCTTGAAGATGGCGACATATTCGTTGCGGTCCACGCCCGCCTCGGTGAGCAACCTGCCCGCGGCGCTGTCTTCCACGGCGATGAGCCCGATCATGAGGTGCTCGCTGCCGATGTAGCCCGTTTGACAGGTGCGTTCCAATTCGTCCGCAAGTTCGAGCGCCTCGCGGAGATGGGCGGAAAAGTGCGATGTATCCATGATTTTTTACTCCTTCGGGAATAAACCGTCGCGCTGCTCTTCGTCGAGCATGCACATGCGCCTGAGCGCTCTGCCCGCGTAGCGCGCGCGGAAGATGTCCTGTTCCTCCTCGGAAAGCGGCTTTTGCGCCAGCATGCCGAGGTTGGCGGGACGGGTGGAGACGAGCAGGGCGTCGAGGTCGCTCATCTCGCCCGTGAGGATCCCGAGCGCCACGCCGAGCTTGACATCGGACAGGCGCTCCAAAAACTCGTGCGCGTCGATCTGTACACAGTTGGAGAGAATGCCGTAGGAGCGCAGGATACGGTCCGCAAGCGCGGCGCCTCCCTCCTCGAGGAGCATATCCCGCTCCACGAGCTCGTTTTCCACCAACTCGTTCACCCGCCGTTCGACGGAGGCGAGGATCTCCGTATCGCGAAAGCCGAGCGTGCGCTCGTTGCTGATCTGATAGAGGTCGCCCTCGGCGCTGCTCCCCTCGCCGAACATGCCCCGCACGGTGAGCCCGACGCGTTTGAGTTCCGCCGCGATCTCCCGCATCCTCCCCCGCCGCGCAAGCGCGGGCAGAAAGAGCATCACGGACGCGCGAAGCCCCGTTCCCACGTTGGTGGGGCACGCCGTGAGATAACCGAGTTCGTCGTCGCAGGCGAAGGGAATGGTCTCGGCGATGATCTCGTCGATGCCGGACAGCCGTTCGTACCCCCGTTTCAGATCGAAGCCCCGCACGAAATATTGTTCGCGGATATGGTCTTCCTCGTTGATCATGATGGAGGTGTTCTCGGTCAAGGTTTCGCTGAGTTCTTTTTCGAACGTGCGGGCGGGACCGCCGCTGCGGGAGAGGAGCACGGCGGAGACGGCGCGGTTCTTCCACAGATCGCGGCTGATGAGATAGCGCTCGATGAGAAGTTCCGCCTGCTCTTCGGAGATGCTGTCCATATAGCGGAGCTCGAAGGCGTCCACTTCGCTCAGAGCCGCCGACACGATGCTGACGATCTCCCGCGCGGACGCTCTGTCGAGACGGCGGGGAAAGGGATAGTCGGCAAAGTTGCGCGCCAGCCGGATGCGGGTGGAGACGGCGACGTTTTCGTAGCACACGGCGCTCTCTTTCACGACAGCTCCTCCTTGCGGCGGGTGCGGTCGCTCTCTTTGAGCCGCTGTTGAAGCGCTTCCGCATCGGAATATCGTTCCTCCCGCATCGCGCGCTCGATCTCCTCTTTCAGATGCTGCCGTTCGAGCATGAAGGAATACTTCTCCTCCGAGACGGCGGGAAGGGAGCCCTCATGGCGGGTCTTTCCCTGCACCCGACGCACGGTGGCGAGCACCTCGCCGCGAAAGACGCGATAGCACTCCGCACAGCCCAATAGCCCGGTGCGGCGGAATTCTTCGATTGTCGTCCCGCAGCGGGGACACACGTTCAAATCGCCCATATCCCCCTCATTCTCCGCACTTATCGGGAAATGTTTCCCGCAGATATTCGTATGCGCCGCGGGGGCGGGGGAAATCGTAGGCGCCGTAGAGGCAGTTTGCGCGAAGCACCTCCTGCTTTTCCGCCTCGGTGGGGACGAGGTCCTCCATCTCCTCCCACTTCAAAAAGAAGCTGTCCTGCGTTGAAGGTTCGGAGAGGTACAGCCCCTCCCGATACACCGCAAGCACCCGCTTCGCGCGGAAATAAGAAAAGAGCGCGCGTAGGATGATATATCCTCCCACCACGATGACGGGAGCGCCGATCGCGGACAGATAGAAGAGCAGCCCGATGCCGCCGCCCGTTAAGGCGACGCCGAGGAGCAGCATCCAGAGGGCGCGGCGCCTCTTTGCGCGGTCGGGCAGATCGAATTTTTTCATGAGTGTGAATTTTTCGGCGGACTCCTTGGGCTGCTCCCCGAGCAGCACGAGCCCGTGCGCTTTCAGTGCGCGATAGAGCCGCTCCTTGCCGTCCGTCTGGATGAGCACGGGAAGCTCCTCTTTTTTCGCCTTCTTCACCACATAGGAGGCGGGCACCTCCATGAGGACGCTCCACTCCCCCTTCTCCCGCGGTTTGCGGCGGGTGCAGACGGAGATGAAACGCATTTCCCCGTAGGGAACGGACACGCTGCGCTCCTTGTTGTGCAGGAGGACGCCCTCCTCGCGGAAGGTGACGATCGTCTCTTCGCCGACAAAGAAACTTTCTTCGCCGTCGGCGCGTTCCAAGGCGTCGAGCTCGCGCGAAAGCCAACGTTCCCCCTGCCGCACGGCAAAGATCCCGACGGCGCCGAAGAACACCGCTCCGCCCGCAAATGCGCCGCAGAGGATGCCCAAAAGAGACATGTGCTCGTTGCCGAGCCCGAGCATGATGAGGGAGACGATCAGCCCCGCCATACAGAGCAGAGCGAGGACGATCGACGCCCAGCCGAACGTCTCCCAAAGTTTTTTCCGAATATGACAGCGTCTGCTTTCTTCCATGGTTTACCTCTTGAAACGGATGCCGCGCCGCCACAAAAAATAGATCAGGGTCAGCGCCTGCAACGGGATCCCGATGAGGAAGAGGAACCAAAGGTTCTGCGTTCCCCCGGTGATGGCATAGACGACGAGATAGACGCAGGCGATCGAGGTCCATACGAGCACGGAAATGGAGATGATACGGGTCCACCGCCAATGCCAGATACAACTGAACACGAGCACGACGATCGCCGAAGCGGGCACGGCGAAGAGAAAGGCGAGCCACATGAATTCGAGCTCGGGACCGAGCAGCCCCAACAGCACGAAGCAGCACACCGCGACGAGCCAACACAGCCCCACCGAACAGAGGACGGTGAGAAAACGGTTACGGCGCTTTGCGCTCTTGGGGAGCACCTCCTTGTCCACATGTTCGTGCACAAGGTCGTCGAGCGTAACGCCGAACAGTTCGGCGATCTGCATGAGGATGCGCACGTCGGGGATGCCGTTCCCCTGCTCCCATTTGGAAATGGACTTGTCGGAATAATTGAGCTTTTCCGCAAGTTCGAGCTGCGTCATGTTCGCAAGTTTTCTCAGGCGGGTAAGGTTCTTGCCGATGACTTCCGCCAAAAGATTTTCTTCCATACCCTTATTATATCGCAAAAACCTCCGCAAAGTCAATAGTTCTACTGTGAGTAGAGTGATTTTTTTCAACTCTACCGGGCAAATTTGCGCGGATAGAGCCGAAAACACAAAAAATAGGTTGAATTTCCGCCCCGAGGGCGGTAAAATAAGAAGCGGAATTTTCCGAAACAGGCAAAAACGTACGGAGTTCCCTGCTCCGGCGTTTTGATACTCTCCGAAAACGGCGACCTCCCCTTGGGAAGCCGCCGTTTTTTTGCGAATCGCTTGACATACCCGATCTTACATGATATAATGATTTTACATAATAAAATGAAGAAAAAGGAGATCGATATGGACGATTACGGAAACGGGATTCCCGAGCGCGAAGAAGCGCCCGTTCAACCGCAAAACGAGAGCCGCCTTTCGCAGGTGCTTCTCTTTTTGCCCGCATGCGCCTTTGCGCTCTATTCTCTGCTCTTGTTTTTGCTCTTTCTCGCCCCCGTAGTTTCGTATTCGGGGCTTTCGGGGCTCGGCAATGTTTCCGCCAATGTGTACCAAGCCGATCTCGGGATATGCACGGCGCTCATCGTATTTGCGGCGTTCTCGCTTGCGATCGCAGTCGTCGGGCTCCTGCTGTTGCCCCTGCCCTTTTTGGACCTTGGCAAACGGTCGCCCATCTTCCTCATGCTCAGGAAAGTCTGGTGTGTGTTGCCCCTCTTTTTCTACTTTCTCGTCTACTCTCTCGCCTGCGCGCTGACGGGGCTTTCCTCGGCGCTTTCCATGCAGGCGACCGCAGGAGCGGCGCCCGCGCTCGTGCTCTCCTTTACGATCGTGTTCGCGCTCATCCATATCGTGTGTCTGCTCCTCCCCAAATTCAAAAAATAATGCCGAAACAGCCGAAAGGACAGGCAATTCGCCTGTCCTTTTTTTCTTTGGTGCTTCTTTTGTGAAAAGGGATCAGAAGTAGCGCTTCAACAGCCCTTTGAAGCCGGCGCCGTGGCGCGCTTCGTCCTTTGCCATTTCGTGAACGGTATCATGGATGGCGTCGTAACCAAGCTCCTTCGCGCGCTTGGCGAGCATGAGTTTGCCCTCGCAGGCGCCCGCCTCCGCAGCCGCGCGGAGTTCGAGATTCTTTTTGGTGGAATCGGTGACGACTTCCCCCAAAAGTTCGGCAAACTTGCTTGCGTGCTCCGCTTCCTCGAAGGCATAGCGCTTATATGCCTCGGCGATCTCGGGATAGCCCTCGCGCTCGGCGACCCGCGCCATCGCAAGATACATCCCCACTTCGCAGCATTCGCCCTGGAAATTCGCGCGAAGCCCGTCCATCACTTCCTTGTCCTCCACCACGCCGTCGCCGACATGATGCTCGCAGGCGAATTTCGCCTCTTCGATGGGGACGAACTTGGTCGCCTTGCAAACGGGGCAGACCTCCACATCATCCGCGACGATCTCGCCGCAAACCGCACATCTTTTCATTTTTGATTTCCTCCATAAAAAACTTTCGCCCGTATTATATCACAGGCGACGGAGTTTTTCAAGAGCTTTTTTGCGATTTTTTTGACTTTACAAAATTTTCGGAAGCTCCCCGAAGTTCTCCGCAAACTCAGCGGCGCCCGCCGCCGCAAGCTGCTCCCTGCTGCGGTATCCCCACAGTGCGGCGATCTCCCGCATACCCGCGCGTTTTGCCGTGAGCACGTCCTGCTCGCCGTCGCCGACGAACACGCACTCCGCGGGGGAGACCCGAAGGGTCAGCGCCGCATAGCGCGTAAGAGATGGGTCCGGTTTTACGGGGAACATGCCACTGTCTCCGCCCACAAAGTCGAAGAAGTCCTCCGCAAAGAACTTGCCGAGGGTGCGCCGCGTCGCCTCCTGCGGTTTGTTGGTGATGACCGCGAGCTTGCAGCCCCGTTCTTTGAGGGCGAGCAGTGCCTCTCTCTCCCCCTCATAGAGAGAAAGCAATGCGCCGTCGCTTTGGGAGAACGACGCAAGAAAGCGCTCGTAGCAGCCGTCCGCGTCCTTCGCGCCCGCGGGGAGCGCCCGTTCGATGAGTTTTCGTGCCCCATCCCCCACGTATGCCTTTGTCTGCTCCTCGGAAAGTTCGGGATACCCGCTTTCGCGGAGCATTTTGTTGACATGGAAGCGAATATCGGCAAGCGTATTGCACAGCGTACCGTCTAGGTCGAAAAAGACCGCCTTCATCACATCTTCTCCGGAATGCCGATCCCGAGCAGGGTAAGCGCGTTTCTCAGCACCGTCAGCGTTGCCCTCGTGAGCGCAAGGCGGAAGTTCTTCCCGTCCTCGCTCTCCGCCTGCAAAATTTTACAGTCGAAATAGAACTTGTTGAACTTCTGCGCCGTATCCACCGCATAGCGGGCGATGAGGCTCGGTTCGTACTTCTCCGCGGCGGCTTTCACCGTGTCGGGGAAGTCCGCAAGCGCTTTCAGAAGTTCGAATTCCTGCGGACAGGGCTCCACCGCACCGTACTCTCCCCCCTCCGCCTTGGCAAGCACGGAAGCGGCGCGGGCGCAGGTGTACTGCACGTAGACGCTCGTCTCGCCGTCGAAATTGAGCGCCTTGTCGTAGGAGAAAACGATGTCTTTGATCTTGCTGTTGTAGAGCGCGCCGAACATCACGGCACCGACGCCCACCTTTTCGGCGACTTCCTCCTTATTTTCGAGGTCGGGGTTCTTTTCGGTGATGATGGAGAGCGCTTTTTCGACGCAGCGGCTCAGAACGTCTTCGAGCCAGACGACCTTCCCCTGCCGCGTGGACATGGCGCCGTCCTCCAAAGAGACCATGCCGTAGGCGACGTGCACGAGATCCTTCGCCCAGGGCTCGCCCATGAGTTCGATGACCTTGAAGAGCTGCTTGAAGTGGAGATTTTGCTGATAGGCGACGACGTAGAGGCACTTGTCGAAGTCATAGACTTTCTTGCGGTAGAACGCCGCGGCGAGGTCGCGGGTCCCGTAGAGGGAGGCACCGTCCGAGCGCAGGACGATGAAGGGGGTCATGCCGTAGGGTTCGAGGTCGACGACCTGCGCCCCGCGGCTCTCCGTGAGCAGCCCCTTCTCCTTCAATTCGTCGATGACGGGTCCCATTTTGTCGATGTAAAAACTCTCGCCCGCGTAGCTGTCGAAGGTGACGTGCAACTTCTCGTAGATCTTTTGCACATAGTCGAGAGTGAGCTGTTTGAAACGCTCGAAGAGCGCCACGGCTTCTTTGTCGCCGCACTCGATGAGACGGAAATATTCGCGCGCTTCCTCCTCCATCTCCTCCGTCGCCTCGTTGTTGAAGCGCACATACAGGTCGTTGATGGCGTGGATGCCCCCCTGCGCGACCTCCTCTTCCTTCCCCCAATGTTTGTAGGCGGAGATGAGTTTGCCGAACTGGGTGCCGTAATCGCCGAGGTGGTTGATCCCGACGACGCGATAGCCGAGAAATCCGTAAATGCGGTAGAGCGCACCCCCCAGCACGGTGGTGGAGAGGTGCCCGATGTGGAAAGGCTTGGCGATGTTCACCGAAGAATAGTCGATGCAAACCGTCTTGCCCGCGCCGAGCGCGGAGGAACCGTATTTTCCCCCCTCCCGTTTGATGCGCGCAAGGGTCTCTTCCGCAAGCCCCCTGCGATTGACTTTGAAGTTGAGATAGCCGTTGAGCGCCGTCGCTTCCGAGATCACACCGTCGGCGGGATAGCTTGCGGCAAGTTCCTGCGCGATAAGGGCAGGAGATTTGCGCATGATCTTTGCGAATTTGAAGCAGGGAAGCGCATAGTCGCCGAGGGTGGTATCGGGCGGCACCGCGATGCTCTCCGCGATCTCTTCTCTGCTTGCGCCCTCCACGGGCAAACGCTGTGCAATGTATGCTTTATAGTCCATAATTTCACTTCCTTCTCCGCCATTCTACCATAAATTTGCGATTTAAGCAACCGAAAGAGTTGAACTTTGCGGGGAAATGTTTTATAATGAAGAGCGAAAACGCAAAACCGCACGGACGCACGCCGCACGCGCGGTCCGGAAGGAGAAAAGATGAAATTAGGTGTAGTAGGACTTCCCAACGTCGGAAAATCCACTCTGTTCAACGCCATTACCCATGCGGGCGCGGAAGCGGCGAATTACCCCTTCTGCACCATCGAACCCAATGTGGGCGTGGTGACCGTTCCCGACGAACGGCTCGACAAGCTCGCCGCGCTCTATTCGAGCAAAAAAGTGACCCCCGCCGTCGTCGAATTCGTGGACATCGCGGGGCTCGTGAAGGGCGCAAGCCGCGGCGAGGGCTTGGGGAACAAGTTCCTCTCCCATATCCGCGAAGTGGACGCGATCGTCCACGTCGTGCGCTGTTTCGAGGACGAAAACGTCACCCATGTGGAGAATTCGGTCGATCCCGTGCGGGACATCGAGACCATCAATTTAGAGCTCATCTTAGCCGACATCGAAGCGGTGCAGAAGAAGCAGGACCGCATCCGCAGTGCCGCGCGAGGGGGTGCGGACAAGAACGCCGCGGCGGAGTATGCCTTTCTCGAACGGCTGCTCCTCCACCTCGAAGCGGAAAAACCCGCAAGCAGTTACCCCTGCACCGAGGAAGAACAGCCCATGCTCGACAATTTGTTTTTGCTCTCCTCGAAGCCCGTGATCTACTGCGCGAACATCGCCGAAAAGGACATGGGCGAGGACGAGGACAAAATTCCCTTCGTGGTCGCGGTCAAGGAATATGCCGAAAAGCACCATGCGGGGGTCATCGTCATTTGCGCCAAGACGGAGGAGGAGCTCTCTCAAATGGAAGAGGAGGACCGCGCGATGTTCCTCGAAGAGTTCGGTCTCAAAGAGAGCGGACTTGATAAGCTCATCAAAGCGAGTTATTCCCTCCTCGGGCTCATTTCTTACCTCACGGCGGGCGAAAAGGAGACGCGGGCGTGGACGATCGTTAAGGGAACGAAGGCGCCGCAAGCGGCGGGAAAGATCCACTCCGATTTCGAAAAAGGGTTTATCCGCGCGGAAGTCGTGGAATGGGAGACGCTGCTCGAATGCGGCGGGCTCGCGGGCGCGCGCGAAAAGGGCAAGGTGCGCTCCGAGGGCAAAGACTATGTGATGAAAGACGGCGACGTCGTGCTGTTTCGGTTTAATGTGTAAAGGATTCACGAAAAATCTTTTGCTTACGCAAAATCTTTTCCGCGAGGAAATGTGCTTTGTACATCAACGAAGTCATCCTCTCATTCGCTCGGCATGTACAACAAGCCGTAAGAGTGCGGCAAATTGTGGCGCGCAGCGAAGAAGCGTGGTTCTTCTCGCGCAAGTGATTTTATTCACGAAAAATCTTTTGCTTACGCAAAATCTTTTCCGCGAGGGGGTCGCACGATTGTTTTCCTCGTTGTCATACCGCCCCGCCCGCGCGTTCTATGCTGCCGAAGGGCGGCACGAGCCCGCAGGGCGAAGTACCGAGGCGCTTGCGCCGAGTGGAGTGTATCCCCATGGTTTTAAGCGCACCGCACCTCGGAAAACAATCGTGCGAGGAAATGTGCTTTGTACATCAACAAAGTCATCCTCTCCTTCGCTCGGCTTTAACAACAAACCGCAAGTATGCGGCAAATTGTGTGCGCTTATGGAAAAGCGTGGTTTTCCAACGCGCAGTAATTCAAATGCGACACGCCGCTTCCAAATTTTCATGGTAAGCGAACGCCATTCCCAAATTGTCATTTCGAGCTTGTCGAGAAATCTCTACCTTATTCTCTGCGCCCTCCACCGCATTTTCGAATTGTCATGTCAAGCGTAGTCGAGACATCTCTACCTTAGTGTTAAAACATTGTAGAGATTTCTCCACGCGCTCCGCTTGGTCGAAATGACAAATTAAGAACACCCCGAAAAAATGACAAAAAGCGAGAAAAACAAAATTGCCGCCCGCGGACAACTGTCCGCGGGCGGCTTCGCTTCTTTGCACATTACGATTCGCTCGACGAAGCGATGTTGTCCTCATCGGGCTTTTCGGCGTCGGGCAGGATCATGCAGTAGCGCGGGTTATGTGCATAGCCCGTGTTGTCCCGCTCGCCCTTGCCGCCGTTGCGTTTGACTTTCTTCGGCATAGTCCCCTCCCCTTTCAGTTTGTGTATGGGAAAGACGGGTTATGCGGCGCTATACAAAGGAAAATGTGGTGAGATTTCTCGACTTCACTTCGTTCCGCTCGAAATGACATTTTGGAAACAGGGTGGCGGAAAGAGCTGCCCCCTTCAAAGGGGGCAGGTCATAATAAGGTGCCCCCTCCCCTACCCCTCCCCCGCGCGGAATGCGCGGGGGAGGGCGAGTAAGAAACACCAAGCGCGTCATTCCGAGCCGATAAAGCAATAACGTAGTTCGACATGGAAAGTCCCCGAGGGAATCTTGCTACGTCCAAGTACGATTAAAACCACACCCAAACGTACCAAGATGCCTTCGCGGACTCACGATCGGGACTACGTAAAAACATTACGGCTCAGCATGACGCGTGCGGGCGGGGTAGCATGACGCGCTGAAGGGAACACCGTATTGCGCCGCTTATGAGAAAACATCGCGGCGATTCGCTCGCCTCAGAAGCAAGCAAGACAAGGAGCGCGAGGCTTTCCGAAGGGAGTGTACTCTATCGTACATGACCGAGGAAATTGCGGTGCCCCCTCCCCTACCCCTCCCCCGCGCGGAATGCGCGGGGGAGGGCGAGAATGGACACCGTATTGCGCCGCTTATGAGACGAGTATTTACTGCGCGATCTGCTTTTTGACCTTGGAGAATGTCTCCGTCTTTTGGTCGATGAGCATCTTTTCGGCGGGCATCACCTGATAGTAGCCGCGCGCGAGCATCTGCTCGAACACATTGAACTGCGTCTCCGCGCTCGACGTGTAATTTTTCAGAATTTCCCTGCGGAAGGGCTTGCAGCTCCCCTCCGTGAGCGCCACCGAATAGTAGCTCAAAAGCAACTTTTCGGTGTCGAGCATGTCTTGAAGAGCGTCTTTTTCGTTGAGCGTGGTCTCCTGTTTGCTCTGCTTCATGATTTTCCTCCCAAAATGGCATAGAGTGCGTTGAAACGTTCCGCATGCGCGCCCGCGATCGCCTCCATCTCCTGCGCGAGCGCCGCGTCGGTGAGCGTGCTTGCGTAAATTCTCGCCTTTTTGCACGCCATTTCTTCCGCCGTGAGTACATGGCTCAATACGTCTAAATCTTTTGCCGTCAAATTGGTCATAAAAAACCTCCTGTCCGCTGTTATTGACGAAGAGGAGGGCAATTATACAGGAATCTCTCAAGCCGCGCGCGCCTTCGCAAGTTGCGCCCGCCCGCCGCAACTTGCGGCGGGCGGGCGCTCTCTCTATTTCCCTGTTTTGAACGCCGAAGGGCACCACGGCGCGAGGGTGCAATGGGCGCAGTCGGGCTTTTGGGAATGACAAACTTTTCTGCCGTGCCAGATGAGCCAATGGTGCGCCTCGGACCACTTGTTCTTGGGGATGACCCGCATCAAGCCCTCTTCCACCTTTTCGGGAGTGTTGCCGACGGCGAGCTCCGTTCTGTTTGCAACGCGGAACACATGCGTATCCACGGCGATGGCGTCCCCGCCGAAGGCGACCGCATACACGACGTTCGCCGTCTTTCTGCCCACGCCCGCAAGGCGTTGCAATTCTTCCAAGCGGTCGGGAACTTGTCCGCCGAATTTTTCGATGATGTCGCGCGAGGCAGAGAGGATGTGCGCCGCCTTGTTTCGGTAAAATCCGCAGGAGAAGATGTATTTTTCGAGTTCTTCCTGCGAAAGTCCGAGCATGGTTTGAGGGGTGTTGTGCTCTTGAAAGAGCACCGCCGTGACCTTGTTCACCCGCTCGTCCGTGCACTGCGCGGAAAGAATGACCGCCACCAACAGTTCGTAGGGCGTTCGGTAGACCAAAGCGGGCTTCGCGCCGAAATACAGCCGCTCGAGCTCCCGCAAAATTTCAGCATTTCCGTCCATGCTCCCATTATAGCACATTTGCGGGCGGTTGACAACTCAAAGATAGCCGAGTCTGCCGCCGCCGCTCTTCATAAATCCCGAAAAGGAGGAATATTGCCGCTTGGCAAGGCAGGCGCGGGCGCGGGAGAGAAAACTTTCTTCGAACTTTGCCGAGATCCCGCACCCCACGCCCGCCTCCTTGGGGGTGTTGACCGCCTGTGCGGGCACGCCGCACCGTTTTAAGGCGGAGATGTATTCGAGCGTCTGCGCCCGTGAGCGAAAAACCGCTAAAACCGTCATATTATGTCCTCTGCTGCCGTAAAATAAAGCGATTTTTATTTTTTCGGAGCGTTTCGATGATCTATCTCGACAATGCCGCAACGGGCGGCTCCAAGCCCGCCGCCGTACAGAATGCCGTACTTGCCGCCATGAAGGTGTGCGCCAATCCCGGGAGGAGCGGACACCGCCTCTCTCTCGCCTGCGCGGAGCGGGTACTCGCCTGCCGCGAACTCCTTTCCGAACTCTTCGACGGCTACGGATATGAGCGCGTGGTGTTCACCCGCAGCTGTACCGAAGCGCTCAATCTTGCCGTTCTCGGCACCCTTCGGAAGGGCGACCATGTGATCGCCACCTGTCTGGAACACAATTCGGTGCTCCGCCCGTTGCATGCGCTTGCCGAGGCGGGCGTCATCTCCTATGACATCGCCCCGCTCAAAAACGGACGGCTCGACCTCGAAGCGCTCTCCTCCCTCGTGAAGGAGAACACCCGCATGTGCACGGTGACGACCGCCTCCAACGTAACGGGAGAAGCGCCCGACCTTGCGGCGGTGAGAAAGTGCCTGCCGGAGCGGGTGCTCCTCGTCGCCGACGGCGCACAGGGGGGCGGGCATCTCCCCATCCGCATGCGGGAATGGGGACTGGACGCACTCGCGCTCGCGGGGCACAAGGGGCTGTTTGCCATACAGGGCGCGGCGGCGCTCCTCTTCTCCGAGCGCATGCAGCCCCGTCCCCTCCTCTTCGGCGGCACGGGAAGCGAAAGTTTCGACCCGAACATGCCCTCCTTCTATCCCGACCGCTTGGAGGCGGGCACCCTCTCCTATCCCGCTATCTGCTCTCTCTTCGAGGGCGCCCTTATCGTAAAGGCGCACCGCAAAGAGTATGCCGAACGGCTGTTTGAACTCACCGCGATCCTGCATGCCGCCCTCACGCCGCTCGAACACTACAAACTGTATTTTGTGCCGAACCCCTGCGGCATTGCCGCTTTTGCGCACGAAACACTCTCTTCGGAGGAGATCGCGGGCATTCTCTCGGAGAAATTCGACATCGCCGTGCGGGGCGGGCTCCACTGCGCGCCGCTCGTACACAAGGCGCTCGGCACTTTCCCCGAAGGGCTGGTGCGCGTCTCCTTCTCCCCCCTGCAATCGCTCAAAGAGGTGGACGCACTCGTGCGCGCGCTCAAAGAGATCAGATGCTCTTGAGCTGCTCGATGAGTTTTTTCAGCTTCTTGCGCTTGGCGCTGTCGAGCATGGGTGCGAACTGGCTGTAAAAGAGGTCGATCTGTTCGTTCGTCAGCGTACCGTTCTTCTTCCCCTCGGCGGCGCGGGCGAAGATGTCCCGCGCGAGCTCGTTTTCGTTCTTTCCGTTGTAATTTTCGGCGATGTTCTGCGCCTCTTTGGTCCAGTCCGTAGGCTCCTGCTTTTTGGAGTAACTTGCAAAATCGTCCATCTGCCACCTCACTGCTCCATTGTATGAAAGGAACCCCGCATTTTGCGCACCGCATACGATGAAAGTATGGAAATGCTCCTTGTTTTGCTGCTTCTCACCTATGCCGAAAAGGACAATGACTTCAAAGAAAAACTGCTCAAAGTGCTTTCGTTCTACCGCGAAAACCGAGACCTGTTGGTCGCTCTCGCGGGGCAGGCGCCCTCCGAGCGTCCCGACAAGGAAGATGCACAAAAAAATTCTCCCCCGGACGGAGGAGAAAACTTGCATGTGTTGGAAGAATTCCTCAAAAAAATTTAGCCGCATATCCGGGAGAGCACCTCATCGAGCATCACGTCCCGCTCTCCCCACACAAAGGGAGCGGGAATGGGCACTGCCCCGTCTGCCGAGGTGACGCCCACCCCGTGGATACACCGTCCCGACACCGGCCAGTGGACGGTCGCCGTGGTGAGCTTCATCGACGCGCCGTTCGCATTGTCGAAATGGGTTTGCATGATGCCCTTTCCGAAGGTCTTCGCAACGCCCGCGTCGTCCTCCCGCAGATAGATGCACGAATAGGGCACCGTGCCATAGTCCACGAGGACGCCGATCAAACACTCCGAAGCGGAGGCGCTGCACTCGTCGGCAAGCACGTAGATCCGCGAAGACGGGGAGAAATAGCTCGAAAAATCGCTCTGCGCACAGAGGTAATTCGTCTTTTGTCCGCTGCGCGACTCGGTATAGGTGAACATGGGGTGCTTCTCCGTCGCGTTCCGCATCAGATGGGAGGCGATGTCCCCCAAAAGGTCGAGATAGCCGCCGCCGTTGGAGCGCAGATCGAGCACGAGATGTTCCCTTCCGCGTTCCTTCATTTTTTTGAGAAGCTGAACGAATTCCGACGGGGTGTTGTTGCCGCTGAATTCTTCGAGGCGGATGTAGGCGGTCTTGTCGTCCGCGCCCACGAGCGGCATGTCCGTCTCGGTGAGGGTCAGCACGCTGCCGTCGCCGCGGAAACCGTAGCTCGTCTCGCTGTCGCGATAGGTCAAAAAGGAGGTCTGGTAGCTCTTTGACGCAATGGTATAGTTCTTTGCGTCCGACCCGTCCGTATGATAGCCGCAGCGCACGACGACAGCTCCCTTATGGGTGGAGACAAAGGCTTTGAAGTCCCCGTAGTTGCCCTCCGTCAAGTCGTTTTCGGAAGTGCCGAAGGCGAGCACATACATCCCTTTTTTGATGCCCGCGAGGCAGGCGGGAGAATTTTCCGCGGACAAAAACACCTGCGTGAGGTCCTCCGCCTTTTGTTCGCGGTAGACATAGATGCCCGCATCTTTGTTCTCCCCCGCACCCTGCGCGAGATAAGAATCGTATTCCGCGGGCGGATAGAATTGGGTATAGGGATCGACGGAGAGAGAATCGTACAACCCCTGATAGAGTTCGGATTCATCCAGCGGCTGATAGTAGTTTTTTTCGAGAACGGACTTCGCCCAGAGATAGGTGCGCACTTCCTCGTCGAGAGAATAGTACTGCCCGAACCACCCGCCCAAAAAGGCGGCGACGGCGAGAAAGATCCCGCCGAGAACGAGTGCGACGATGCGCGCCGCTTTTTTTTCGGCGCTCCCCTTTTCGCCGCCCGCGGCAGCGGCGGGCGCGGGGGCGGGTCTCTCCGGCGGGTCGAAAAATTCATCCCGTTCGTGCTGTTTCATAGTCACTCCTTATTGCAATAATTTATAGAGAATGGTGATGACGCGGAAGGTCACTGCGTCCGAAAATTTGCGGATGTTCAGCCCCGTGAGCCGTTCGATCTTGTCGAGACGGTACATGAGGGTGTTGCGGTGCATATAGAGGTTGCGTGACGTCTCGGAGAGGTTGAGGCTGTTTTCGAGAAATTCTTCGGCGGTGTCGACCATCTCCTCGTCCGAGAAAACCTCCTCCGCCCCCGTGATGTGGAATTGCTCCATATACTCCTTCCGACGGCTCGCGGGGAGGTCTTCGAGCATCTTGATGAGGAGATATTCCCTGTAAGTATGGACCTCTCCCTTCGATCTCAAAAGTCCGCTCATCCTTACGGCGGTCGCCGCCTGATTGTACGATTCGGAGATCTCCGAAAAACTCTTGCCCTCACAGCCGATGCCGACGCTCGCTTTCACGCCGAGTTCCTCGTAGAGAGACTGCACCAGAAAGCCCGCAAGTTCCACGGGAAGCTGCGTCTCGTCGCGGAACACGACGACGGCGATGTGGGAATCGTCCATGCCGACAACGAGGTCCTTCGTCTCCGCAAGGCAATTCTCGATGTGGGAGACCGCCTCCGCAAGGCGGCGCTCGACGATGACGTCAAACGCGTAGCAAGCGGCGTCCTGCACGTTATACTTCGTCATAAAACGGTAGAGATAGCGACGGTTGCCCTCCCCGAGCAAAATCGTTTTGAGATAGGTATCCCGATCGGGCAGAAAGCGCGCGTCCGCATTCTCCACCAGATAGCGCACGAGATTTGCCGTCTGTTCCGTCCCCTCCCCGCTTCCGTCGAGGTAGGCTCGGACGCTCTCGCCGCAATATTCGAACGTAAACGCCGTTTCCTCGCCGCCCGTGGGCGCAAGGCGCACCGTTACGCCCGTCTTCTCACACAGATCTTTCAAGATGAGATCGAGTTCCGTATGCTCGTTGCTCATATTTCTCTCCTTTGTTTTATTATACCATGGCGCAAAACCTTTTTCAAGAGTTTTCACAAATTCGGCACAAACTCTTCGCAAGTCTTTCCCGATTTTTCCAAAATACGACCCCTTTCCCCCGCGGCGAGCTGTTGACACCCGTGCTTTCGGAGTGATATAATATTGGAACAAAGTTTTCGGGGGTGAAGATATGAGGATGAAAACCGCAAAGGACCGTCCCGCATCCGATCGCACCAAAGAAAAAACCGCGCCGTCGGAGCGCACCCTGCGCGCGCCGTTTTATATGGTCTGTTCCGCGCTGTTCGGCGCGATCTCGCTCGGCGGGCTCTTCTTCGGCTTTTTTATGAGAGGTTCGGTGGGCGCGCTCATCGCGGGCGGTGAGCCCATTCTGCACGGCTCCTACCTCGGGACGATCGTGGAAGTGCTGCGCGGCAGCATTCCCCTCCCCGCAGCGGAAGATATCCGGCTCGTCTCTCTGCTGCCCGTCTTTTTATACTTCGCGATCTATGCTCTCGCCGCAGGCGTCCTCGTCTCCCTTCTCTTCACCGTTCTTACCTTTGTGAAGGCAAGGTCGGCGCGCTTCTTTTGCACGCTCAACGGGTTTTTGACCCTCTTTTTATACGGCACCCTCTGCGTCGCGGGCGTTCTGCTCGGCTCCCTCCGCAGAGAACTGTACTCATGGCGGCAACTCGATCTGCCCTCCCTCGCCTGCTCTCTGCTCGCCTTCGGCGTGTTTGCCGCGATGGCGATCGCCCACCGCGGGCTGCGGGGCGGCGTGAATGCCGCGCTGCTCCTGATCTGTTCCCTCTCCGTTTGCGCCTTCGTCTTTCCGCAGACTCCTCTCCTCGACGACCTCAACCTGATCGCGACGGCGGAGGCGGGCATGGCGAAGCGCATCGTGATGGGCGCCTTCGTCATGGTGACGGTGGCGAACCTCATCCTCTCCGTGCTGCGGTTGGAGCGCCCGCGCACGCAGGCGGTGGATGTGCTTCGATTTGCGGTGGCGTTCGCGGCTGCGCTCGCCCTCGTCGCCGTCTATCTTGCGGAGGGAAGCATTGCGGACTTCTTCGCTCGGCAGATCTATGCTTCCCTGTTTCTCCTGCTCCCGCCGCTGTGCGCCCTCCTTCTTGCGGCATTTGCGCACACTTTCGAAGTCCGTGGGGGAACGCGCGGACAGGCACCCGAGGACAAGCCCGCGGCTCCTTCCGAAAAGGAACCCGTTTCCGCGGCTCCTTCCGGGGAGGCGTCTGTTCCCGCCGCCGAATAGACCGAACCGAAAATAAACCGAAAATGAGAGGCTGCCCTTCGGCAACCTCTTTATCGTATCTTCAAAAAAACGGTGATGCCGTCTTCGTCGCTGTAAGTGCGTCTTTCACAATAGGCGTCCACCAAAAAGAGTCCCCTTCCTCGCTCGGCATAGAGGTCGGCGCAGACGCTCTTTTCGGGAGGACGGTATTTGTTTTCGCTCTGCACGCAGATCCTGATCTCGTCGCCCGTTTTTTCCACGCGGAAAATCGCCCGTCCGCCGCCGTGTTGAAGCACGTTGGACAAAAGCTCCGTCGCCACCAACTTGCTGTTGAACACCGTCTCTTCGGAGAGTTCCCGGAGCGCGAGGCTCATTTTTTGCAGCGCCTCCCGCAACGCGTTGTAATCGTCGATCTCGAAGTACATCAATCTGCCACGCTCTTTTTGAGGTCTTCTTTCAGTTTTTCCAAAATTTTATGTTCCATGCGGGAAATGTGCATCTGGGTGGTATTCAGCCGCCGCGCCGTTTCCGCCTGCGAGAGCCCCTTTCCGAAGCGGTATGCAACGATCTTCTTTTCCTCCTCCGAGAGCGCCGAGAGCGCCGAACGCACGGCATCGCGGCGTTCCAGATGCTCGAAATCATCCTCGGGCGAGGCGATCACGTCGTAATAGCTCCCGCCGTCCTCGTCGGTGGGGCGGTCGAGCGAGACGACATTCCCCGACTCCATTGCCGCAACGACCTCTTCTTCGGACACCTTCAAAACTTCCGCGATCTCGCGCGGAGTGGGATTCTTGCCCGTGCGCGAAAAGAGTTCGTCCGCC
>CANQRP010000016.1 GCA_947626305.1 uncultured Clostridia bacterium | reverse complement strand
TTTCCATAATCATTCTCCTTTCCTTATTTTTCTAAGATTGATCCAAAAGTGCGCGCTTAACTGCAAATTACGACACTCATTCGACACGGCATTGCCGTGTCGCCTTCGAAGAAGGCGTCTGCCGCGTTGCTTGCGGCAGGCGAATGAGGTTTCGCGGGCAAAGCGATATACCCCAAGGTCCTCCCCCGCAAGCGGGGGAGGACCTTGGGAGGAAGATGCAAAAACGCAATCAAACAAATTGCCCGCGCCGAAATGGGGCGTGCCGCAGTCAAAAAATATTGCTATTTTTTTTGCTTTCTGCTATACTGTTCCTATGGACAACAGACCGTTTATCGATAAAGTGAAGATCACCGTCAAGGCGGGCGACGGCGGTGACGGCATGAACTCTTTCAAAGCCTATAAGGGAAAGCCCGCGTGCGGACCGGACGGCGGCGACGGCGGTGACGGCGGGTCGGTCTATCTCCTTGCCGACCGCAATACCACCGATCTGCTCGCGTTCCGCTACACCTCTAAATTCTTTGCGGGGAACGGCGAGAGGGGAGGATCCAACCAATGTACCGGAAAGCGGGGCGAAGATGTGGTGATCAAAGTCCCCTGCGGGACGCTCGTGCGCGACCCCGACAGCGGTAAGATCGTCTGCGACGCCTTCGAGGACGGCGAAAAGATCCTCCTGCTCTCCGGCGGCAGAGGGGGGAAGGGAAATGTGCGGTTTACCACCGCGCGCCGCCACGCCCCCAATTTCGCGCAAAAAGGGGTCGCCGTAAAGCCGCACGTCATCGTGCTCGAGATGAAAGTGATCGCCGATGTCGGGCTTGTCGGTTTCCCCAACGTCGGGAAAAGCACCCTGCTCTCCAAAATTTCCGCCGCAAAGCCTAAGATCGCCGACTATCATTTTACCACCCTGTCCCCCAATTTGGGTGTGGTGAAGTACTATGACGACAGTTTTGTCGCCGCGGATATTCCGGGGCTCATCGAGGGGGCGAGCGAGGGCGCGGGGCTCGGACACGACTTTTTGCGCCACATCGAGCGCACCCGCATGATCGTACATGTCGTCGATATTTCGGGCATGGAAGGGCGGGACCCGTTGGATGATTTCGTTAAGATCAACGCCGAGCTTGCCGCCTATTCGGAGAAACTCGCAGCTCTCCCCATGCTCATCGCCTGCAACAAGTGCGATTGCTTCGGCGCGGAGGAGAATCTCAAAAGATTTCGCAAAAAGTACGCTAAACGGTACAGTATTTTCCCGATTACCGCACTGACGGGAGAGGGGACGGAGGAGCTCGTGCGCGCCTGCGCGGAGCTTTTGGCGACCTTGCCGCCGCAGGAACGCATTCCCGCCGACGAGGACTTTGCGCTGGAAACGGAGGAAGGGCTCACCTGTGAAATTTTCAGGGATGAAGACGGCGCATATGTTCTGACGGGCGGACTGATCGATATGCTTTGCCGCAATGTGGTGATGAACAATCCCGATTCGATGATGTACTTCCAGCGCGTTCTCAAACTGAGAGGCGTGTTCAAGCAACTTGCGGACATGGGGTGCAAAGAAGGGGATACCGTTGTGGTTGGAGAGACGGAATTCGAGTTCGTGCCGTAGGGGCGCGCTTGCCCTCCCCCGCGCTTAGAGGATCGGAAACTTTGCGCGAGGCGACAAGCTCGGAATAACATTTCCGGAATGAACCCCACCTGACGCCTGCGGCGCCACCCGCTTTTGGCGGCAGGGACCGCCAAAAACCCGTCGCGCTCTTACAGCGCTCCTGTCGCGGTGCCCCTCACAGCCCACCGGGTTGTTGAGGAGAATGGCACCGCTCCACCCCGAAAAGGGGGCAGGTCTTCCCTTCGAGGGACGTATTTTACAAGGAGAAAATTTTATGTTTACATCCAAACAGAGAGCGCACTTAAAATCGCTCGCAAGCACCTTAAAGCCCATTGCGCAGGTTGGCAAGGAGGGAATCACGGAAAACCTTTTAAGCGGCATTTCCGGCGCTTTGGAGGCGCATGAGCTCATCAAAGTACATCTGCTGCCCGCGGCGGGCGAGGACGGCGAAAATCTCGCTGCCAACATTGCCGACCTTCTCGGAGCGGAAGTGGTAGCCGTCATCGGGCGGAAGGCGATTTTTTATCGCCGTTCGAGCAGGGAAAATTTCGAACATATCGAGATTTAATTCACGAAAAATTCTTCGCAAAATCTTTTTCCGTGAGAACGGTACAGCTCCGCCCTTAAAGGGGGGCAGGTCGTTCATTCCCATCGCCGAAATATAAACTTTTTTTGCCGCAAAGGCTTGTATTTCCTGCCGGGATGTGGTAAAATGTCTCTGAAATCAAGTCCCCGAGGGGGGATAGTAAATGGAGGAAAATCACAATGCAATATTCTCGCGAAGTGGAAGAGATGTGCTGCGTTGCGAAGGGTCCCAAGCACGACCCCGCTCCCATTCCCGAAGAGGGTAAGTGGATCGCGGCAAAGCAGATCACCGACATCAGCGGCTTCACGCACGGCATCGGTTGGTGCGCGCCGCAGCAGGGCGCTTGCAAACTCACGCTCAACGTGAAGCAGGGCGTCATTCAGGAAGCGCTCGTCGAGACCATCGGTTGCTCCGGCATGACCCATTCCGCTGCAATGGCGGCAGAGATCCTGCCCCATAAGACCATTCTCGAAGCGCTCAACACCGACCTCGTGTGCGACGCGATCAACACCGCCATGCGCGAACTCTTCCTGCAAATCGTCTACGGAAGAACGCAGTCCGCATTCTCCGACGACGGGCTCGTCGTCGGCGCAGGGCTCGAAGACCTCGGCAAGGGGCTTCGTTCGCAGGTCGGCACCATGTACGGCACCGCCGCAAAGGGCGTCCGCTACCTCGAAATGGCGGAGGGCTACGTTACCCGCCTCGCGCTCGATGAGGACAATCAGGTCATCGGCTATGAATTTGTTTCTTTGGGCAAAATGACCGACTTCATCAAGAAAGGGCTCGAGCCCAACGAGGCTTGGCAGAAGGCAATGGGGCATTACGGCAGATTCGACAAAGAGCAGGGCGCGGTGAAGTACATCGACCCTCGTAAGGAGTAAGGAGGTGCAACATGGCTCTGTTTGAAGGTTATGAAAGAAGGATCGAAAAAATCAACGCAACACTCAAAGAGTACGGCATCTCCTCCGTGGAAGAGTGCAGAGAGATCTGCCTTTCCAAGGGTGTAGATTGCGATAAACTCGTCCGCGGCACCCAGCCCATTTGCTTCGAGAACGCCGTTTGGGCGTACACCGTCGGCGCGGCGATCGCCATCAAGAAGGGCTGCAAGAAAGCCGCCGACGCGGCAGCTGCCATCGGCATCGGGCTGCAATCGTTCTGCATCCCCGGTTCCGTTGCCGAGAACAGAAAAGTGGGGCTCGGGCACGGGAACCTCGGCAAGATGCTCCTCTCCGAGGAGACGGACTGCTTCTGCTTCCTCGCGGGACATGAATCCTTTGCGGCGGCGGAGGGCGCCATCTCCATTGCCATGAACGCCAACAAAGTCCGTAAAAATCCGCTTCGCGTCATTTTGAACGGTCTCGGAAAGGACGCCGCGTTCATCATCTCCCGCATCAACGGCTTCACCTATTGCGAGACAGTGTTCGATCCCTACACCGAAACCGTCACCGTCACCAAGGAAGTTCCCTATTCGAACGGTCCCCGCGCAAAGGTCAAGTGCTACGGCGCGGACAACGTGCCCGAAGGCGTCGCCATCATGAAGCTCGAAAAGGTGGGCGTCTCCATCACGGGCAACTCCACCAACCCCACGCGCTTCCAGCACCCCGTTGCCGGCACCTACAAGAAGTGGTGCAACGAGAACGGCGTGAACTACTTCTCCGTTGCCTCCGGCGGCGGCACGGGCAGGACCCTTCATCCCGACAATATGGCGGCGGGTCCTTCCTCCTACGGCATGACGGACACGATGGGCAGGATGCACTCCGACGCACAGTTCGCGGGTTCCTCCTCCGTGCCTGCGCACGTGGAGATGATGGGGCTCATCGGCATGGGCAACAACCCCATGGTCGGCGCCACCGTGGCGGTCGCGGTCGCGGTCCAGGAGGGCATGAACAAATAAGTTCCCGAATTCACAAAATAAGGCTCCGCTTTGCGGGGCATTCCATAGGGAATTTTCAAAACAGGAAAAAAGGACGTAGTTTTTGCTACGTCCTTTTTCCGCGTATCTCGTTTTGTCACTCGCAAAAGATCAAATTTTACGGACGAAAGACGAGCTGCAAATCGGTCTCCGAAATGGGGCAATCGATCGTATCCGCGCCCGTGTCGTCGGGGAAAAACACAAGCCACCGTCCCCCGATCTTCTGCTGGAACGCCCCGTCCCCGTCATGGATATTTGTAAGAAAAAAGTATATTTGAAAGAAAATTGCATGCCTGTTGCCCGCCCCGCCGCCGCGGTGCCGCTGTGCTCTTTTTCGAAATTTTTTTGCACCCGTATGCGATTTTTGGGAGAAGGGCGAGGAAAACAACGCCCGCGTCGTCCCGAAATTGGGGAGGGGACCTCCCGATAACACCATATCTTGTGGCGAATGGAAATGCAAAAAATTTCACGAATTTTTCATAATTAAACAAAATACTTTTTTCGGAAAAATTTTTATGCCGAAAGGAACGTTCCCCGCTTTGTTTGCGGTTTGCAGAAAGTGTTCGAATCTTTCTTTTTTCGGCAACCGTTTTTTGTCCTCCCCGCATTTTCCACAAGAGACTGAATAAAATCAGGCGGTCGGTTTGAATATATGCGACTATTTGCGCAAATTATAAGAAATACTTATATCACGCTTTATGAATAAACGTGAATATTTTCATGAAATAATCACATTTTTTGCATAATTCCCTTCTATATAGGGAAAGTGTGTATTTTTGTCCCTCCGAAATGCTTGCAAAAAAATTTTTCATCGGTTATAATGATACGGTATAATGCTTGAAGAAAGAATGACGGAGGTAAACTTTATGAAGACCACAAGGAAGCTCCTTTTGGGAATGTCCGCTTTGTTACTCTCCGGCACGATGGTATTTTCGGCGATGCTGCCCTCGTTTCAGCCCTCCGAAAACATCTCGTCTGCCAGCAGCGGAACGACCAAGGGAGATGTGACCGATATTACCGGTACGATCAAGACCGATCTGACCGAATTTTTCGATACTTCCACGGTTCAGGCACTTCCGGAGGCGGTAACGGGCGATCGCGAGATCTCCGTGATCCTCAGTGTGGATGCCGATACCGTTCTCGACGGTTACAATGCTCTCGACACGAAATTGACGGTCGGCGAATATGCCGCCACCCGTGAGGGGCGGGCGATCACCGCCTCGATCGACCGGCAGACGAACGCCCTTTTGAGACGGCTCGACAACGCCGGCGTCAAATACGAGACGGGCAGCCGCTACGACACCCTTCTCGGCGGCGTGGAAGTCACCATCCGCGCGAGCGCGTTCGACGCGCTTTGCCGTGCGGTCAAGGGCAAAGCGGGCGTCATGGTCGGCGAAGAATACGCCGTATGCGAAACGCAGATCGTGGAGAACACCGTCAACGTGTATGAGACGGGGATCTTCGACAGCTCCGAGTCCGATTACGACGGCACCGGCACGGTCATCGCCGTGCTCGATACCGGGCTCGACTATACGCACACCGCGTTCGACGCGTCGCGCTTCACGCCGGATGAAGATTCGGACGTGATCACCATGGAAACGTTGAATAGCGTGATGGGGGAACTCGACGCATCCACGACGTCCCCCGGGCTCACGGCGTCCAACGTGTACCTCAGCCGCAAGGTGCCCTTCGCCTACGACTATGCCGATAAAGACGACGACGTCGCGCCCATTTACAACGAACACGGCACGCACGTTGCGGGCATCATGGTCGGCAACGACATCGACGTCAGACGGGACGGCATCCGCGGCGTTGCGCCCAACGCGCAGCTCGCCGTGATGAAGACCTTCTCGGACAAAGCGGACGGCGCAAAGACCTCGTGGATCATCGCCGCCCTCGAAGACTGCGTAAAGCTCAAAGTGGACGTCATCAACATGTCCCTCGGCAGCGCGGCGGGCTTCTCGCGCGAAGTCGACGAAGATCAGCGCTATGCGATCTACGACACCATCAAGGAACAGGGCATCAGCCTTGTCGCCGCGGCGTCCAACGACTACAACTCTACCTTCGGTTCCGAGAAGAACGGGAACCTTGGGCTCACGAGCAATCCCGACTCCGCCACCGTCGGCGCTCCCTCCACTTACGACGCGGCGCTCTCCGTCGCTTCCATCAGCGGCGTAAAAACGCCCTACCTCGTCTATAACGGACAGATCGTCTACTTCACCGAGGCTTCGGACAGTGCGGCAAAACCCAAGGATTTCGTCAACGAAATTCTCGCGGAAGGGGTGCGGCAGAATATCGTGTCCCCGATGGAAGATACCCACGAATTCGAATATGTCATCATCGACGGTATCGGCAGCGCGCAACAATTCGTGCCCTATGCGGACGGCAGCCTCAAAGGCAAGATCGCTCTGATCAAGAGAGGACAGACCAACTTCGAAGAGAAGGCGAGCCTCGCACAACAGTACGGCGCGGTCGGCTGCATCATCTTCAACAACGTCTCCGGTAAGATCTCCATGAACGTCGGTCGGCTCGGCGATTTCCCCGTCTGCTCTCTTTCGCAGGCGGACGGCGAAATGCTCCAACGGGGCGGCAACGGCAAGATCACGATCAGTCGAAAGCAGAAGGCGGGTCCCTTCATGTCCGACTTCTCCTCGTGGGGTCCTACTCCCGACCTTCGCATCAAGCCCGAGATCACCGCGCACGGCGGCGACATTTATTCCTCCGTCCCCGGCGGCGGATACGACCGTCTTTCGGGCACTTCCATGGCGTCTCCCAACCAGGCGGGCGTCACGGCGCTCGTCCGCCAGTACGTGAAAGATAACTTCGGCTTCGAGGACAACGATCCCGCCACGCGGCGCGAGATCACCGCAACCGTCAACCAGATCATGATGTCCACGGCGGACATCGCACTGAACACCAACGGGCTTCCCTTCTCCGTCAGAAAGCAGGGCGCGGGGCTTGCGAACCTCGAAAAGTCGACCCATTCGCCCGCATATCTCGAAACGTTCGAGCGGGATGCGGACAATGTCGTCATGGATAAGGCGAAGATCGAACTCGGCGACGACCCCGATAAGACGGGCGTCTATGAGATGAAGTTCAACATCGTCAACATCGGCTCCACCGATCTGAAATTCAACGTGGGCGCCATTGTCATGACCGAGGGCGTGAGTGAGATCCTCACCTATAAGGGCGACACCACCGTCACCGAAGAGGGCTACCTCCTCGACGATGCGGATGTCACCGTCACGTCCGCGCCCAACCATTCGGGCAACACGGTCATAGTCGGCGCGCATTCGACGGACACCGTAACGCTCACCGTCACGCTCTCGTCCGCGGATAAGGATTATCTCGACACATCCTTCAAAAACGGCATGTATGTGGAGGGCTATGTCACCCTCGAGGACGGGAACGGAACGTCCTACGATCTGAGTGTGCCCTTCCTTGCCTTCTACGGCTCGTGGGCGGCGGCGCCTCTGTTTGACCTCGACTATTTCGCGACCAACGCGGACGAACTCGACGACAGCAAGGAGACGCTCGAGAAGACCCTTCCCGACGCCTATGCGACCCGTCCCGTGGGCGGACTTTACAACGATTATATCACCTACCTCGGCTCCTTTGCCTATTTGCAGGACCCGAATTCCACCAATAAGATCTCGGCGAGCAGAGACCATATCGCGCTCTCCAACTATGTCGGTTCGGACGATGGCGCGCAGGGTTCGGTCAACTCCATTGCGAGCGTGCAGCTCGGGCTTCTCCGCGGCGCAAAGCGCATGGTGGCGACGATCACCGACGCGACGACGGGCGAAGTCATCTTCGAAAAGGAACAGCTCAACCGCAACAAGTCGTACAACTACGGCGGCGCCATCTACGGCGGCAGTTTCGACGTCGACTTCAACGTGGCGGATTACGACCTGAAAAACAACACGAAGTATATTTTCCGCCTGACGGGTTACATCGATTACAAGGACGGCAGTGTTGCCAACAACACCTTCGAATTCCCGTTCTATACCGACTTCACGGCGCCCATCGTCACGGGGGTGGAATACACCTATGAGTACGATCGGGATACCGAGACCAACCGCCTGTTCGCGAACATCAGCATCTACGACAATCATTACGTGCAGGCGATCTTCCCCGGGTACATCACACTGGAAGGTCGTGATGAATACGGGTTGCATTCCTTCAACCGCTATGCCGTTCCCGTCATCGGCGGGCAGAACACCACGAGCGTGGTGCAGCTCGAACTCACCGATCAACTCAAAGAGATCATGAACGGCTCTTACAACGGGAACAGCTTCGTCGTGCAGGTCACGGACTATGCCTCCAACACCAGCATGTTCGAGATCGAAATTCCCGATGACATCGGCAAGATCGAATTCGAGGAAGAGGAGATCAGGATCTCTCCCAACGAGATCTACAATCTGAAGCCCGTGATCACTCCCTCTCAGGACAAGGCATGGGCGGAGAGTATCCAATACACCTCTTCCGATGAGGACATCGCGCGCGTCGTCAACGGCAAGCTCATCGGCATCGCGTCGGGCGACGTCACGCTCACGGCAACGAGCAACCGCAATGCGAGCGTCACGACCAAAGTCAAGGTCCACGTCAAATCTTCCGAGGAACCCGACTTCAAGAAATTCGACAGACCCATCGCGGAGAACTTCCGTTTGACGGGGTACTATGTCAACAGGGTCTACTACATGGTGTCGACCGACGAGCGCGACCTCGGGGCGGACGTAGCGGGCTACTCCGTGAAATTCTCCTCGTCCGGATATTCGCTCAAAATGTTCCCCTCCGAATCCGTGACCATCGAATACGACCTCAGCGGCTATTTCGATGACGACGAATATCGGGTGGAATATATTTCGAGCAACCCCGCCGTTGCGGAAGTGGATCAGAACACCGGTCGGATCACGGCGAAGAACGTGGATAAGGACGGGAACGGGCTCAACACCGAAAAGAGCACGACCGTCTCCGTGCGTCTCCTCATGCGCAACCCCACGACCGGGGAGTACGAAGCCACCAACACCACGCGTACAATATATATTACTGTAAAGGCGCCGTACGAGACGAACGGTCCCTACCTGCTCGGCTATAAGGGGCTCGGCGGCACCGTCGTGGTCCCCGCCGACCTCGGCATTACCGAGATCCAGCAGTTTGCGTTCTCCAACTGGGACCTCGTTCCCAAGGACCTGTCCGCGGGCGACGAGATCAGTGAAGAGGACCCTTATTACAGCAAACAGTGGTTCATCGGCGACAACACGATCACCGAAATCGTCCTTCCCGAGGGAATCAAGACGATCGGCGCGTACGCATTTGCCAACCTCACGGCATTGCAAAAGATCACGCTTCCCTCCACATTGACAAAGATCCAGACGGGCGCGTTCTACGGCTGTACCACGCTTTCGTCGGTCATATTCAATGGCGGACAGAACAATCTGCAATTCATCAACCAGAACGCCTTCGAGGGATGCTCTTCGCTTGTTCAGTTCGATTTCTCGTCCATCGTGGCGATCGGGGACGCGGCTTTCCGCGGCACCAGCCTCACCGATGTATCGCTTCCCGCATCCACCCAATCCATCGGCGTGTCGGCGTTTGCGGAGAATCAATACCTCAAAAACGTGAACATCATGGCGGACAAGGTCAAAGTCGGCGCGTCGGCGTTCTGCTATACCGGTGTTACAAACATGTCGATCAACGCCTCCGTCCTTCCCAGTGAACTTTTCGCGGGATGCACCTCTCTTTCTCAGTTGAAGATCGGTAAGGACGTGGCGGTCATCGGCGCCTATGCGCTCACCGGTACCCGGATCACGAAGTTGGAAGTGGACGGGAGCAACCCCTACTTCGAAGCGTCGTCCGACGGACAGTATCTGTTGGAGAAGAATTCCACGAAGATCGCGCTCGTGGTGCCCTCCGTCACCCGGCTCTCCGTTCCCACGGCGACCGAGGTCGGTATAGGCGCATTCGCCGCGGCGAACCGTCTCACTACCGTCGACCTTCCCAAAGTCACCAAAATCGACGACTATGCGTTCGCAGGTTGTTCGAATCTGAATAAAACCACGTTCGGCAACGTCGAAAGCGTGGGCGACTACGCCTTCTGGGCAACGTCGATCAATACTCTTCCCACCCTCACAGAAGGGGTCGAGATCGGGGAGCGCGCCTTTGCGGGCACCCACCTCAGCACGGTTTCGCTGCCCGAAAACGCGAAAGTCGCCGACTACGGGTTTGCGCAGAACAACAGCCTGACGTCCGTCGAGATCAAGGAGAATTCCACGCTCGGCGAGGGCGCGTTCTTTGCAAACTTCGCTACGTCCTCCGTGAAAATCGGCGATAACGTCACCGTCGGCAGCGGCGCCTTCTCGGCGATCGACTCCGCAACGCTGCTCGAAGTGCTCGTTGCAAGCGGCACCATCCAGTCGTTGACGCTGTATATGTCGCCCTATCTCTCGGCGCTTACCGAGCTCACCATCGGCGATAACGTCACCATCGGCGCCTCCGCATTCGCGGGTGCAGGCTCCGGCAGTTATACGATCAGGGGCAGAGTGTACGGCGCGGAGCTGACTTCGGTGACGCTCGGCACGGGCGTGACGATCGGCGATCAGGCGTTCTACTGCTGCCACTTCCTCAACGACATCGATCTGTCCCAAGTCAAACACGTCGGCGCTCTCGCCTTCTCGGGACGGATGCCCGTATATGTCGATTACCCCAACGTCGGTTTGATGTTGGCAGGTGTCACCGCCTTTGCTCCCGCGTTGACCGAAGTGACGCTCACGGGGCTCGACCCCGAAGAGGAGAGCCCGCTCGGCATGGGCGCATTTTCCTACGCCACCGAGCTCACCACGGTGCATCTGCCCGAAACGCTCACGACCATTTCCGATATGGCGTTCGGCGCTTGCCCCGCACTTTCCGACATCGATCTTTCCCACGTGTCCACCTTCGGCGCGCAGGCATTTGCCAACGATACGGCGCTCGAAGCGATCTCCGTCGCCGAGAATGCCACGTTCGGCGATTACGCCTTTGCGTATTGCGATCACCTCGCCGAGGTGGAGGGGCTCGACAAGGCGATCTCGTTCGGGTCCGGCTCCTTCCTCGGGATCGCATTGAAGCATGCGGATCTCACCGCTGCCGTCTCCCTCGGCGACTTCGCCTTTGCGGAAAGCGCCCTCACCTCCGTCGCGCTCGGCACTTCCATTGCGGAACTCGGCGAAAATCCCTTCTCGGGCTGTGAACTCGGCGACTTTACAAACCAAGCCGGCGAGACCTCCTTCGAGGCAGGCAGCGCCGCGAAAGTCGTCGACGGCGTGCTCTACGGCAGTTGCCCCAACGGGTCCGTCCTCGTGACCTATCCCATGGCGAAGGAAGGAAAGTCCTTCACCGTCGGGGGCGACGTCGTGCGGATCGGCGCCGAGGCGTTCCTCGGTTCCCGGCTACTCTCCGTCGAACTCGGTCGTCGCGTCGGCTCGATCGGCGACAGAGCATTCTACGGCTGTGCCAACCTTGCGGCGGTCGCCTTTACAAGCATCAATGCGCCCATCCTCGAAGAGCAGTACAACAGCATCGTCGAGACCGACGCGGATGAAAACGGCATCCCGCTCGATATCGCATGGTCGGTCGGCTACTATCCCAACGGCAACGAACGCCTCGGGCTGAATCTGGTCGATTTCCGCGTCTGGAACGCCGATTCGACCTGCGTGCTCTACGGCGCCAACTTCATTGCCGAGATCGGAACTCCAGAAGGTCGGGAGATCCACAAGAACAAAACGCTTGTCATGGTCCGTCCCATCAACGGAACGGGATATGAGAACTTCCTCTATGAGCAGTATTTCGATGTCGTGCTCGACGGTCCCACCGCGATCGGCGACGACGCGAATAGGGTCATCGAGATGATCGCCGCCCTGCCCGATACCGTCTCTTTGGACGATCGCGACATGGTGGAGCAGATCAGAGCGCTCTACGAAGCTCTGCCCCAAGATCAGAAAGCATGCGTCTATAACGCAAATCTGAGCAAGCTCGAAGCGGCGGAAGGCAGGATCCGCGCCCTGCTCGCGCAGGAGACTTCTCCCGAACCCGAACCTCCGCAGAAGCCGTCTCTCCTTTGGTTGTATATCCTCCTCGGCGTGGTCGGTGTGGCTGCCGTCGTAGCGGTCCTTCTCGTCGTCCTTCTCAGAAAGAAAAAGAACGACCCCGCGGAAGAGACCGAAGACAACGATGACGAGATCGGCGACTACGACGACTACGGCGACGATGAGACCGCAACCGAAGATCGCGGCGACGATGAGACCGCAACCGAAGATCGCGGCGACGATGAGACCGCAACCGAAGATCGCGGCGACGAAAGCGAGACCGAAGAAAAATCGGACGAAGAATAATATGAGAAAGAGAACGAAAATCATTATCGGACTTGCCGCTCTGTGCGCGGGGACGCTCGTCTTCGGCGCATGCAGCTCAAACCGCAGTCCTTATCCGGAGTTCGCCGAAGCGGGATACGATTTTTCCGTCTGCTTCGACGCGAACGGCGGAAAGGCGGCGGGCAAGCAAAACAGCAGTATCGTGAACGTGTACAGTTCCGAACGGGTGCGGCAGGGCGTCAAGCTCTACGCTCCCGACGATACCGGGCGCGGTCCGAACAACTTTTACAACGTGGAACGCAACGGCTACTTCCTTGCGGGGTGGTACGCCGTGCGGGAAGCCCGCGTAGACGAGAACGGCACCCCGCTCGACGAAGAGGGGAACCCCTGCACCGTAGAGGGCGACCTCTACGACGCGGAGGGGAACATCGTGTACGATGAGGACGGAAACCCTCAAAAGGCTTACTATTCCGAATACGGCAAGCCGCAGGGCTATTCCTATGCGGAAAAGTGGGACTTCGACACCCTCCTCACGCGGGACGATTTCGTCTACGAAGAGGGAGCGGGATACGCCTTCACGCTGTATGCGGCGTGGGTGCCCGAATTCTCCTTCGAGTTGCAGGGGCAGGAGCGGGAATGGATGTGCGAAAAGTGCAATACCTCCTACTACCAGGAAACGCAACCCGAGCGCTGCACCGCCTCCGTGGAGACGGATCGGTTGGACTCGGACGGAAATGCGATCACCGAACCGTGCGGGGGCACCGTGTTCATCGATAAAGGCATGTCGTGGTACACCGTGTCGTCCTATCGGTACAATCCCCAATTCGCCACCGAGGAAGACAAAACGCTCACCGTTCCCGCATGGAACGACGAGACGGGCGTGCTCGAATACGGAAAGCTCTCCGGTCCGAGCGACCGCACCCTCCTCTCCGTGTACGCCAGCGAAGCCGATTGGGAGAACGAGACGAACGCGCTCGGCTCTCTTCAAAACAACGGCACGTGGGACGAGGCAACGGCAACGGCGACGAAAAACGTCTCCCGCTATTATGCGAGTTGGGAGAACGGGCTTTGGTACCGCATCCGCACCAAGGAGCAGCTTGCAAAGAACAAGGGCACAAACCGTTGCTATAATTTGCTTGCCGACCTCGAATACGACGAGAACGACGAATGGCCGTTCGGCGTCGGGAGCAGCTACGGCGGGATCTTCCGCGGGAACAACCACACGATCTCCGGCGTCGTCATCAATCAGGACAATTCCTCGGATGATACGAGAGGGGGGCTGTTCGGCACCATTACGGCGAGCGCCCGCTTCGAAGACATCACGTTTGAAAACATCACGTGCAACATCAATCAGGCTTCCCGCAGGTCGGGTGCCATGTTCGGGTTGTTTGCGGGCGAACTCAGCGCCGAGGCTACCATGACGAACGTAAAAGTGACGGGCACGCTGTTCATCGGGGACGGCATCTATGTAGACAGAGGCTTCAACCCCGATACGGGGATGGCGGAATCGCGGTATCCCTACGACATCGGCTTGCTCTCGGGCAACTTTGTGACGTGCGGCATTTCGCTTTCGGGGATCACCTTGAAAGTGGACAACAAGAAGGCGACCGTTACGGACCCCGCAACGGGCGAAATCGAAATCAGCTGAAAAAATTTTTGAACCAAGAAGAATAAAAAGGAGATAAGGAAAATGAAACGTAAATTCGCTCTTCGTGCGATCGCAGTGTCGGTAGGTACGGTACTTTGCATGGGCAGCGCCGGCGTTTTGGCGGGATGCGGCGGTATTCCCACCTTCAAAGACGCGCTCGTCATCATGACGGAAGATCTCAACGAGCTCTACAACCCCTTCTATTCCACCGCAGGGACGGATATGGACGTTGTGGGGCAGACGCAGATCTCCATGCTCTCCACCGATGAAAACGGCGAACTCGCATACGGCAACGACGAACCCACCGTCGTGCTCGACTACAAGGAAGAATACGACCCGACCGCAGGCCAAGCAGGTCAAACTTCCTATTACTATGTCCTCAAAAACGGGCTCAAATTCTCGGACGGCGTACCGCTCACGATGAATGACGTCATGTTCAACCTCTACGTCTATCTCGACCCCGTGTACACCGGTTCCTCCACCATGTATTCGACGGACATCGTCGGCTTGCAGACGTACAGAAACCAGACGGAGACGAGCGACGACAAGGCGGAAGACGAGACGACGAATACCGCAAACTTATATGCAATCAACCGCAGGGCGGAGCTTGTCAACCTTTTCAGAGAAGTTGCGGAGCTCGATAAGACCGACGGCAAAAAGTCGGCGACCGAAGACGAAATGAAAGCTGCCATCAATGCTCATACGTGCAGCCCCGCTTACCTTGAGTCGATCGGGGAGAGCGACAATGCCGCCGGCGTAAAGCAGCTCGCGGAGGACTACGAGAACGCTCTCACCAAGTTCAGAGAAGAGCTGAAAAGCGATTTCGCAAGTGCGCGCGATGCCTACATCGACGAACCCTATAAATCTGCGCCCATTTACCGCAACAGCAAGCAGGTCGGAACGGGATTCGATGAGATCATCTCCTTCATGTATGCGGAGAACTGGGTCGAGATCGAGTATCCCCGCGATGCAGAGGGGAAATACGACAGGAGCAAGATCGCCAAGGCGACCCTCAACTACAACTATGAAACCGTAAATACCGAGGAAAAGGCGATCAACTTCATTTACAACAGCAACGTTCAGGGCGCGTTCGACCAGATCCTGCAATATTGGGCGACGGGCACCCAGTTGTACAATGAATTTATGGGCAAGGCGAAGGACGTCCTTCTGCACGGGAAGCTGCCGGACGGGGCGCTCGGTTACAAGAGCATCGAAGGCATCGTCTCCCTCGGGCACAACACGAGTCAGACCGAGGTGACGATCGGCAACAAGACCTACCCGGTCGCGCAGGAGCACAACGAGGACGGCACACCCAAGAATGCGGGCGAGTACGACGTTCTGCGCATCACCATCAACAAGATCGACCCCAAGGCAAAGTGGAACTTCGGCTTCACCGTGGCGCCCTATCACTACTATTCCGATAAGGGCGGCAACTCGGACGTCACGAAGAAGAAACTTCAGGACGACAAGGCAAAGCACACCTGGGAGAACGTGACCGAGATCGATATCGAGAACAACAAGTTCGGCGTCGCATGGGCGGATTTCGATTTCCAGACGAACATCCTCCAGGGCAAGAACAGTTATGGCGTGAGCAAGAACAAGGTCCCCGTCGGTGCGGGTCCCTATGTCGCAACGGATGCAAACGACAGAGACAACCCCACCGCGGAGGGCTTCTTCAGCAACAACATCGTCTACTATAAAGCAAACAAAAACTTCTCTTTGAACGGCGTAGAGGCAGACTGGGACACCGTTCATAATAGAGGCAAGTTTGTACCCAAGATCGAGCACATGCACTATATGGAGACGCCCATCGCCAACGCGCTCTCCTCTCTCGAAAGCGGTCAGGTGCACTTTGTCAGCCCGCAATTCACCAACACTAACGCCGAAACGATCGAAAAGCTCAAGGGCAAGGGCATCGGCTCGGTGGACAGCTGGCAGCTCGGCTACGGCTACATCGGCATCAATGCGGAAAAAGTGCCCAAGCTCGGGCTCCGCAAGGCGCTCATGGCGGCAATGAATACGGCGCTCGCCCTCGAATACTATCAGTCCGGTACGGCGGAGAACATCTATTGGCCCATGTCCTGCGTGAGTTGGGCATACCCGAGAAAGGCGGGCACCACATACAACGGCGCCAATCCCACCGCGAACATGGATGACGACAATCGGCACGATTATATCCCCTCGGTGTGGACGGAGGAGAACGCGAGAAAGCTCATCAAGCAGTATATGGATGAAGAGGGCGTAGCTCCCGGCAATTCCGCTCTCGAGATCGAGTTCACCATCGCGGGCGCCAACATGTACGACCACCCCGCCTATCTCGTATTCAAGAACGCCGCGGATATTCTGAATAGCCCGGAATTCGGTTGGGAAGTTACCATCAAGCCGGACGCAAATGCGCTTACCAAACTCTCCACGGGTTCCCTTCAGGTTTGGGCGGCTGCCTGGGGCTCCACCATCGACCCCGATATGTATCAGGTGTATCATAAGAACTCCACCGCAACGAGCGTGCTCGCCTGGGGCTACCCCGCCATCAAGAACACCGCAAACGCCGAATACAACGATGAGCGCTCGATCCTCAACGAACTCTCCGAAAAGATCGACGACGCCCGCGAGACCAACGTGCAAGCGGATCGTGCCGCCATCTACAAGGAGGCAATGGGGTTGGTGCTCGACCTCGCCGTGGAGCTCCCGCTCTATCAGAGAAAGACGCTCTACGCCTACAACCTCAACGTCATCAAGGAATCGTCTATGCCGCACAACGAAAAGGGCGAGCTTGCGGTCAACCCCTACACTTCGCCGCTTGCGAAGATCTGGGAACTCGAGTTCACGGACTGACGTAACACCGTCTGCCGCCGACGCGGCATACAACATCACGGAAACGTCCTGCCGCGGGGCTTCCCCCGGCAGGGCGAACGGAGTAAATCATGCTCAAATACATTCTCAAAAGATTGGGGCTCTCGATCATCATTTTGCTCGGCGTCTCCTTGATCATCTATGTCCTTGTCAGATGTATGCCGTTCGACTTTGTGGAACAGCAGGTCGCGAAGCTCGGGCAGGATAAGGGCGCTTCGCAGGAGATCATGGAGCAGCTTTACAGGCGCTACAAGCTCTCTCCCGATCCCACGTTCTGGGATATGCTTTCGGGGTATGGCACGTGGCTTTGGTCGATGTGCAAACTCGATTTCGGCAACAGCTTCGTCACGGGCGGCGATGTCATCAAAGAGATCGCCGATCACATGGGCGTCTCCTTTGCCGTCGCCTTCATCGCCATCATCTTCGAATATATGATCGCGATCCCCCTCGGCGTCACTGCGGCAACGCACCAATATTCCATTCGCGACTATGTCGTCACCGTGCTCGTCATGGTGGGTATTTCGTTGCCCTCGTTCTTCCTCGGAAGAGTGCTGCAAAAGGCATTCGCCACCGCGCCCCTGAACTGGTTCTATCCGTCCGGGCTCGAGAACAGCGCGCTCAATATGAATTTCATCGAGAAGATCGGCGACTATTTGCGCCACTTAACGCTGCCCATCGTGTCCACGGTCATTTTGGGCATCGGCGGCACCATGCGCTATATGCGAACGAACATGCTCGAAGTGCTCAACTCCGACTATATCCGCACGGCGCGGGCAAAGGGGCTCAAAGAGAACAAGGTCATCTATAAACACGCCTTCCGCAATACGATGATCCCCATCGTCACCATGATGGCGGGCGTGCTTCCCTCCCTGTTCTCGGGCGCAATGATCACCGAGAATGTATTCGGGCTTCCCGGCATCGGAAACTGGGCACTGCAAGCGACGCAGGCGGGCGATGTCAATGTCATTATGGCATACAATATGTTCCTCGCCTTCCTCTCCGTCATCGGCGTGCTGCTGTCCGACCTCATGTATATGGTCGTAGACCCTCGGGTCAAACTTTCTTAAAGGGGGTCTTTCATGAACGAAGAATTCAACGAAAACGTGGATCTTTCGGCGGAAGCGCTCCCTGAATCGAACATTCCGGACGGCGAAAAGCCGCTCGATAAAAACGTCAGGCTCATGTCCCCCGGCAGAATGGTCGCCCGGCGGTTCTTCCGCAGTAAGCTCTCCATCATCGGGCTTGTCATGATCCTCTCCCTCATCCTCTTCTCGTGGGTGGGGCCGCTCATCATGTCCGCCATCCCCAACGAATACGGCGGATGGGGCGAGACCGAAACGGACTACAACGGGCTCATCGACTACGGCGTTCCCAAGCTTGTGGAAGTCTCGCGCAAGAACGCGGACGGCGAATACGTCGACGCAAACGGCAACGTCGTCGAAGAAAAGGATGCCATGAAAGACAGCTTCTACCAGGTGGTGGAAGTGCGCACGCTCATCAACAGACGCTCTTACCCGAGCGCGTCTCACTGGCTCGGGACCGATCAGACGGGGCTCGACGTGTTCGTGCGACTCATGTACGGCGGACAGAAGTCCATCCTCATCAGCTTTATCGCCGTATTTGCGATCATGATCATCGGCGTCATCTTCGGCGGCATCGCGGGGTATTTCGGCGGCAAGATCGATAACGTCATCATGCGTATCTGCGATATCCTCATGTGCCTGCCGGGGCTTCCCATCCTGCTTATATTGGGCTCGGTGCTCGACGCCATCGGCGTAAAGGGAGGGGATCGGATCTACTATCTGATGATCTTCCTCACCATCTTCTCCTGGTCGGGAACGGCGCGGCTCGTGCGCGGACAGATCCTGTTCCTTCGCGAGCAGGAATACATGGTGGCGGCGGAGGCAATGGGGTACTCCACGGGGCGAAAGATCTTCAAACATCTCGTGCCCAACGTCATGCCCCAGCTCATCGTCTCCATGACCCTCTCGCTCGGCAGCATGATCCTGTACGAAGCCTCTCTTTCCTATCTCGGGCTCGGCGTACAGGCGCCGTTCGCGTCGTGGGGCTCCATGGTCAATGCGGCGGAAGATGCCGAAATTCTCGCGAACTACTTCAACATCTGGGGCCCTCCCGGAATTTGCATCATCATTGCGGTGCTCGGGTTCAACTTTGTGGGTGACGGTCTGAGAGACGCGCTCGACCCCAAGATGAGGAGATAACATGAGTTTGTTCAAGAAAAAGACGGAGGGCGAGGCTCCCGCCAAGGAGGAAAAACACTACCTCTCGGGCAAGGAAGTGCGCGCCATCGCCAAAGAAAACAACAAAGTGATGCGGGAACTCGAGAAATTCAAGAACCGCAAGGCGGAGGAGTCCGAATTCGTCACCGACATGAAGGACTCTTCGAACATTCTCGAGGTGGAAGATCTGCATTCCTATTTCTTTACCGATCAGGGCGTGGTGAAGGCGGTGAACGGTGTTACGTTCAACGTGCCGCAAGGCGCCACCGTCGGTATCGTGGGCGAATCGGGCTGCGGAAAGTCCGTCACGAGCATGTCCGTCATGCGCCTGTTGCAGGGGCCGCAGGGGCAGATCGTGGAGGGCGGCATCCGCTTCAAATCGTTCGACTTTAAGCTCGGCGAGGACGGCAAGCCCATTCCCATTTGGGAGGACGACGAAAACGGCCAGCCGATCTTCGACCCCGTCTATGCGAAAAAAGGCAAAGAACCCGTCTGGGATGACGATGAAAACGGTCAGCCCGTGTACGTTCCCGTCATGAAAAAGGTGGGCATGGAACCCGAATGGGCGGAGGACGAGAACGGTCAGCCGATCTTCGATCAAGTCTACGACAAAAAGGGGATGGAACCCGTCTGGGACGACGATGAAAACGGCCAGCCCGTTTTTGAACCCGTCTATGTGAAAAAGGGGATGGAACCCGTCTGGGACGACGATGAAAACGGCCAGCCCGTTTTTGAACCCGTCATGAAAAAGACGGGGACGGAGCCTGTGTGGTGGACGGACGCGGAGGGCAACCCCATTCTCTATCCCGTTCTCGGAAAGAACGGCAAGCCCATGCTCGACGAAAACGGAGAGCCCGTCAGGGAATTCAAACAGAGAAACGACAACAAGGGCAGAAAGATGACCCGTCCCGTCTATGAGCCGAAGCTCGACGAAAACGGCAACCCCGTGACGGAGCGTAGGCAGAAGAGAGACGAGAAGGGCAAGAAGGTGTTCAAGCCCATTCTCGAACCCAAGCTCGACGAAAACGGCCAGCCCGTGACGGAGCGCAGGCAGAAGAGGGACGAGAACGGGAAAAAGGTATTCAAGCCCATTCTCGAACCCAAGCTCGACGAAAACGGCGACCCCATTACGGAGCGCCGCCAACGCACGGACGGAAAGGGCAGAAAGCTCTTCAAACCCGTTCTGGAACCCGTTCTCGGCGAGGACGGACAGCCGCTCACCGAGCGCAGACAGAAGACGGACGAGAAAGGGAGAAAAGTGTTCAAACCCCTGCTCGTGCAAAAACTCGATAAAGACGGAAATCCCGTCACCGAACGCAGACAGAAGCGCGACGAATACGGCACCAAGCTCTACGAAATGGAGGAGAAAGTGTTCGACATCGCGCAGATGCCCATCAAGGAGATGTACCGTCTCCGCGGTCGGCAGATCGCCATGATCTTCCAGGAGCCGATGACGTCGCTCAACCCCGTGTTTACGATCGGGAACCAGCTCGACGAAGTCACCCTCCTGCACGTCCCGGGGGCCACGAAAGAGGAGGCGAAGCGCCGCTCCATCGAGATGCTCAATCTCGTGGGCATCGCAATGCCCGAGCGGGTGTATAAGTCTTACCCGCACGAGCTTTCGGGCGGCATGCGCCAGCGCGTGATGATCGCTATGGCGCTCGAAGGAAATCCCCGCCTCATCATCGCGGACGAACCGACCACCGCGCTCGACGTCACCATCCAGGCGCAGATCCTCGACCTTTTGCGCGGCCTTAAAGACCGTATCAACGGCTCCATTCTGCTCATCACCCACGATCTGGGCGTGATCGCGGAAATGGCGGACTACGTCGTCGTCATGTACGCGGGCAGGATCATCGAACAGGGGACGGCGAGCGAGATCTTCCACGATCCCAAGCACCCCTACACGATCGGTCTGCAAAAGAGCAAACCCACGATGGATTCGAAGTCGGATTCCCTCTTCAATATCCCCGGCAATGTTCCCAACCCCGTCAACATGCCCAACTACTGTTATTTCCGCGAGCGTTGCTCGGGTTGCAACGAAAAGTGCTACGGAGATTACCCCGAAATGGTGCAGGTGAGCCCTACCCACTGGGTCGCTTGCCATCTTTACGGAGACGAAAACGCCGAAAACGGCGCCGAGGAGAACGCCAATGAGTATTAAAAAGACAGAATCTTACGAAGAGGCGCTCGAAAAAGAGGAGCTGAAAGAGGAACGGGAACAGGCGAAAGGCGGAGAATTTGCCTCGTTCGACGACGCGCTCGAAGCCGAAAAAGAGCAGGCCGCGCGGGACGAGCAGGCCAAAGCGGATATGGATCTTCCGCCCGACCCCGACGTTTTGCTCGAAGTCAGGCACCTCAAAAAATATTTCCCCATCAAAAAGTCGATGTCGGGCAAGGTGCTGGTATCTCTCCGCGCCGTGGACGACGTCTCGTTCAAACTTAAAGCGGGGGAGACCCTCGGCATCGTGGGCGAATCGGGCTGCGGCAAAACGACGCTCGGCAGAACGATCTTAAAGCTCCACGAACCCACGGACGGGCAAATCTTTTTCGAGGGGCAGGAGATCGCCAAGTACAAGCCCTCCAAAATGCGCCCTCTCCGCACGCAGATGCAGATCATCTTCCAGGACCCCTATTCCTCGCTGCCTCCGCGCAGTACGGTGGGGGGGATCCTGTCCGAACCCGTAAAGGTACACAAGATCGTGCCGCCGAACGAAGTCAAGGACTACGTTCTTAAAATCATGGAGCAGTGCGGCCTGCGCGATTATTATTACGAACGCTATCCGCATGAGTTCTCGGGCGGCCAGCGCCAAAGAATTTGCATCGCCCGCGCGCTCACGGTCCGGCCCAAGCTCGTCATTTGCGACGAACCCGTCTCCGCGCTCGACGTGTCCATCCAGGCGCAGATCATCAACCTGCTCAAACAGCTCCAAACGACGATGGGCTTCACTTACGTGTTCATCTCGCACGATCTGTCCGTCGTAAAGCACATTTCCGACCGGATCGGCGTGATGTATCTCGGCTCGATGGTGGAATTTGGGGACAAGAAGAGCATTTTCGAAAATCCCCTGCACCCTTATACGCAGGCGCTCTTCTCGGCGGTACCCAATCCCAACCCCGACGTGAAGATGAACCGCATCGTGCTGAAAGGGGACATCCCCTCGCCCGCAAATCCTCCGAAAGGGTGCAAGTTCCATACCCGTTGCCCGATGGCAAAGGAGATATGCAGCCATATCGCGCCCGTCTATAAAGAGTACGAACCCGGGCATTTCGCCGCCTGCCATTGCTATCCGCAGGGCGAGGTGAATGGCCCCGTCAAGGCAGTTTCGTTGCAGGACGAAGCCGGGGAGAATTGATGCGCAAAAAGGAACAAAAAACGGAGGAACAGCTTCCGGAAAAGCCGAAAGAGAAGAAAGTAAAAGTTATCTATTACGATGACGGTTCCACCGTTGCCGATATGAGCGGCACGCGGAAAGAAAAAACGCCGCGGCAAAAGACGCCGCTCAAAGAACAGGCGCGCACGTTCTTTACCGTGATGAAGAAGATGGTCATTCCCATGCTCGCAACTCTTGCGGCGCTGACGATCGTCTATATCATCATCCTTGCCGCCGCAGGCAGACTGTAAAACCGAAGAGGGAGAGAAGTCTCTTCCTCTTTTTTTTGTTTTTTGGCAAAAATAGCGCCGATTCGATGGAAAAAGTCGGAATTTGCGCATAAAAATCGTTGACAAGCGGCTTGACATTATGGTATTATAATCAAGCTGCGTTATTGTGGCGTATAGGGTTGAGACGGGAAGTTACTGAAAAATCGAGGCAGGAAAGCCCCTCGGCAGATAATTTCCGTTGACAAGTGTGGAAGCACGACTTCTGCGACTAACCGAGGCTTTTGCGTGAAAACACCGCAAAAACAAAAGGTGTTTTTTACTGCCGAAGACCTCGATACGCACGGTAAAGTTGACGTAAGCAAAACCAAGTTAGTATAAAAAAGGAGTAAGGAACAATGGCAGGCCAAAAAATCAGGATCAAACTTTCGGCGTACGACCACGAACTCGTGGACCAAGCGGCGGGCCGCATCGTCGAAACCATGCAAAAGGGCGGAGCGAAGATCTCAGGTCCCATTCCGCTTCCCACGGAACGCGAGATCGTCACCATCCTCAGGAGTCCCCATAAAGATAAGGATTCGCGCGAACAGTTCGAAATGAGGACGCACAAACGTATCATCGACATCTATTCCCCCAACGCGAAGCTCTTGGATTCCATCCATCTTCCCGCAGG
>CANQRP010000015.1 GCA_947626305.1 uncultured Clostridia bacterium | reverse complement strand
TTGCCGAAAAGTTGCGGATACTGTGTGCGCGGACGATCGGGATGAGGTAACATATTTATCCTTCAATCGCAGAACGGAAAACCGCATCGAAATGGATGTTACGCTCTTTGTAAAGCAAGCGAACGGCATGTTCGAACGGTTGGATGAGCAGCATGTTCAGTATATCCACGAAGAGAAGGACATCACTGCCGCGCTCGAGGAAGCGGGATTCGAACTCCTTTCGGTCGAAGGACATCTCGGCGAACCGAAGGAAGAGAGCGACAGACTCAACTTCATATGCAGAAAGAAATAAGTAAAATTTACAAAGCGCTCGTCTTCGGCAGGGAAGTGTCTCTCGCCGTACTCGACACCACCGCGCTCGTGAGGGAGGCGATCGTACGCCATCACCTTTCCGCGCTCTCCGCGGCGGCGCTCGGACGCACGATGACGGCGACCGCATATCTTTGCAGTTGGCTGAAAGCGGAGGAGAGCGCACTCTATGTCACCGTAGCGGGCGACGGCGCGGGCGGGAAAATTTCCGTGTCGGGTGACGGCGCACTGCGGCTGCGGGGGTATATCACGGTGCCCGACCTCGTTCTTCCGCCCCGTGCGGACGGGAAGCTCGACGTGGGCGGGTGCGTCGGAAAACACGGCACGCTGCGGGTCGTACGGGACGACGGCGAGGGGATCCCTTTTGTGGGGACGAGCGAGCTGTTGACGGGCGAGATCGCGGAGGACTTTTCCGCATATTTCCTTACGAGCGAGCAGCGCCCCACGGCGATCGCGCTGGGCGTGCTCGTTGCGCCGAACGGAGAGTGTCTCGGCGCGGGCGGGGTGTTTTTGCAGCCCATGCCCGGGGCGAGCGAGGAGGCGATCTCCTTTGCCGAAGAAAAGATCGGGCTTTTTTCGAACATTTCGGCGCTCATTGCGGAAAAGGGAGCAAAGAGGCTCCTCGAGGAAGAATTCGGCGTTACGGACGCCGCCGTGCGCGAGATCTCGTTCCGTTGCCGTTGTTCGCGGGAGAAGGCGGCTTCCGCCGTACTCTCCATGGGCAGGGAGGACGCCGAAAGCCTGCTCGAAGAGGCGGGCGAGATCGTCGTCCATTGTCATGATTGTAACACCGATTATCTGTTCGGCAGGGAGGATGTCGCCGCACTGTTCGGCGGGAAGAAAAAGTGAGCGAAGATAAGATAAAACAACTGACGTTTGACGAGGAATTCCTGTTGGAAAGCGCGGAAAAGCGCTTTGGCTCGGGGGACTTTCTCGGTGCGCTGAAAATGCTCAATAAGCGAGGGGAGATGTACGAGCCCTCTGCCGACGCCTCCGCACTCTATGCCGCGGTCTACGAAGAATTGGGACTGTGGCATCTCTGCGTGGATGCGTGGTTCCGCTTTCTCGACACCTGCAACGAGGCGGATTTCTCGGAGGGATACGAGGGACTGTCCTATGCGTTTATGAATTTGGGCGACACCTTCCAATCCAATCTTTATCTCCGCCATATCTACGGAGAAGAGATGCCGGAGCCCGATCCGACGCGTCCGCCGCTTCGCCTCGTGCATTCCGCAGACGGCGGGGTGGAGGACTCCGAATATCTTTTCCGCGGCATCGAGTGTATCAAGGAGGGCGATCTGAACGGCGCCCGCGAAGCGCTTGCCGAGATCGCGCCCGAGAGCAAGGACTATCCCTCCGCGTCGGGGCTGACGGCAATGTGTCTGCTCCTCGAAGGGGACGTATCGGGCGCCGCGGATGAATGTGCGAAACTTCTCGAATTCTATCCCGATAATGTGCATGCGCTCACCACTTATTGTGCCGTTCTCGGCGCAAAGGGGGATACCGAGGGCGCCCGCGAGGTGGGCAGACGGCTCGCAAAGTCGGAAGCGGACTCCGCCGAAGACCTGTTCCGTGTGTCGACCGCGCTCTGTGAAACGGGCTTGGACGAGGAGGCGTATGAAAAACTCACCCGCCTCAAAACGAAGACGCCTTACAGCGACGACGCGCTTTGGTTCCACGCCGTCGCCGCCTATCGCACGGGACGGACAGAGGAAGCCGTCGATTCACTCGAATTGCTGACGACCGTCTATCCGCGGAAGGCGATCGCGAAGTATTACCTCGTGCGCATGCGCGAGCTCCTCGATGGCAACGAGAAAGCTTTTCCGATGACCTATTTTTACCGCTTGCCCGACGAAGAATATCGCAATGTTCTCTCCTTTTTCCTGGCGGCGAGCAAGGCAAGACACGCGGACGCCGAGCAATTTGCGGAGCTGTCCGTCATCGAGGATTATTTTCGTCTGGCGTTCGACCAACTCGACGGACGGGACGACAAATTGCAGATGCTCGCGGGTACCGTGGCGGTCAAGTGCCGTTGCGACGCCCTCGTCAGAGAAGTGCTGCTCGATTATAACGTCTCCGAAAGCATCAAGTTCGCCATTCTCTCCGAACTCATCCACCGTAACGAAGAAAATTCCTACGGCGTGGTGATGTGCAGCTTATATCGGGAATTTTTCACACACAAATTGCATATCGGCAACCGCAAGCGGACGCCGTTTATGAACGCCTTTACCGAGGTCTACGTCAAATATGCGATCATCGGAGAGGAAAACGAGGAAAAGATCATTGCCGCCGCCGAGGACATCTACCGCGCGCTCGAAGAAGCGGAGGCGCTCGATTATGCCGAGGAACAGGAGGCGCTCGCCGCAGCCATCTTCCGCGAAGCGCGCATGAAGGACGCCGAGCGCTCCGTGGAGGAGATCGCAAAGCATTTTGAGGCAAGTTTGCCCATCGTGAAAGCGATCCTCAACTATGTGATATAGGGCACAATACCGATGAAAAAACTGTTTGATTTCGACGGAATGTTCGATAAAAAACTTTCCGAATACATGGAAGAAAATTTCGGGAAATACACCGAAAAGCAGTGGGAGAGCATCATCCCGAAGTTATACAGGAGCTTCGGCGATACCTTTCTCAAAAGCGCGGGCAACACCCCCAAGGGCTACTATGCAGAAATGAGCGACGAGGAGCTTGTGGAAACGCTCGCCGCGCATGTGCGGGAAGGGGTGCCGGTCTCCGACTTCCTCTGCAACGAGTTGCAATCGCGGGATTGTCCGGACGGACTTCTTGCTCTCATGAAGAGCGATAACGAGGAACTTGTCACCCTTGCCGTCAATCTCGCGGGAGACAGCGTGAAGGCGTTCGATGTGTATTTCGACCTCCTCACGGGGGATCTCGACCCGGAAGTGAAGGATACCGTCGTCGAGCGGTTGAAAGGGGATGCGGACAGTGCGAAGGAGCGCGCGCTCCGCTTTTGGGAAGACCACGTGGAGCGGGAATACATGCTCGAGATCCTCTCCCGTTGCAAACAGAAAGACGATCGCGTGTTCGAGATCCTCATGACGGCGTTCCGCACCTCGCCGGACGAACTTCCCATGCACGCGAGCTATCTCGCAAGCTACGGCGACGACCGCGCGCTTCCCGTCTTGCTCGACTATATCGACCGGGACGAGACGAACTATCTCGAATATCGGGAACTCAAATACGCGATCGAAGCGCTCGGCGGCGAATATACCCGTATCCGTGATTTTTCGAACGACCCTTATTATCTCGAGATCATGGAGCAGTCGCAGATGCCCGTATCCTCGGACGGGAAGAAGGAATAAGATGCAGTATATCCGTAATAAAACGTTCGGACAGGAACGTGCGCTCTACAATACAAGGGGCGCGGTCGTCGAAGCCTGCCGCTTCGAGGGCGAGGAGGATGGGGAGTCCTTCCTCAAAGAGAGCACGGACCTCGTGGTGAAGCGCTGTCATATGGCGCTGCGGTATCCGATGTGGCACTGCCTTCGGTTGCGGGTGGAAGACTGCGAAATGACCGAGCATTGCCGCGCCGCGCTTTGGTACGACCGCGACGTTGCGCTCGTGCGCTGCACGATGAACGGCATCAAAGCGCTTCGGGAGTGTGAAGACGTCTCCCTCGAAGACATCTCCGCCGTCTCTCCCGAGTTCGGGTGGCGATGCAAACGGGTTACGGTAAAGGGCGGAAAACTCGTCTCCGAGTACGCATTTTTCGAGAGCGAAGACCTCGGGATCGACGGGTTGGAACTTTCGGGCAAATACTCTTTCCAGTATACGAAAAACGTCACGTTGAAACACGCGAAATTCAAGACGAAAGACGCGTTCTGGCATGCGCGGAACGTCGTTGCGGAAGATTGCGATCTCGACGGGGAGTATATCGGCTGGTATTCGGACGGGCTCACGCTCGTCAATTGCCGCATCAGAGGAACGCAACCGTTTTGCTATTGCAAAAACCTGCGCCTCGTCGGCTGTACGATGGAGGATTGCGATCTCGCCTTCGAATACAGCGAGGTCGATGCGGAGATCGTGGGCGGGATCGCTTCGGTCAAAAATCCGCTTGGCGGAAAGATCGTCGCCGACGCATTCGGCGAGATCATTCTCAAAGACAGTAAATACGAGTGCCGCGCGCAGATCGAAACACGCCGACACTGAAAAAACATTTCGAAAAATCGGCATATTCAAACGCCCGTCGCCATAAGTTATTCAAGCAAGGACTTTCGGCGGAGGCGTTTATTTTTATGGAAAATTACAGCGTTTACGAGGACATTGCCGCCCGTTGCGGCGGAGAGATCTATCTCGGAGTGGTGGGACCCGTGCGTACGGGGAAGTCCACTTTCATCAAAAAGTTCATGGAAGAGCTCGTGCTTCCCGCAGCCGAAGGCGCAAAAAAACAGCGCATGACGGATGAATTGCCCCAGTCCGGTTCGGGGAAGACGGTAATGACCACCGAGCCGAAATTCGTGCCCGAGGAAGCCGCCGAGATCACATTCAAACAGGCGACTGCGAAGGTGCGGCTCATCGACTGTGTGGGCTTCCCCGTGGCGGGAGCGACGGGATTCGACGAGGAGGGGAGTCCCCGTCTCGTCAAAACGCCGTGGAGCGATGCGCCCATGCCCTTCGAAGCGGCTGCCGCGGAGGGAACGCGGAAAGTGATCCGCGACCATTCCACGATCGGCGTGCTCGTGACGACGGACGGGTCCGTGACGGGGATCCCCCGCGCTTCTTATGAAGAGGCGGAGGCGCTTGCGGCGGAAGAACTGAAAAACATCGGCAAGCCGTTCGTCATTCTGCTCAACTGCACCGAGCCGGAGGAGGCGGAAGAACTTCGCTCCGCGCTCGAAGCCAAATACGGCGTACCCGTAGTCGCCGCGAATGCGGAAAAGCTCACGGCGGAAGAGATCGGCGGGGTGCTCGAGAGAGTGCTCTACGAGTTCCCCGTTCTCTCCATCGACGTCGACTTGCCCGACTGGGCACGGGTGCTCGAAGCCGACAGCGCGATGATTGCCGAGGTACTTTCGGGGCTGCGCACGCTCGCGCCGAAGATCAACAAGATGAGCGATTGCGCACTGCTCGACGGGCTGTACGCGGAGAGCGAGTTGCTTCTTCCGCCCGTCTCCATGAAGCTCGAACCCGCCACCGGCAGGGCATATGTGCGGGTCTCCGCCAAGGAAGGCGCCTTCTATCGCATTTTGGGAGAACAGTGTGGCGTGGAGATCGGGAACGACTTTGCGCTCATGAGCTATGTCGCCTCTCTCGGCAAGGCGAAAAAACTCTACGACCGCGTTGGAAAGGCGTTTGCGGAGGCGGAGGAGAACGGGTACGGCATTGTTCCGCCCGACGGGGACGAGATGAGCCTCGACGAGCCGAAGGTCGTGAAAAAGAGCGGCAGGGTCGGGGTGAACCTGCACGCCGCCGCACCGAGTTATCACATCATCCGCGTGGATGTCTCCGGAGAAGTGAGCCCCGCGCTCGGCGATCTCGAACGCAGCGAAGCCTTCGTAAAAGAACTCTCCGAGGGGATGACGCAGGAGCCCGAAAAGGCGTGGAACACCAACATGTTCGGCAGAACGCTCCGCGAGACGCTCGGCGAGGAACTGTACCATAAAAACCGTTCCATGGAGGAAAAACTGCAAAAGAAGATGCGTAAAACGGTAACGAAAATCGTCAACGAGGGGAAGGGTGGGGTCATTTGCATCCTCCTATGACGGAATGACGGGGAAGGCGCCGCGCGGCATAAAGCCGCGCGGCGCCTTCGGCTTCTTATTGCCAAGCGCTTGACATCACGAATTCACAGTGGTATAATGGCAAAAAAAGGAGGCATCTTATGTCGGAAAAAGCAAAAAAAGGAAAGGGTTTAACTTACGCCGGGCTGATCTTGCTCCTCGTCTTCGCGGCGATCACGGTTTTGAGTTTTGTCTTTTACAATCAGATCAATGACGCGCAAAACGGTTGGTTTGCGCAAAAAGAGAGCAATGGTGCGTTGGTGAATTTCATTTACTCCATCATTCCGAAACTTTTCAGCACCGCGCAGGTCCTCTTTGTCACCCTGCTCGTGCTCTACGTTGTTTGCTCGATCATCGCGAAAGTCTTCAGAGCAACGCCGAGACGGATCACCATCGGAAAACTCGTAAACAGCATCTTAAAAGTCGTGATCTGGGTCGCATGCGTCATCGCCGTTCTTGCGGTGTGGGGATTCAATGTCGGCGCGCTCATCGCAAGCGCAGGCATCCTTACGCTCATCGTCGGGCTCGGCATGCAGAGCCTCATCGCCGATGTCGTAGCGGGCATCTTCCTCGTGTGCGACGGGACCCTTCAGGTTGGCGACATCGTCACCATCGACGGCTGGCGCGGCACCGTGCAGGAGATCGGCATCCGCAACACCAAGCTCATCAATTACAGCGGCGACATCCGCGTGGCAAACAACAGCACCATCAAGATCTTTATCAACCAGAGCCGTGAAGATTCCTATCCCACCGTGATCGTCGGCGTTCCGTACGAAGCGAATCTGCAACATGTGAAAGACGTCTTCGAAGCGAATAAAGACAAGATCAAAGCGCTCTGCCCTTGTCTCATCGGCGATATCGATTTTAACGGTGTGGACGAGCTTGCGGACTCGAGCGTAAATCTGCACTTCGGCGCAAAATGCAAGGAAGGGGACTTCTTTGCGGCACAACGCCAGATGCGGGGTGCCATCAAGACGATTTTCGAGGAGAACGGAATTTCCGTTCCCTTCCCGCAGATTGTTTTGCATGAAGAGGAAAAGAAATAACTTTGTTTATCAAAAAAGGCGCGGGCTCCCGCGTCTTTTTTTCATGCGAATGAGTGTCCCGACGCTCGATACTTCGTTACAGGCGCTTCCCGCGCTCTGTAAACCGAAGGATCTTGCATCGTTACCAATCGTAAGCCGTAAGTTCATAACGCTTTTTCGGATCGATCTTTGCCGCAAGGGGATCAAGCCAGTCTTGCGGACACGGAACGGGGCGGTTCTCATCGAGGAATTTGATCAATTCCTCCCCCGTGAGGACGACACTGGAAGTGAGGTAGCCTCCTTCGCACTTTCCGATGCTTCTGACCGCGCAAATAAGACCGACGTCGCTTCCGAGCGACATCTGCACTCCATCGTCCAAACCACGCAATACCGTTTCTCTGTCCAACATGCCGAACTCCTTATTTCAAAGTACGTCTCTATTGTACATGGAGGCTGAAAACTTGTCAAGCGGACGCAGAAAAATGCAGGAAAATTCTCGAAAATTTCAGCTGCATATTCGGGCATTTCAAATACCGCTTGCTGTGCGGGCATGTAAAAAATCGGAAAGAAAAAGAGCGAATCGTATCAAATGCTTGCTTATTTTGGGAAAATCTGTTATACTGCTCCTTGTCGGCGGCGCGGGGCAAGGACTTTGCACTCCGCGTATGCCGAAAATAATAGCAGACATATGAGTGTGTAATCGTGACGCCCAACGTATTTTGCACAACCGCATTGTGTATTTCGATCGCCATTCTTGTAACGTTTATTGTTGCGGGCGTTTTTTTGCACAAGTCCGATTTAAGAGGCAAGCGGGCGGAACGAAAGTATAATCTGTTTCTCACTCCGTTCAGGATCGCAGTCTTTGGTTTCTTTTTGGCGGCAGTCGTAATGTTCTATCCGGTCTATTATACCGCCTATCTGGGCACCGAAGGCGAATCTCTCAGGACGATCGAGTCCGTGCTACTATCGGTACATAATACTCTGAGGCTGTTCGTTTTGGACGGAGAATTCGACGTCGTATATGGCATGCTCAGCGGCAATGCGGCACTCTCGGAATCGGTCAGGGTGATCTATACGATATATGCTTCGTTGCTCTATATCGTTGCGCCGACGCTTACCGCCGGGATCGTACTGTTCTTTTTCAAGGAGGCGTCCGCGCTTTTCCGCTATGCCCTGCACTTCCGTTCCGATGTCTATATTATTTCCGAACTCAACGATCAATCTATCGCGTTGGCAGAGGATATCATCACCAACAACCCGCGCAAGGAACGCCGCATCGCGGTTTTTGCGGATGTATATGATAAGTACGAAGAAGAAGTTTACGAGCTGACCGCGCGGGCAAAAAAGTTGGGCGCAATTTGCATGCGCAACGATTTGAACGAAATCAGCTTAAAGCCCCACAGCGGAAAGATATACCGCAAATTCTATTTGGTTGGGCTGAATGAGGACGTAAACATCAAGCAGGCGATCCGGCTCATTGAGCGTTGCAGAGCGATAAAAAAGCTCAACACTCCATCTACGCAGATTTATGTGGCGGCGAACAGCACCGAGAGCGAGGCATTGCTCAACTCTGTCGAATTCGGCGATATCAAGGTGCGCCGATTGAACGAGAACAGAAATTTGATGCTCAGCACATTGCTCGACTGCCCGATCTTCGAAAAAGCAGTAGAAGTAGGAGAGCAAAAGGAAATATCGATCGTGATCGTCGGCTTGGGCGCATATGGAGTGGAAATGTTGAAAGCTCTGTGCTGGTGCGGACAGCTACCCGGCTACGTCGTGCGCATTCATGCTTTCGACCGAGAGCTCAATTGTGAAGCCAAAATTAAAAGTGTTGCCCCCGAACTGCTGAAATACAACCGAATGGTCATGGAGGGGGAACCTTATTACGATTTGAATTTCCATGGCGGGATCGATGTCAACAGCTACGAATTTTTGACTGAACTTTCGGAGATCGAGCGAGTGACGGGTGCCTTTGTCACCTTGGGCAATGATGAATTGAATATCGAAACCGCCATGAAGATGCGGATGCAGTTCGGACGCGATCACATCGCCGCAAAGAAAGTGATCCCGCCGATTTGGGCGGTGGTGTACAGTACGACGAAGACGCAAGCGGCAAAAGCAAGCGGTTTGAAAAGCATCCAAGGGGAAGATATCGGCATAAGATTCCTCGGAGATGCCGCCTCACGTTATACGCTGAAAGCGCTTGAATGCGAAGAACTGGAAACGATGGGGCTGAAAAGTCATAAACATTGGGTCAAACATGATATGGACGGCAATCCCGACCCGGTGGAGGAAAAAGCCGCCGAGGACAAGTATAATAAGTACGAGTATTATCGCCGCGCATCCATTGCCGAGGTGATTTATTTGATATTCAGGACCAGGCTGGTGAAGGATTGCGACGCCGATACGCTCATGATCTATGAGCACCGCAGATGGAGCGCGTTTATGCGTTCGGAGGGATATGTCTATCTGCCGGAGAGAAGCGATATCGCCAAGACGCATCCCTCACTCATTCCTTATGACGATTTGTCCGAAAAGGAAAAGGCAAAGGACGGGATCGAGACCGAACGCGACGATCGGCGAAATGCGGAAGTCTATTCGAAAAAGTAAAAGAGCGGCGTGTCGTCCGATAAAAGTTCCGTACGGCGGACCTGCGGATCTCGCGCATATTTTTTGACGGCGGTGGAACCGATATGACATGGGCTGTAATAACCGTAGCCATTCTGACATGTATCGTGATGATTTTGGGCGTATTGTTCTTCCCTACGATCAAGTTGGGGAAGATCAAGCTGAGCTCCTACTGGGTGATAACCTTGGTAGGAGCTGTGATCGTGCTCATCGTCGGAAAGGCGGATATGGGCGCCATCGGCAAAGCGCTCATCGCCGACACGGCGATCAACCCGATCAAGATCCTGTTGCTGTTCCTTTCCATGACGATCTTGTCCATTTTTCTCGACGAGCTGCAATTCTTCCGCTACCTCGCGAGCATCACGCTCAAACGGGCACGCACGGGACAGGTCAAGCTCTTTCTCTATCTCTATATCATCGTCTCCGTACTCACCGTATTCACTTCCAACGACATCATCATCCTGTCGTTCACGCCCTTTATCTGCTATTTCGCGAAGAACGCCGGCATTAACCCGACGCCCTATCTGGCAGCGGAGTTCGTCGCCGCAAATACGTGGAGCATGGCGCTCATCATCGGAAATCCCACCAACATTTATCTGGCGACCGCTTACGGCATTACGTTTATCCCGTATCTCAAATACAGCATTCTGCCCACGCTCGCCGCGGGAGCGGTTGCCTTCGGCGCGCTGTACCTGATGTACCGAAAACAGCTTGTAAAGCCGATCGAAGGGGAGGCGGAACAGGTCGTGATCAAGGATAAATTTTTGCTTTGGGTGGGGATCGCTCATCTTGCGGTTTGCACGGTACTGCTTGCGATCGGTTCTTATATCGGGCTGGAAATGTGGCTGATATCGGTCGTATCGGTGGGGAGCCTGTGTCTGTTCGTTCTGATCACTGCACTCGTTCGAAGATCCGCCCCCGTGGAACTGTTCCGCTGCATCAAACGCGCGCCCTTTCAGTTGATCCCGTTTGTTCTTTCGATGTTCGTGATGATCCTCGTGTTGACGGAAAAGGGCGTCACGCAGACGATCGGAGATTTTTTGGGGACGGAAGCGTCGGTGTGGAAGTACGGCGTAACTTCTTTCCTTTCCGCAAACCTTATCAACAATATTCCGATGAGCGTGCTCTTTTCGTCCATCATCTCCTCGGCGGGGGCACAAAACCTTCCCGCCGTGTTCGCCACCGTCATCGGTTCGAATATCGGTGCGTTTCTTACGCCCATCGGGGCACTTGCGGGCATCATGTGGAGTTCCATTCTCAACGAGCACGGCTACAAATTCGGATATTTCGACTTTCTCAAGATCGGCATCACGGTCGCGATCCCCACGCTGTGCGCCGCGCTCGGAATGCTCAATCTCGTAGAATTTTTATGGATGTGAAACGGAGGAATTATGGAAAATACGAAAGAATGGCAAAGTATTGCCGACGCAGAACGTATCATGGCGGCTACGCTTACGGCGTACGACGGCAATGAACCCTACATCTTTGTTAGCTATTCGCACAGAGATACGGCGCAGGTTTGCAGCGTCCTGAAGATAATCGAACGGGAAAAGTTCCGGTTTTGGTATGACGACACCATGGAGATCGGTGAGGATTTTCGTGCGGAACTGAGGACGAGGATCGAGGCGTGCAGCGCGTTTTTGGTCTTCATATCCGATTCGTCCATGAACTCGAAATACTGTGGCATGGAGATCATCACGGCGTTCAAAAACAACAAAAAGATTTATCCCGTTTATCTCAAAGACGATGTGGAGATCCCGCCCGCTTTGAAAATGATTCTGGAAAATCTTCAGCACGTCAAAGGCGCGGTGAACGATGGTCTGGAAAAATATGTAATGAAATTGTGTGAGGGTCTGCCGATCGAAACCATGCGGAGCCTCAATGTGGAGGACGGCGTACTCGTCGCCTGCAAGGATGGCAGTCGCGAACTGAAAGTGCCCGAGAACGTTTATACCGTGGGCAAAGGCGCATTCAAGAATTGCGAAAAGCTTGAACGACTGGAAATCGGCGAACAGGTGCGTGCAATCGAAAAAGAGGCGTGCAGAGGCTGCAAATCGCTTGAACGCCTTCTTCTGCCTTCGTCGGTAAAAAAGGTGGGCGAGAGCGCCTTTCGCGATTGCATCTCCCTCACATCCGTAGTTACATCCAACGATGACCTGGAACTCGGCGAGCGCGCTTTTGAAAACTGTGCTTCTCTCTCCTCGGTAACGCTCAGTGATGGGATCAGCGAAATCTACGGTGGCGTGTTCAACAGTTGCAAATCGTTGGTCAATATAAAATTGCCTTCCAAATTAAATATTTTGGGAGAGAGCTCGTTTGCCGACTGCTCTAATTTGGTGGAAATAGAGATCCCCGCCTTGGTAACAAAACTTGACGACATGGTATTCAACGGCTGTCTGAGCCTGGGAAAAGTATCGCTTCGGGACCGCCTCACCAAAATAGGAAAGTATGCCTTCAAGGATTGCAAAAGCCTACGCTCGATCGCGATCCCCCGTTCGGTACAGACGATAGGTGCGGGACCGTTCCGGGGGTGTAGCAACCTCGAGTGCATTGAGGTCGATGTCCATAACAGATATTTCAAGTCGTTGAATGGGATCTTGTTCAATAAAAACAAGTCCAATCTGATTTGCTACCCCGCCAAAGCGAATCACACTTCCTTTACGATCCCGGACTCCGTTGCCGTTATTTCCGACTGGGCATTTTGTGAATGCAATCTGCTCAAAGAGATCGAAGTTCCGGACAGCGTATGCGAGATCGGGGAAGGGGCGTTCTACTCTTGCAGTTCGCTCAGAAAAATCATCTTGCCCGAATCGGTAGTTCGGATCGATGATACCGCATTCAGAGGGTGTACCGCGCTGAAAACGGTGATCATTCCCGATTCGGTCGTGGAATTCGGCTGGGGCATTTTCAGCGGTTGCGACGATCTCACGATCATCTGCAACGATCATTCCAACGCCGCACGGTACTGCGAAATGAAAAATATTCCTCACCGTTCCCGTTTGTGAAAACAAGCGGGGAAGCTGTCCGCATAAAGATGCGATCGATTCTCGGAGACCTCGTCCGAGAATTTTTTTTGCCGTTCGGCAGGGGTGGGCGGTTTGTTGTGCCGAAAACGGAAAATCGTCGGCGGCGAGAAAATTTTCGGAAATATTTTCCGCTACACTCTTGAAATTTCCGCGATAATATCTTATAATAAAACCGCGCGGTTTGCGTATGTAAAATAAGGGGGAAATGTTATGGAGAATTCCGTAAAACATGCGGTCGCATGCGGAAAGACCGCACTCGGGATAGAGTTCGGGTCCACACGCATCAAAGCGGTGCTCGTAGACGAAGCGAACAATGTCATTGCGTCGGGCAGTCATGAATGGGAGAATCGGCATATCGGCAATATCTGGTCGTATTCTCTCGAAGATATCCGCATCGGCGTGCAGGACGCCTATGCCGAAATGGCAAGGGACGTCAAGGAAAAGTACGGCGAAACGCTCACCGTGATCGGCGCGATCGGTTTTTCGGCGATGATGCACGGCTACATGGTATTTGACGAGCGGGGCGAACTGCTCGTTCCCTTCCGCACATGGCGGAACAACACGGCGGCGTATGCGGGCGAAAAACTCACCGAACTCTTCGGCTACCACATCCCCGCACGTTGGTCGATCGCACATCTCTATCAGGCGATCCTCGACGGAGAGGAACATGTGCCGAAGATCAGATTCCAAACGACGCTCGAAGGGTATATCCACTGGAAATTGACGGGGAGAAAAGTGCTCGGGATCGGCGAGGCGTCTGGGATGTTCCCCGTAGACCCCACCACAAAGCGGTATAACGTCGTCATGCTCAAACAGTTTAACGACCTCGTGAAGGACAGGAACCTTCCCTTCAAAGTCGAAGAGATCCTGCCCGACATTTTGCTTGCGGGCGAAGAGGCGGGGCGGCTCACCGAAGAGGGGGCGCGTTTCCTCGACCCCACGGGCGCATTGCGACCCGGGATCCCGCTCTGTCCGCCCGAGGGAGACGCGGGCACGGGAATGGTAGCCACCAATTCCGTCAAGAAGCGCACGGGCAATGTATCGGCGGGGACGTCGGTCTTCGCCATGATCGTGCTCGAAAAGGAATTGAGCAGAGCCTATCCCGAGATCGACCTTGTAACGACTCCCGTCGGTGATCTCGTCGGCATGGTACACTGCAACAACTGCACCTCCGATTTGAACGGTTGGGTAAACCTTTTCGGCGAATTTGCGTCTCTCATCGGGGTGGATATTCCCAAATGGAAACTCTACGACGCTCTTTATTTCAAAGCGCTCGAAGGGGATAAGGACTGCGGCGGATTGCTTTCTTACAACTATATCTCCAACGAACACGTCACAAACGTGGAGCACGGGAGACCGCTGTTTGTGCGCAAGGCGGACAGCAACTTCGATCTCGCCAATTTCATGCGTTGTCATCTCTATTCGGCGTTCGGCGCGCTCAAAGTCGGTTGCGACATCATGCTCAAAGAGGAGGGCGTGAAGCTCGACCGCATCACGGGACACGGCGGGATCTTCAAAACGGAGCGCGTCGGGCAGAGTTTTCTCGCTGCGGCGATCGGTGCTCCCGTCACCGTCATGAAGACGGCGGGCGAAGGTGGCGCATGGGGGATGGCGGTCCTCGCCAACTATATGCTCGGAAAGCATGAGGGCGAAACCCTGGAAGATTACCTCGAAAACCGCGTGTTTGCGGGGCAGGAAGGGGTGACGATCGCCCCCGACCCCGCCGATGTCGCAGGCTTCGAAGAATTTGCGGACCGCTACGTCGAGGGGTTGCCCATTGTGCGCGAAGCGGTGCGTTCCATGAAATAAGGAGGACCGATATGCTGAAAGAATTAAAAGAAAAAGTTTTGAAGGCCAATCTCGATCTGATGAAACACAAACTTGTGCTCTTCACGTGGGGCAATGTCTCCGAGATCGACCGAAAGAGCGGGCTCATCGTCATTAAACCGTCCGGCGTGCGTTACGACGAGATGAAAGCGGAGGATATGGTCGTCGTCGACCTCGACGGCAACGTCGTGGACGGCACGCTCCGTCCCTCTTCCGACACGCCCACCCACATCGAGTTTTACAAGGCATTCCCGCACATCGGCGGCGTTACGCACACCCATTCTACTTTTGCGACGGCTTGGGCACAGGCGGGCAGGAGCATTCCGTTCTACGGTACGACGCATGCGGACTATTTCTACGGAGATATTCCTTGTGCGCGCTCGCTCACCAAAGCGGAGATCGAGGGGGAGTACGAGAAAAATACCGGGCTCGCCATCATCGAAAAATTCCGTGAGGACGGGCTCGACCCGCTCGAAGTGCCGGGTGTGCTCATCAAGAGTCACGGCGTGTTTGCCTTCGGAAAGGACGCCGACGGCTCCGTTTACAACGCGACGGTGATCGAGGAGGTCGCAAAGATGGCGTTTCTCACCGAGCAGATCAATCCCACCGTCACCCGTGCCGACCGCTTCATGATGGAAAAGCACTACCAACGCAAGCACGGCAAAAACGCCTATTACGGGCAGAAGAAATAAGAAGTTCACGAAAAATCTTGCTATCATTCAAAAATCAAAAACCAAAAAATTTTAGGGGGTTTCGATAAAATGAAAGAAAAAATTGTTTATTGGCTGACGGGGTCCCAGACCCTGTACGGAGACGATGTGCTCGCACACGTTGCGCAGCACTCCGAAGAAATGGCGAACTACGTCAACGACTTCATGCCCGTGACGGTGAAATATCTCACCACATGCAAGAGCTCGGAGGAAGTTGTCGCGGCGGTCCGCAAAGTCAACGAGGACGACGATTGCGTGGGCATCATCACGTGGTGCCACACTTTCTCGCCCGCAAAAATGTGGATCAAGGGGCTCAAACTTCTCACAAAGCCCATGTGCCACTTCGCCACGCAGTACAACGAACGTCTTCCCTACGACACGATCGACATGGACTTCATGAACGAAAACCAAGCGGCGCACGGCGACAGAGAATTCGGGTATATCGTCTCGCGGCTCAGGATGGACAATAAGGTCATCGTCGGCTATTATAAGGACAAAGACGCGCTCGGCGAACTTGCCGCCTGGTGCAAGGCAGCTGCGGGGCTCGCATTCTCCAAGACGGTGAAGGTATGCCGCTTCTCCGACAATATGCGGAACGTCGCGGTCACGGAAGGCGACAAAGTGGAAGCGCACATCGGTCTCGGCTGGGAGGTGGATTACTATCCCATCGGCGACCTTGTGGATGTGATCGAGGAAGTGACCGACGCGCAGGTCGACGCGCTCATGGAAGAGTACGCGCAAAAGTACACGATGGGGACGGACCGCATCGACGTCGTGCGCGAGCAGGCAAAGTATGAGATCGCGATCGACAGATTCTGCAAGGAGAACGGCGGCTATATCGGCATCGTCGATCATTTCGGGTCTCTTCACGGCATGAACCAGCTCCCCGGGCTCGCCATTCAGGACTTGCAGAGCAAGGGCTACGGCTTCGGCGCGGAGGGCGACTGGAAGATCGCCGCGCTCGGCGCAGTCATGCAGTATATGGCGGGGCAGGAGGGCACCGGTCTCATGGAGGACTACACCTATGACCTACAAGACGGGCTCTGCCTCGGCGCACACATGCTCGAAGTCTCTCCCCAATTCGCGGCGACGAAACCCGAAATTCAGGTGCATCCTTTGGGGATCGGCGGCAAGAGCGACCCCGCCCGCCTCGTCTTCGAAGGCATTGCGGCGCCCGAAGCGGTCGCCGTCTCCATGATCGACATGGGGGACAGACTTCGCCTCATCGTACAGAAGATCGAGCTCGTGAAATATCCCCATAAAATGCCCAACCTGCCCGTCGGCGGATTGATGTGGAAATATCAGCCCAATTTCAAGGACGGAGTTGCGGCATGGATCTATGCGGGCGGCGCGCATCACACCGTCGTCTCCTCCAAGCTCTCCGTGCAGGACATGGTAGACCTCGGCAACATGTGGGGCGTTGAGGTCGTCGTCATCGACGAACACACCGAGATCAACGAATTCAAGAAGCAGCTCATGTGGGCGGACCAAATTTGGAAATCCAGACTTTAACATTGTGCAGCGGGGGGCGGCGCTTCGGCCGCCCCTTTCGGTAGGAGGAAAAATATGGCGAACAGAAAAGGGGTCGTGCTCTCCGAACGGGACAGACGTGTGCTGGTCGACTTTCTGTCTTGCAGCGTCCCCGGGAAATATTATCAGTTGGACGCGCGCGGGAACACGAAGTTCGATTTCAATTATAACTATCAAGAAGTGTACGATTATGCGGACGCGCTTCTGCACGGGCAGGAGATCAGCCTCAGACGGAATTTTCTCGAACAGCGCGCCGTTGCCGTCAACGAGGAATTCCGCAAGATCCTCGATGTGATCGGCAGAAGAGACATTACCCTTGCGGATTTTTGCGATAAACTCGCCGCGGCGACCCTTGTGATTGAGCGCTTGGCGGAAAAGGACTGAAATGTATTTCAAGCGATATGAATTCGGCGAGGTCGCCGTCTGTTTTGCGGAGGTCCCCGTCGAGGGGCATCCGAAATGCACCACCGTGGGAATGGCGGTCTTTCCCGCAAATGTTACGCCTCCGAAACTACACTGCGACAGTCTCATACAGGTCGCCTTTTCCGGAGACGAGACGCTCGTAGACTATACGCGCGGGGTGACGATGCGGAACCGCCGCTCTACGTTGCTCAAAATCGTGCGCCAGACCCAATTCATGGGCGGAAACCTCAACACCTACCTCACGGACGGGGAGGGAAACGATTATGTGCACCGTTTGAGTTACGACCGCGCGACCGGTGTGTTCACAACAAGCGTCCGCTATGAGAACCATACGCGCGAACCCCGCATGCTCGAACATCTTTCGAGCTTTTCTCTGAGCGGGATCGCAAACGGGGAAGGGGATACGGCGGGGCTGATCCTTCACCGGATGACGAGCGCATGGTCGCGCGAATGCCGCGTCAAGAGCGACTCCTTTTCCCATCTCGGGCTGGATATGAGTTGGGCGCGTTACGGCGTCAAGACGGAAAGATGGGGCGAGGTGGGCTCGATGTCCAATCGCGGATATTTCCCGTTCGCGGCGATCGAGGATCCCTCCTCCCGCTTCTGCCTCGGCGTGCAGCTCGAAGCGCCGTTTTCGTGGCAGCTCGAAGTTTATCTCGAAAAAGAGGCGTGCGCGCTCTCCGGCGGGCTGGGCGATCATGAATTCGCCCACTGGCGCAAGCAGATTCCCGCGGGCGGGAGCTTTACCACCCATGCGGCGCGGTTTGCCGTGGGACGCACGCTGCTCGACGTCTGCAACGCGCTTGTGCGGGAAGCGGACAGCCGTCTCTCGGTACCCGCTTGCGAAGAGAGCATGCCCGTGCTGTTCAACGAATATTGCACCACGTGGGGAACTCCCTCCGAACGCAACATCACGCGCATTCTGAAAGCGATCAAAGATCTTCCCGTCGAAGATTTCGTGATCGACTGCGGTTGGTATAAACCCGACGGCAAGGATTGGGGAAATGCCATCGGCGATTGGAACGAGAGCGCCAAACTCTTCCCCGAAGGGATCGGAAAGGTCGCGGGAAAGATCAAAGCGGCGGGCAAACGCCCCGGGATCTGGTTCGAATTCGAGAACGTCGCGCGGGACAGCGAAGCCTTTTCCTGCGAAGAGGCGCTCCTCAAAAGGGACGGCAAGGTCATTACGGCGAAAAATCGACGATTCCTCGACCTGCGTCTTCCGCAGGTCCAGAGTTACCTCGGCGTAAAGCTGTTCGATTTTTTATACAACAACGGTTTCGGATATCTCAAAATCGACTACAACGACGCCTTCGGCATCGGTTGCGACGGCGCGGAGTCCTTGGGTGAGGGCGGGCGGCAGGTCGCAGAAGAGAGTATTCTCTGTCTCGACCGTCTGAAAGAGGCACTGCCCGATCTCGTGATAGAAAACTGCGCTTCGGGGGGGAGCCGCATCGAACCGCTCCGCATGAGCAAAGTTTCCATGTGCTCGTTTTCGGACGCCCACGAGTGTGCGGAGATCCCACTCGTTGCCGCGAATGTCTCGTTGGCGATCCCCGCGCGGCAGATGCAGGTCTGGGCGGTCATCCGGGAAGGGGAGAGCGATTCGCGTACGATCTACTCCCTCTGCGCCGCAATGATGGGCAGGATCTGCCTCTCGGGCGACATCTTCAAGATCACGCCCGAAAAGAAGGAACTGATCTCCAAAGGGCTTGCATTTTATCGGGAGGTCAAAGAGATCGTCCGTCGGGGCGACGTCCGCGTTTTGGACTGCAATGTGGAATATTACCGAAGACCGACGGGAAGGCAGGTCTATGTCAAGGACTACGGCGAGAAGCGTCTTCTCATCGTGCATTTCCTCGACTGCGGCGATGCCGTGAGGATCCCTCTCGACGGATATGCGGTAAAAGCGGCGTTTACCGACATCCCCTGTACCACGCGGAACGAAGTGCTCCGTATTGCGGGAACGCCCTTCACCGCGGGCGCCTTCCTCTTGGAGAAAAAAGATGACATACAGTGAACTGCAACAAAAACTACATGCGGAAGGGCAGGAGCAAGTGCTCCGCTTCTGGCAGGAACTCGGCGCGGAAGAGCGGCATGCGCTTTCGGATCAATTGGAGCATGTCGATTGGGACATGCTTCGCCTCTTTGACCATCCCGCGAGAAAGAAGGGGGAGATCGCGCCCATCGAAGGACTCTCGCTTGCGGAGATCGTCCGCGACAAAAAAATCTACCGAAGAGTAGGGGAGGAAGCAATTGGGGCGGGGAAAGTCGCCGCGGTGCTGCTGGCGGGCGGACAGGGAACGCGCCTCGGTTCGGAAGCGCCCAAGGGTGCGTTCGATATCGGCATCTCGCACCCCGTCTATATCTTCGAGTGTCTCATCGGCAATTTGCTCGATGTGACGGAACGGGTCGGAGCATATGTTCCGCTCTTTATTATGACAAGCGAAAAGAACGACGCGGAGACCCGCCGTTTTTTGAAGGAACACGGATATTTCGGGTATCCCGCCGAATATGTTCGCTTCTTTGTGCAGGATATGGCGCCCGCCGTGGGCCTTACGGGGAAGCTGCTCCTCGAAGAGAAGGGGCGGCTTGCGCTCTCGCCCAACGGAAACGGCGGATGGTATTCCTCCCTCGCGCGGGCGGGGATCCTTCGGGAATTTCCCGCCGTAGAATGGATCAACGTATTCGCGGTGGACAATGTGTTGCAGCGCATTGCCGACCCCGCTTTTCTCGGAGCGACGATTTTAAGCGGCAAGATGAGCGGCGCGAAGGTCGTGGCGAAGACCGAACCCCACGAAAAAGTGGGTGTGCTCTGTCTTGAAAACGGACTTCCGTCCGTTGTGGAGTACTACGAGTTGTCCGAAGAAATGGCGAATGCCCGCGGCGGGGACGGGGCGCTTCTTTACCGCTACGGCGTGATCCTCAACTACCTCTTCCGTGCCGACAAACTCAAAGAGATCGCGGAGCGGCACATCCCCGTGCATGTCGTGGGGAAGAAGATCCCGCATCTCGATGAAAGCGGCGCGTTCGTGCATCCGGAAGAGATAAACGGTTATAAGTTCGAAACGCTCATCCTCGACATGATCGGGCTCATGGGGAGCTGTCTTCCCTATGAAGTGGAGCGTTGCCGCGAATTCGCGCCCGTCAAGAACAGGACGGGGGTAGACAGCGTGGACAGCACGCGGGAACTCTTGCAATTCAACGGAGTGATACTGTAATGGAAGAAAACAACGAACTGGTCGCTTTTGTGGAGTTGCTTGCGCAGCTCGGCAAAGAGCTCGAAACGCTCTTTACATCGGGCGATGTGCGGGCGCTTTCGGATATGAACGCCACCGTGAAGGAAATGTATCGCATTCAGCACGGGAACGAAGACGACGCCTTCCGCACGATCGACCCCGATTGCGAAGTGATCTATCGCAATTTCGATATGATCGTTGCCGTCCTCCGCACGACGGAGAACGGAGAAGTGGACAGGGGAGCGCAGACGGCGGTCAATAAGTTTTTGCGCAACATCACCGAAGCCGTGGGAAACATCGTCACACTGTTCGGTCTTGCATAAAGGGGAAGAAACATGAAGACAACGAAAATTTTTGCGGACGGAAATCTGATCGTCGGTAGAGTGCGTCCCACTCTCTACGGGTCCTTTATCGAGCACCTCGGCAGAGCGGTTTACGAGGGGATCTACGAGCCCGGGCATCCCACTGCCGACGCCGACGGCTTCCGCGGCGACGTGCTTTCGCTCGTGAAGGAGCTGAATGTCCCGCTCGTGCGTTATCCGGGCGGAAATTTCGTGTCCGGCTACGATTGGCGGGACGGCGTGGGACCGCGCGACAAGCGTCCCACCCGCCTCGACCTTGCGTGGCACACGACCGAAACCAACGAATTCGGCACGGATGAGTTCATGAAATGGTGCAAAAAGGCGCAGATAACGCCCATGATGGCGGTAAATATGGGCACCGGTACGATCGGGGACGCCGCGCGGCTTGTGGAATATTGCAATCACGCGGGCGGAACGACCGTCTCCGATTATCGCCGCGCAAACGGCGCCCCGGAACCTTACGGCGTGAAGTATTGGTGCATCGGCAACGAAATGGACGGTCCTTGGCAGATCGGACATCTCACCGCAGAGGAGTACGGCAGAAAAGCGCTCGAAGCGGCGAAAGTCATGCGCTGGACGAACGGGGAGACGGAACATGAGGCGCCGAACGGGAAATTAAAGCTCATCGTCACGGGGTCGTCGAGCCATGAGATGAAGACTTTCCCCGAATGGGACAGAGTTGTGCTCGAACACACCTATCAACAGGTGGATTATCTCTCCATGCATCGCTACTATGAATACAGCAAGGAGGATGAACGCCCCTTGGAGGACTTCCTCGGCGCGGCGGACGATATGGGCGAATACATCAACACGCTGCGGGCGACGATCGCGTATGTGCGTGCGCGCGTGCGTTCAAAGAAGCAGGTGCACATCTCGTTTGACGAATGGAACATCTGGACGCAGAGCGCTCCGCGCACCGAACCGCTTTGGGAAAAAGCGCCTCACCTGCTCGAAGACGTGTACACCTTCCGTGACATGCTCGTGTTCGCGGGGCTCATGAACACTCTGCTCAACCACTGCGACATTGTGGAGATCGGCTGTCTTGCACAGCTTGTCAATGTGATCGCACCGATGATGACGGAGAAGGGTGGGAGAGTTTTCCGCCAGACCATCTTCTATCCCTTCAAATACCTCTCGAACAACGCGCGCGGCAACACGGTGCGCACTTTTTCGGACAGCGACGCGTTTGCGACGAAGTACGGAGAAGCCCGCTTTATCAACGAGGCGATCAACTTCGACCCGACGACGAAAACGCTCGTGGTGTCGCTCTGCAACTATGCGCAGGAACAGAGAGGGATCGAACTCGAATTGCGCTCCTTCGGCGGCCTCAAACCCCTTGAATACGTCGAGATGACGTCCGAAGACCTTGATGCCGTCAACGGATTCAGGGCGGAGACCGTGGCACCGCATGCGAAGGAACTTCCGCACATCAAAGACGGTTCGCGCATTGCGCTGACCCTTCCCCCCATGAGTTGGAGCTATCTTAAATTTTCCGCTTAAAATCAACAGAGGAGACGAAACATCGGACCATGGCAAAACACAGAAGCAAAGGAAGAAGGATCTTCACCACCTTCCTCATCGTTGTGCTCGTACTTGCGATCGCCGCGGCGGCGTATTGGTATTTCTTTATCTATCGCGCCGGGAAGGGACCCGTGGCAGACGGACCCGACCAGTCGCAGGACGTCGAAAAGGACCCCGAGAAAGACCCGGAGGACGACGCCGCGCGCGGGGAACTCTCCATCCATTTCCTCGAACTCGGAAATAAATATGCAGGAGATTGTATTTATATTCAATATGGCGACGTGGATGTGCTCATCGACGGCGGCTCGCGCGAAAACTCCGCCGACGCCATCGAAAAATACGTGAACACCTATTGTACCGACGGCGTGCTCGAATACGTCATTGTCACCCACGGGCATCAGGACCATATCGCGGCGTTTGCGGGAAACAGCACCTATAAGAGCCTTTTCGAACGGTATGAGTGCAAGATGATCATCGATTTTCCGCGGACAAACAGCACTTCTGCAACCTATCAACGTTATGTTGCGGCGCGGGATGCGGAGATAAAGGCGGGCGCGGTGCACTATACCGCCCTCCAATGTTACAACAATGCGGACGGAGCGCAGCAGTCCTACTCCCTCGGCGAGGGGGTGAGTATGAACTTCCTCTACAATTATTACTACGAACACAAGACGGAAAACGAGAATAATTATTCGGTCTGTATGTATATTCAACAGGGAGATTATAACTATCTCTTTACGGGCGATCTCGAAGGAGAGGGGGAGGAATTGCTCGTGGAATACAACAAACTTCCGAAGTGCAAGCTCTATAAAGCGGGGCACCACGGCAGCAAAACTTCCTCTTCCGAGGCGCTGCTCAACGTGATCCGACCGGAGTACGTGTGCGTATGCTGCTGCGCGGGTTCCCCCGAATACACGACGAATCAAGACAACACCTTCCCCACGCTTGCTGCGCTCGACCGCATCATGAAATATACCGACCGCATATATGTCACCACTCTCGCAACGGATGTCGACTGGAAGAACAAAACCTGGAACTATACCTCGTTTAACGGAAATATCGTCGTAAAGTCGAATGGGGTAGACTTTTCGGTGGAGGGGAGCAACAATTCCGAGATCCTCAAAAACACCGATTGGTACAAACAAAACCGCGCCCATTGAGGAAGTGTGCCGCACGCCCTTCGGGCGTGGAAGCCGCATTCCGCAGGGGGCAAAAAAAGTAAAAAGAAAATCATAAATTTTATTGCAAAAACGCTTGCCTTTTTTTCTTATTTTTTCTATAATGAAAAAGCTGTGAGGCGAAAAGTCAAGCAGACCGTACTTTGCTACCGTGGCTTTGCCGTTCGGAAGTGCCGTACCGCAAGCCAACGGTTGCCGGTTTTTCCGGCATTGGACAAAATTTATATATGCTACTGATGCTACTGTGGCTCAGTCGGTAGAGCAGCTGATTCGTAATCAGCAGGTCGCCGGTTCAAGTCCGGCCAGTAGCTCCATCTTTCATTCACCAAATGACTGTCGGTGAATAAAAAGAGCGAGATTATTCAAATCTCGCTTCTTTTTATGCAAT
>CANQRP010000014.1 GCA_947626305.1 uncultured Clostridia bacterium | reverse complement strand
AGGGAGATGCCCGCGATGAGGTCTTCGAGGCAGTTGGGCTGAAGCTGTTTCATGAACCGCTTCATCCCCCCTTGTTCGAGCTGGAACACCGCGTCCGTATCCCCTTCGCAGATGAGGGCGTACGCCCCGGGGTCGTCGCAATTCTGGTCGAATTCGATCTTCTTGCCGTAGTCTTCGTAGATATAGTCGAGGGTCTTTTTGATGTCGGTGAGGGTGGTCAGCGCCAAAAAGTCCATTTTCAGCATGCCGATGGACTCCACTTCCTTCATGTCGAATTGGGTGGTGATGTCCTCGTCGTTGCGGGAGAGCGGCACGTTGTCCGCAATGCGCTTGCGGCAGATGACGACCCCCGCCGCGTGCATGGAGGTGTTGCGGGGCATGCCCTCGAGCTTTAAGCCCATGTCGATGACCCGTTTCAGGTTTTCGTCCGTCTCGTAAATTTCGATGAACTCGGAGTTGCGCTTTCCCTCCTGCTCGGCAAGTTTTTTGAGCGCTTCGCCGTGCTTGTCCTCGTCCCCCTCCGTCTCCGCGACCTTCCGTCTGCACTTTTCGATGTTCAGCCCGAGGAGCTCCCGGATGGTGGACTTTCCGTCCATGAGCTTGGTCACGCGGTCGGTCTCCGAATAGGGCACCCGCATCACCCGCCCCACGTCCTTGATGACGGCGCGGGAGGCGAGGGTCCCGAAGGTGACGATCTGCGCCACGTTCTCGGGATGATAGCGCCGACGGACGTATTCGATGGTCTCCCCTCTCCGCTCGGTGCAGAAGTCGACGTCGAAGTCGGGCATGGACACGCGGTCGGGGTTCAGAAAGCGTTCGAAGAGCAGATCGTATTTGAGCGGGTCGACGTTGGTGATGCCGATCGCATAGGCGACGATGCTCCCCACGCCCGAACCTCTGCCCGGACCCACGGGGATGTCGTGCTCGCGCGACCAATTGATATAGTCCCACACGATGAGAAAGTAATCGGCAAAGCCCATCTTGATGATGACGGAGAGCTCGTATTCGACCCGCTGTTTGATCTCGTCGGTGATGACGGGATAGCGGCTCGGGAGCCGTTCCCAGGTGAGGCGGGTGAGAAATTCGGGCGAGGGCGTGCCGTCGTCCGCCGTGTAGAGCGGAATGAGCGACTTGTCGTAGACGGGCGAGCCGTCGGATTTTAAGTTGAACGGCGTATCGGTATCGGACACTTTGTCGGCGATGACGCGGGTGTTTGCGATCGCCTGCGGGAGGGTGGGAAAGAGCGCCGCCATCTCCTCCCCCGTCTTCATGTAAAATTCATGCGTCTCCATTTTCATGCGCGCGGGGTCGTCGAGCGTCTTCTTCATCTGGATGCACATGAGCACGTCCTGCATCTCCCAGTCCTCTTTGTGCAGGTAGTGGACGTCGTTGGTGGCGACGAGCGGAATGCCCGTCTCCTCCGAAAGGCGCACCATGAGGGGCAAAATTTCCCGCTGTTCGGGGATGCCGTGGTTTTGCACTTCTATGTAAAAATCTTCGCCGTAGATCTCGCGCATGGAGAGCACGAACTCCTTTGCGCCGTCGTAATCGCCCGCCATCAGGAGACGGGAGAGCCGCCCCGCAAGACATGCGGACAGGCAGATGACCCCTTCGGAGTGCTCTTTGAGCATTTTATAGTCGATGCGCGGGCGGTAGTAAAAGCCGTCGACGAAGGCGGCGGAGTCCATCTGCACGAGGTTGACGTAGCCCGCCTTGTTTTTGGCGAGGAGGATGAGGTGATCGGCGTGCTGGCTGTTTTTCACCTTCATGTCGTCCACCACGTAGAACTCGCAGCCGATGATGTATTTTATCCCCCGTTTTTTGCATTCTTCGGCAAAATAGAGAGAGGCGTACATATTGCCGTGGTCGGTGACTGCCACGGTATTGATGCCGTTTTTTTGGCAGTGTTCGACGAGCTCGTCCACTTTGACGGCTCCGTCCAAAAGGCTGTACTCGGTATGCAGATGTAAATGAACGAAATCGACCATAACCACTCCTCACGCGCTTCTTTTCCTTGCCGCTTGTCCCGCCAAAACAAGTTCACAAAATTCTTTTCTGCGAAAAGAATTTTCGTGAGGGTCCTTGTCGTGAAAAGGCTTCACGGCGGAAATGAATTCCGCCTTGCCTTTTCTCGGCATAATTGAGAATAAGCACCCTGCTCGAATTTTCTTTTCGCTTGATTGTATTTTTTTATTTCGTCGTAACGGGCAAAGCCCGTTTCGGCAGATTTTTCCTCACACGCTTCTTTTACGGCGGAAGTGAATTCCGCCTACGCCGCTCGGCGTAAAACAAAATATTTTCGCCTTGCCTTTTCTCGGCATAATTGAGAATAAGCACCCTGCTCGAATTTTCTTTTCGCTTGATTGTATTTTTTTATTTCGTCGTAACGGGCAAAGCCCGTTTCGGCAGATTTTTCCTCACGCGCTTCTTTTCCTTGCCGCTTGTCCCTTGCAGAGGGAACAGTATGGGTATGCGCAAAACCATTCCAAAATGTCATTTCGAGCTTGTCGAGAAATCTCTACCTCAGTATTAAATAATGCAGAGATTTCTCCACTCCGCTCGCTTCGCTCACTTCGGTACTTCGCCTACGGCTCGTGCCGCCCTTAGGCAATATAGAACGTTCGGGCGGGACGAAATGACAAATCAGGAAGATGGAATGAATAGAACCCCCTTCTCAGCGATCAACCCTTTCTGTAATACTCCATGAGTTTGCGGAGACGGTGATTGAGGCAGGAACGGCTCAGCCCCAAGACCTGCGCGAGCTCGCTCAGCGAGAGCTCGGGATGAGAGAGCCGCGCTTCGGCGGCTTCCCTAAGAGCCCCGGGAAGTTCCTGCAATTTGCCCGAACGCCGAAGCCCCGAAAAGGCGCGCACCTGCTCTACGCTCGCGATCGCCGCCCTGTCCGCATTCCCCGACGAACAGTTGAGCGCCCTGTTCTCGTAGTTGTTTTCCTCCCGCTGCGCCGATACCTCGTTGAAGCGCGTGAGCGCGTTTGCCGCTCCCACCACCGAGAGAAAATCGGAGATCGCCTCGCGGCTCTTGATGTATGCCACGGCGCGGTCGCCCCGCTCCGTCGTGCCGCAGACGAATTGCAGTTCGTCCATGACCTCCGAAAAGCGCTCCGCCCGCTCCGCCGACAGTTCGAATTCGAGATGATAGCCCGTCTTTTTTCCCGTGCGGGGAAGGGTACAGCTCCCGCCGCCGAGGAAGGCGCCTTTGACGTAGGCGATCTGTTCCTCCTCCGTCCGCTCATCCGGAAGTTCCCACTTGCCTCCGAGCAAAAAGGTGAGCTTGTCCCGCCCGTGTTTAGGGTCGTAAGCCGCTTCCGTCAACGTCATCGGCGCGCCCAAACTTTCCGCCAAGGACAAGAGATGTTCCGCCGTGCTCTCGCTCTCGAGGGCAAGCGTGTATCCGTCCGCCCCCTCCTTTCCGCCCGCGTCGAGAACGCCGCAAAAGAGGGCGACGCCCTCCCGCCGCGTTTGAGGGGGATGTTTGACGAGTTCTTTTTTGATCTCCTGTGTGAAATTCATGCCTTCCCCTCGCTCCCCAAGACCGCAGGACGCCGCTCAGAGCCGCTTTTTGTACTCTTCCAGCCGCAGAACGGGAAATTTTCCGTCGATGTTGTCGATGCGCTCTGCGGGGACCCCCACCCGCTCGATCTGCTTCACCGCAAGCGCGATGTCGCCGAGACGGTCGGGGGAATGCGCGTCCGAATTGACCAAAAAACGCGCCGTCGTCTTGTGCACGATGTCGTCGAGCTCCTCGTCGGTAAAGTGCGTCTTCTTGCCGCTGATCTCCACATAGGTGCCGTAGTCCGCACAGCACTTTGCCACTTCGAGCGCATTTGCAAAACATTGAAAATTGATGTGCGTGAGCACATCCACGGGGTTCTTTTTGACCGTGTTGATATACGCCTTCGTCTGGTCTTTGACGAGCTGTCCCCCGAGGTGCAGCCCCATGTTATAGCTGAGATAGCCCCGCCAGCCGTTGCGCCAATCCCGCCATGTCTCGTGCGCGCTCATGACGTGAAACCCGGCAAGGCAGAGGTCCAATTCGCCGAGATCGCGCTCGTTGAGGGCGAGCGTGCCCTCCCGCCCAAGGATGTTCTCCTCGATGCCGAACAGGATCTTTACGCCGTATTTCTTCTCCGCGTCCGCGATCTCCCGCAGGTAGCGCGTCCGTTCCTTGCGCTTTAAGCCGAGCACAAGGTGAGAATAGCCGTGCTCGGTGAGCGCAAAGCATTTGAGACCGAGCTCCTTCGCCCGCGCCGCCTGTGCCTCCACCGTGCAGTGCCCGTCCGAATATTTCGTGTGTACATGCAGATCTGCCGTCAGTTCCATTCCTTTGTTCTTCCTCTCGCCCCGATCCGTGGGAGGCAGCCGATCGGCTACGGCAGCCGACAGATCTCCTCGCGGAGCAAAATGCCCGTTCCGATGCGGACTCCCTCCTTGACCTCTGCGATCAATGCGGCGACGTCCGCCGAGGAGCCGCCCTCGTTGAGAATAAAATTTCCGTGGAGGGGAGAGACGACCGCGCCGCCCCGCCGCCTGCCCTTCAAACCGCACAGTTCGATGAGCCGCCCCGCCGAATCCCCCTCGGGATTGACGAAGACGCACCCCATGCTCCTGCCCTTCGGAAGATGCGCCCGCTTCGCGCGGAAGCACTCCCGCCGCGCAACGATCGCCTCCCGCGTCGCCGCCTCCCCCTTTAAGTATGCGCCCAAAACGGCGATCCCGCTCCGGAAAAGACTGGTTTTTTCTCCAAAAGCACAGTCGCGGGGGGAAAAGGTCGTAACTTTGCCGTCTTTGACGCCGACGACCGCCCGAACGACATCGGAAAAATGCCTTTCGGCGACGCCCGCGTTCATCGTGACGCCGCCCCCTACCGTCATGGGGATGCCCGTGAACGGCTCAAAGCCGCCGAGCAGATGCCGTTCGGCAAAGCGAAGGAGCGCCCCGCCCGTCACGCCAGCGCCCGCAAAGACGGTCTCCCCGTCGGCGGAAAGGGCGTTCAATCTGTCGAAGCGCACGACGACCCCGCAGAAGGGCTCGTCCGAGGGCAGCACGTTTGCGCCCGCACCCAAAAAACAGTGGGGAATGCCCGCCCGTTGCAGAGCTTGCAAGAGACGGGCGGCGCTCTCTCCGTCGGCGGGCGACGCGGCAAGGGCTGCCGTCCCGCCGCATCCGATCGTGGTGTGTCGTGCAAAGCTGAATTCCCGCTCCCACGCGATGTTCGGGAAACGAGCGGGGAGTTCCGCAAAATGCTCCACTTTAATCTCCTTTATTCTACGATACTTTGGCGGCGAATTCAAGTCTTTTTCAAAAATTTTTCGAGATTTTTTCCCTCGCGCGCAGCCTGCGAGAGCGTCTCCCGCCCCTCCGCGGAGAGAAACACGCTCGCGGTGCATTCCGCTTCCGTCTCCTCGGGGGCGAACATGCCGAGCGAAGACAAACTCCCGCGCACCTCGGGAGAGCGCAATTCTTCGAGGAAGGCGAGACAGTCCTCCTCCTTCTCCTCGGACAGGACGGAGAGATATTGATAGAGATCGGAATAGCCGCGGAGGGGTTTTCGGTAGACGGGGACGTCCCGCGCGGCAAACCGGCAGACGTCCCGCTGCGTGCCGAGCAAATATCGGTATTTCCCGCCGAGAAATGCCGTATAGGCGGTGAGAGAGGGAAGCTCCTCCCCCGTAATGCCCGCGAGCGCGGCGGCGACCTGCGGAAGATTGCTCCCCCCGCAGGAGACAGCGACCTCCCCCTCCGCCTCGAAATCGTCCGTGAGGGAAAAGAGGTAGTACTGCCCCGCGCACCACGGATAGGCAAGCGTATCCCCGCCGAGTTCCCCGCCGCAAAAGGAGTAAGGAAGGGGCAGGGAGCGCTCCGCGAACTCGGAGAGCCCGACGCCGAAGGAGAGAAGATCGGGAACATCCCCTTCGAGGCAGCACTGCCGCGCGCCCTCCGGCGTGAGGGAAAGGACCAGAAAACAGACCCCCTCCCGCTTCTTCTCCACCCGCCGTGCGACCGACTTCAAAAAAGAGGTACGCGAACCCTTTCCCCCCTCGAAGGTATCCACATTCCATACCCGCACCACCCGTTGCGCCGCCTGCGTTTCGTGCCCGCCGGGGTAGAAGAGACAGGCGGACACGAGCGCGACCACGAGAAAAAAGGGCAGAGCGGACCTGATGATCCTCAGCGCTTTCACGGGCTATTCTATGCGCCCGCGGGGCAAAAAATGTCGCAAGACAGATCAAGGGGACGCCGAACGGCGTCCCCTATGCGCTTTTGCATGACGATCCCGTCATCCAAAAACTCTATCTGAAAGCGGTTTCCCGCCAACAGACATCTTGCGCAATGCGCTGTGTTTTATGCGCTTATCTGCGCTTTTGAAAACTGTCGCAACAGGTGCAATGCTCGCAGTCGCAAGTATTGCCCACATGGATCCTGTCGAGTTCGCAGTGCATGCCGTCCTGGTTGAAGCGGCATTCGGTGACGCCGCAGGATACGCCGCAATTGATCTGTTCCATATCGCCCTCCTTCTCCCCTATTATGCGCCGTTTTCCGAAATTTATCGGAAAAGGTTGACAAACCGCCTGTGCTCTGTTACAATATACCAAAAGGAGAAATATCATGAAAGTTATCCTCAAAGCGGATGTAAAGGGAAGCGGAAAAAAGGGAGACATCCTCGACGTCTCGGACGGCTACGCAAAAAATTTCCTGCTCAAAAAGGGGCTTGCGGAGGTCGCCACTTCCTCGGGCATCAATGAGATCGAACAGAGAAGGAGAGCGGACGAATTCCACAAGGCGGAAAACGTGAAAGCGCAAAAGGAGCTCGCGGCAAAGCTCAACGGAACGAGCGTGCCCGTCGCCATCCGCGCGGGAGAAAACGGCAAGGTGTTCGGCTCCGTCACCAACGAAAAGATCGCCGCCGCCCTCGCGGAACTCGGCTTCGACGTGGACAAAAAGCGCATCGTAACAAAGGAGACCCTCAAAAACGTGGGCGAGTACGAGGCGGAAGTCCGTTTTATCGAAGGGGTCTCCGCAAAGATCAAAGTCATCGTATCTCCCCTTCAATAACCGTATATTTTCGGAAAGGCGCTCTATTTGAGCGCCTTTCTTTTTGTTTTTTGCGGATTTACATAGTATTATGTCTGACATACTACATGCAAAATGCACAAAAAAGCGGCATAGCACTAAGGCTATGCCGCTCTCCCCCGCTCTCCGAGAATTGGCACTGAGTCGGAGAGCTTCGGGGAAGCCGAAATTCCGCATCCAACCAACCTTACGGTCATTTCCGCGTTGCTCCGTAGTAAGCGTTGAGATACATTTCTTTGATCTCGCTCATGAGCGGATAGCGGGGATTCGCGCCCGTGCACTGGTCGTCGAACGCCGCCTCCGTCATTTCGTCGAGTTTTTCGAGGAATTCTTCCTCGGTATATTTTCCTTCCAATGCCTCCCTGATCGTCTTCGGCTGCCCGATCTTCTCCTCCAACGCGAGCAATTCGCGGATGAGCGCCTCCACGAGTTCCTCGTCCGTCTCCCCTTTGAGCCCCAGATAGCGGGCGACGTCCGCATATCTTTCGCGGCACTTGGGATAGGCATACTGCGGGAAGGTGCCCATTTTGGCGGGCGCCTCGCTGCTGTTGAAGCGGATCACCTGCTCGAGCATGAGGCTGTTCGCCATGCCGTGGGCGATGTGGAAGTAGGAGCCGAGCTTGTGCGCCATGGAGTGGCACACGCCGAGGAAGGCATTCGCAAACGCCATGCCCGCCATGGTTGCGGCATTCGCGACCTTCTCGCGCGCGACCGCGTCGTGCGCCCCCTTTTCGTAGGCGCGGGGCAGATATTCAAACAGAATTTTGAGCGCTTCTTTTGCGATGCCGTCGGTGAAATCGGTCGCCATGACGGAGGCGATCGCCTCCAAGGCGTGGCTGACCGCGTCGATCCCAGAACAGGAGGTGAGCCCCTTGGGGATGTTCATCATGAGGTCGGCGTCCACGATCGCCATGTTCGGCATGAGCGCGTAGTCCGCAAGCGGATACTTCGTGCCCGTTTTTTCGTCGGTGATGACGGCAAAGGGCGTGACCTCGCTGCCCGTGCCCGCCGTGGTGGGAATGGCGACAAAGAGCGCTTTCTCTCCCATCCGGGGGAAGGTGTACACCCGCTTGCGGATGTCCATAAAGCGCATTGCCATATCCTCGAAGGAGACCTCGGGATGTTCGTAGAGCACCCACATGATCTTCGCCGCGTCCATGGGCGAGCCGCCGCCCACCGCGATGATGACATCGGGCGCAAACGCTCTCATCTGCTCCAACCCCTCTTTTGCGCAGGCGAGCGTGGGATCGGGCGTCACATTGAAAAAGGTCGCAAACGAGATGTCCTGCTCGCTTAAAATTTTTTCGATCTGTTTGGTAAAGCCGCTCCCGTAGAGGAAGGAGTCCGTGACGAGAAAGGCTTTTTTCTTGTGATATTCCGCGCCGAGTTCCTTCAATGCGAGCGGAAGACAACCGCGTTTGAAGTAAACTTTTTCGGGCGTTCTGAACCAGAGCATATTTTCTCTCCTTTCCGCTACCGTTTTGATGTTGATGAGGTGCTTGACGCCGACGTTCTCCGACACGGAGTTGCCCCCCCAGCTGCCGCAGCCGAGGGTCATCGACGGCGGGAAGCGGAAGTTGTAGAGATCCCCGATGCCCCCTTGCGACGACGGGGTGTTGACGACGATGCGGCAGGTGCGCATGCGTTCGCGGAAATATTCGAGTTTCTTCCGCTCCGTTTCGACGTTGAGATAAACGGAGGAGGTGTGCCCGAGCCCGCCGTCCCGGATGAGGCGGTCCGCCTTGTTCACGGCGTCCTCGAAATCCTCGGCGCGGTACATCGCCAGCACGGGAGAGAGCTTTTCATGGGCGAATTCTTCGGAAAGTTCGACCGATTCCACCTCGCCGACGAGCACCCGCGTGCCTTGGGGGGCTTCGAAACCGGAAAGGTTTGCGATCGTGCAGGCGGTCTGCCCCACGATGCGGGAGTTGAGCGCGCCGTTGATGATGATCGTCTTGCGGACTTTCTCCGTCTCCTCGGGGGTGAGAATGTACCCGCCGCGGAGAGAAAGTTCCGCTTTGAAGGCTTCGTAAATGTTTTTGTGGACGATGACGGACTGCTCGGAAGCGCAGATCATGCCGTTATCGAAGGTCTTGCTGTGCAGAACGGAGGAGACGGCGAGCCGAATGTCGGCGGTCTCGTCGATGACCGCGGGAGTGTTGCCCGCGCCGACGCCGAGGGCGGGTTTGCCCGAAGAATACGCCGCCTGCACCATACCGGGACCGCCCGTTGCGAGGATCAGATCGGATTCCCGCATGATCATGCCCGAGAGCGGAACGGTGGGAAAGTCGATCCAACCGATGATGTCTTCGGGGGCGCCCGCTTTCACCGCTGCTTCGAGAACGATCTTTGCCGCCTCGATGGTGCTCCGCTTGGCGCGCGGGTGGGGCGAAATGATGAGCCCGTTGCGGGTCTTCAAACACAGCAGGCACTTGAAGATCGCCGTGGACGTGGGGTTGGTGGTGGGAATGATCGCCGCGATAAGACCAATGGGTTCGGCGATCCTCGTATAGCCCGCGGCTCTGTCTTCTTCGATGACGCCGCAGGTCTTTTCGTTTTTATAGGCGTTGTAGATGTACTCGGAGGCGTAGTGATTTTTGATCACTTTGTCCTCCACGACGCCCATTTGGGTCTCCTCTACCGCAAGTTTGGCAAGAGGGACCCGCGCGCGATTTGCCGCCACTGCCGCCGCATAGAAGATCTTGTCGACTTGCTCCTGCGTGTACACGGCAAATTTTTCCTGCGCGGCACGCACCCGCGCGATCGCCCGTTTGAGCGATTCCTCATCGTTTACGATAAAATCTTTCATGAAACCCGGAATGCTCCTTTCTTCGGCTTCATCATAACATTGTTTGCCGATTTTGTCAATCGTTTGGGGAAAAATTAACTGAATATCAAAAGTCCCGCCGGAGAGCTGGGCTTTACATTATTATAATGCGGTAGAGATGTCTCGACTACGCTCGACATGACAATTATAACAACTTCGTTCCGCTCGACATGACAGTTTGGAAGCATGGTGCCCCCCTCCCCTACCCCTCCTCCGCACATCCGTGCGGGGGAGGGCGAGAGATAAAACCCCCGCACGTTCGTGCGGGGGAGGGCTAAGGCATACCCCTTCAAGGGGGAGGCTACCGCCCATTAAAGGTCGGAAAGTTGCTTTTCGATCTTCTTTTTCATGTCGATGTATTTCTCGAGCTTGGCACGCTCGTCGTCCACTACCTTTTTGGGCGCCTTGGCGATGAAGTTGTTGTTCGCGAGTTTTCCGCCCGCGCGGGCGATCTCCCCTTCCGCGCGCTCGAGTTCCTTGCGGAGCCGCGCACGCTCCTCTTCGAGGTCGACCAGCTCCCCGAGCGGCACAAACAGATGTCCGAGTTCGCACACCTGCGACACCGTCTTTTCGCCCGCTTCCGCGCCGTCCGCCACACAGTCGATCTCGCTCGCTCCCGCAAGCCGCAAAATGGCGTTCTTGTTGACGCAGACGAGCCGCTTTTGCTCCGTGACGAGGAAGAGATGCACCTTTTTCGCGGGAGGACAGTTCACCGCCACCTTCATGGCGCGCACCGTCTTGATGAGGTCGATGACCCCTTCAAACGCTTTCGCCTCCTTCTTATAGGCGTATTTGGTGTTGTAACGGGGGTAGTCCGCCGTGATGATCTTTCCCTTCCCGCCCGTCAGGTAGCCGTAAATTTCTTCGGTGACGAAGGGGATGAACGGATGGAGCAGTTTGAGGGTGTTTTCGAGGACGTACATGAGCACCCCGAGCTGCGCGCGCTTTTTCTCCCTGTCGTCGCCGTAGAGCGCAGGCTTCGAAAGTTCGATATACCAGTCGCAGAAGTCCTCCCAAACAAAGTCGGTGAGCTTGTCCGCCGCGATGCCGAGGTCGTACTTCTGCATGGACACCGTCACTTCGCGCACCGTGGACATCAACCGCGAGATGATCCAGCGGTCCGCGGGCTGCAACTTGATCTCTTCGAACTTCGGGATCTTCTCCCCCTTCGTGTTCATGAGCACAAAGCGGGAAGCGTTCCATACCTTGTTGATGAAATTGCGCGCCCACTCCACTTTGGTATCCGTAAAGCGGGTGTCGTTGCCGGGCGCCACCCCGTGAGGAGAGACAGCCGCAGTGAATCCGCGCCGTATTTTTCGATGACTTCGAGCGGGTCGATGCCGTTGCCGAGAGACTTGCTCATCTTGCGCCCCTGCTCGTCCCGCACGAGACCGTGGATGAGCACGTCGCGGAAGGGAACTTTGCCCGTGTGTTCGAGCCCCGAGAACATCATGCGCATCACCCAGAAGGGAATGATGTCGTACCCCGTGACGAGGACGTCGGTGGGATAGAAATATTTGAAATCGGGGGTCTCTTCGGGCCAACCGAGGGTGGAGAAGGGCCAGAGCGCCGAGGAGAACCACGTGTCGAGGCAGTCCTCTTCCTGCGTTAAGTCCGTACCGCCGCACTTGGGGCAGACGGTGGGCGTCTCGCGGGAGCAGATGACCTCGCCGCAAGAGCAGTACCATACGGGGATGCGGTGCCCCCACCAGAGCTGGCGGGAGATGCACCAATCGCGGATATTTTCCAGCCAATTGAAGTAGATCTTGGCGAAACGGTCGGGCGTGAACTTGGTCTTGTTCTTCACCACGGCGTCGATCGCGGGCTTCGCGAGCGATTGCATGCTGACGAACCACTGTTTGGAGACGATGGGCTCGAGCGTCGCGTTGCAGCGGTGGCAGTGCCCCACGTTGTGGGTGTGCGGCTCGACCTTGACGAGCAGCCCCATCTCTTTCATCTCCTCCACGATGCGCCTGCGCGCCTCGTACCTGTCGAGCCCGCAGAACTTGCCGCCCTCTCCGTTGACCGTGCCGTCGTCGTTCAATACCTTGATCATGGGCAGGTTGTGGCGGAGCCCCACTTCAAAGTCGTTGGGGTCGTGCGCGGGGGTGATCTTCACGGCGCCCGTGCCGAATTCCACATCCACATAGTCGTCCGCGACGACGGGGATCTCCCTGCCGACGAGCGGAAGCACCAGCGTTTTGCCCACGAGATGGGAATACCGCTTATCGTTCGGGTTGACGGCGACCGCCGTATCGCCGAGCATCGTCTCGGGGCGGGTCGTCGCGATGGTGATACACTCCCCGGAGTCCTTTACGGGATAGTTGAAATACCAGAAACTGCCCTTGTCCTCGGAGTAGGCTACCTCCTCGTCGGAGAGCGCCGTGCGGCAATCGGGGCACCAATTGATGATGCGGCTGCCGCGGTAGATGAGCCCCTTTTCGTAGAGGCGGCAGAAGGCTTCGCGCACCGCTTTGGAGCAGCGTTCGTCCATCGTGAAGGCGAGCCTGTCCCAATCGCAGGAGGAACCGAGCTTTTTCAGCTGTCCGATGATCTTGCCGCCGTACTGCTCCTTCCACGCCCATGCGCGGCGCAAAAATTCCTCGCGTCCCAAATTTTCCTTGCTCGTCCCCTCCTCGCGGAGTTTTTCCACGATCTTGTGTTCGGTCGCGAGAGAGGCATGGTCGGTCCCCGGGAGCCAGAGCACGGAATATCCCTGCATCCGCTTGAAACGGGCGATGGTATCCTGCATGGTCTCGTCCATCGCGTGCCCCATGTGGAGCTGCCCCGTGATGTTGGGCGGGGGCATCATGACCGTGAAGGGCACTTTTTTGGGGTCGATCCCGGCATGAAAATACTTGCCGTCCGTCCAGTCCGCATAAATGCGGTCTTCGAATTCCTTGGGATCGTATGTCGTTTGCATTTCTTTCATTTCTTTCACCTTGCAGAGCGTGATTGCTTCCATTATATTCCTTTTCCGCCCGATTGTCAATTATTCCCGCCGTGACATAGGATATATTATCCTAAAATTTTCGGAGAAACGCTATGAAAAAAATAGTTACGCTGTTTGCCGCGGGGCTCTTTGCCCTGCTTCCTCTCTCCGCCTGCGGGAAGACCGAAGGCGGAATAAAGACGCTGCGCATCAACGAGGTGACGCACTCCATCTTCTATGCCCCCATGTACCTTGCCGAGTCCCTCGGCTATTTCGGGGAAGAAGGTATCCGGATCGAACTCACCAACGGCGGCGGCGCCGACAATGTGATGTCCGCCGTCCTCTCGGGAGACACGGACATCGGGTTCTGCGGTCCCGAGGCGGCGCTCTATGTGCAGCTCGGCGGAGCGGGCGACCTGCCCACCGTGTTCGGACAGCTCACCAAGCGCGACGGCTCCTTCCTCGTCTCCCGCAAAGAGGAGCCGAACTTCAAATGGACCGACCTCAAAGGAAAGGAGATCCTCGCGGGGCGCCGCGGAGGTGTGCCCGCCATGACCTTTGAATACGTCCTCAAAGAAAACGGATTCACGGCGGAGGAGATCGACCTCAATTTCGACGTCTCCTTCAACAACATGACCGCCGCCTTCCTCGAAGGCACCGCGGAATATTGCACCATGTTCGAACCGACCGCCTCCGAGGTGCAGGCGGAAGGCAAGGGCTACATCGTTGCCGCCGTGGGCGAAGCCTCGGGAGAAGTCCCCTACACTTCCTTCATCGCCAAGCGCAGCTGGCTCGACAAGAACAAAGAGACCGCCAAGGGCTTCCTGCGGGCGATCATGCGGGCGATCGAATTCGCAAATTCGACCGACGCCGAGGAAGTGGCGACCTATCTCTATAAGCAGTTCCCCGATACCTCCTACGCCTCCATCGCGACGAGCGTGACAAGTTACAAGCGCATCGACTCGTGGCAGAAGGACATGAAGATGTCGGAAGCGAGTTTCGACCGTCTGCAAGACATCATCGAAGCGGCGGGCGAACTGAAAACGCGCGGCGACTTCGGGAAGCTCGTGGACAATTCTATCGCAGAAGAGGCATTTGAAGAACTCAAATAACCCCGAAACGCCCCGAATACCGCCGCATTCAAAGGAAAAACATCATGAAAGAGAAAATTCTGACGTTCGAGAACGTCAAACTCATCTATCACACCGTGCGGGGAGAGACGGTGGCGACCGAAAATTTGAGCTTCGATGTGGAAGAGGGGGAATTCGTTGCGATGATCGGTCCTTCCGGTTGCGGCAAAAGTACCCTCCTCTCCCTCGCCGCGGGGCTTCTCGAACCCTCCGATGGAAAGGTCGACCGCCGCGGAAGCGTGGGCTACATGCTCCAACGCGACGAGCTCTTCCCGTGGCGGACCATCGAAAAAAACATCCTGCTCCCCCTCGAGATCCGAAAAAAACTCACGCCCGAGGCGCGGGAAGCCGCAAAAACGCTCGCCGAAAAATACGGTCTGAAAGATTTTTGGCGAAGCTATCCCTCCGAACTTTCGGGCGGCATGCGGCAGCGCGCGGCGCTCATCCGCACCCTTGCCGCGGAACCGGACATCCTGCTGCTCGACGAACCCTTCTCCGCGCTCGACTATCAGACCCGCCTCAACGTGACCCGCGACGTCGCCGGCATCATCCGCCGCGAACACAAGACGGCGCTGCTCATCACCCACGATATTTCCGAGGCGATCTCGCTCTCGGACCGCGTGATCGTTTTGACGCGCCGTCCCGCCCGCGTCGCGCACACGCACACGCTCGACTTCGGCGAGACGGACCCGCTCAAACGGCGGGAAAACAGACAGTTCTCCGTTTGGTTCGAACTGCTCTGGAAGGAGTTGAACACATGAAAAACCCGCAAAATTACTCCGAAGAACATCTTTTCTGGCTGAAAAAACGAAAGAAAAAACTTGTGCTCGTCCAATCGCTCCGCGTGGGGCTGCTCCTCTTCTTTCTCCTTTTTTGGGAGCTGTCCACGCGGCTCGGTTGGGCAGACCCCTTTTTTGTGAGTTCCCCCTCCCGCATCGGCGCGACCATTGCCTCCCTCTACGCCGAGGGCACGCTCTTCTATCATATCGGCGTCACCCTGCTCGAAACGGTCGTCGGATTCGTCGCCGCCGTCGGGATCGGCTACTCCGTGGCGCTGCTTCTTTGGTGGAGCGACCTTCTGCACCGCATCCTCGAACCGTACATCGTGGTGCTCAATGCCCTACCCAAGATCGCGATGGGTCCCCTCATCATCATCTGGTGCGGAACGGGCAGCAAGGCGATCGTGGTGATGACCGTGCTCGTGGGCATCATCGTGGTGATCATGCACATGCTGTCCGCCTTCCTCGAAACGGACGAAAATAAGCTGCTCCTCCTCCGCTCGATGGGCGCGGGCAAGCGGCAGCTCCTCACAAAACTCGTGATCCCCTCCTCCCGCGCGGCGTTCATCTCCATGCTGAAAGTTGCCGTGGGCATGAGCTGGATCGGCTCCATTATGGGCGAATACATCGTGTCGCGCGCGGGGCTCGGGTACCTCATCGTGTACGGCGGGCAAGTGTTCAAGCTCGACCTTGTGATGACCGCGACCGTCATCCTCTGTGCGCTTGCCGCGGCGATGTACTTCCTCGTGGTGCTTCTCGAAAAGATACTCGTAAAAAATGCAAATCACTGAAAAGAGCAGTCCCACCCCGCCCAACAGGGGATAGAGCACGCGCACAAGACGGGAAAGCCCCAATCTCGAAAGTCCGAACGCCGCAAAGAGCACCGCAGCCTTTGCGGCGTTTTTTCCGCGACGGGTCGCAGCCTCATTCGAGAGGGCGAGAAGAGGATAGAGCGACGAACCGAGCGAGGTGAGGATGGCGAGCGCGGACGCGACCGAGAACGCGCGGCTGCCGTGCGTCACATACAAAAAAGGCAGTTCGGCGGACATGGCGTCCCTGCCCGCGCGGAAGATCGCTCCGAGCACGAGACAGGCGCAGACAAAGACGATCGCGGACGCCGCGAATGCCGACAGCACCGGGCGCTCGACCTTCTGCCCCACTTCGAGCAAGACGGGCGCCGCGAGCAACACGTTCATCCCCGCATACAGCACCCCCATGCCCCCTCCCGCGGGAAGGTCGGTGCGGAGCGTCCCGCCGCGCGCATAGGCGAACACGAACGCGATGAGCACGGGCACCAGAATGCAGTTGAGCAGCGTGATCCCTCCCGTGCCCTTTCGCAAAAAGAGCAGCACGACAAAAAGCCCCGCAAGCGAGAGCAACGGCGTGAAGGAGGGCAGCAATGCGTCCAGCCCCGCGAGCATCCCCGCGCAGGGGATGAAGGAGAGCAGCGAGAGCCCCCTCCGCACCCATCTGTTCCCGCGGGGGAAGAGCGCCGCGAGGGCGCCGCCGTATCCGCCGTGCTTCTTCCCCAGCAACAGGAAAAACGCCGTAAGGGCAAAGAACATCCCGAACGACAGCAAGAGCGCGGGAAGCGCGTTGCGCACGGAGAAAAAACGGACGAGTTCCGCACCCGATAAAAAGCCCGCTCCGATACATGTGCCCACGATGAAGAGTGTCGTCTTGATGAGCCCCATTTCCCCATATCTATGAAATTATGTCTGACAAAATACACAAAATATGGAAATTTTTATAGAATTCTGTCTGACATAGTACTCTGCACAGTTGACATATCCGAAAATATGTAGTATAATGTTGGCAGAATCAACCAAGGAGAACCATATGGAGCACGATTTTTTCCATTTCGACCCCGATGAAGAAGATCCCTTAGACAACGCGGACTTCGACGACGGCGACGAAGAGAGCGGTCTGCCCCTTGTCTCCCCTTTCCTCTCCGACGAAGCGCCCGAAGAGACATTCGAGGAAACCGAGGAAGAGCCCGAGGAGGAATCCGAAGAGGAACCCGAGGAAGAATCCGAAGAGGAACCCGAGGAGGAATCCGAGGAAGAGCCCGAGGAGGAATCCGAAGAGGAACCCGAGGAAGAAACCGAGGAGGAAACCGAGGAGGAATCCGAGGAAGAATCCGAGGAAGAGCCCGAGGAAGAAACCGAGGAGGAATCCGAGGAAGAATCCGAGGAAGAGCCCGAGGAAGAGCCCGAGGAAGAAACCGAGGAAGAAACCGAGGAAGAGCCCGAGGAAGAGCCCGAGGAGAAAGACAAGGACGAGGACAAGCCCGCGATCAGTTCCGATCTCATTCGAGGTCACATCAACACCATCATTCTCCGCTCTCTCTACGACGGAGATAAGTACGGCTACGAGATCATCGACGAGATCGAGCGGAAGAGCCACGGACAGTATACCTTAAAACAACCCTCCCTTTACAGCGCGCTCAAACGCCTTGAAAAGGACGGCTATATCACCTCATATTGGGGAGGTTCGGTCAGCGGCGGCAGAAGAAAATATTTCTCTCTCACCGACGAGGGCAAAGAGATCGCCGAACGCAATCAGACGGAGTGGGAATATTCCCGCACCGTGATCGACAGCCTGATCTCGGACAAGGCGTTCGACTTTGCGCAGCCCGCCCCCTCCTCCGTCGATATGCGGGTGCTGAAACAGTCCACTTCCCGCGTCCCCGATCGCGACCGTGAGGACGATTTCCGCGACGAATACGACGAAGCGCCCGAAAACGACGACCTCGCCGCACAGCGCGCCGCCTTCGAAGAGGAGCGGGCAAGATACGAGGAATCCCTCCGCGTGCGCGAGGAAGTGCTTCGTGCGCGGGAAGAAGCGGGCACCAAGCGGGAGCAGGAGCTTCTGGAACGGGAATTTGCCCTTGCCGAAGAGGAGCGCCGCCGCGAAGAAGAGCGCGAAGCCGCACAGGCGGAAGAAGCCGAGCGGGAAACGATCGCGGAAACGGCGGAACACGAGGACGGCGAAGTGCTCACCGAGGAAGTTCCCGCTTTGAACGAGCGTCCCGAACCGGAAGAGCCGTCCGAACACGCGCAAGACATGCTCTCCGAGACCCCCGAAGAGGAGGAGCGGCGCCTTCAAGAGGAGGCCGAGCGGCAGCAGCGGCTTTACGAAGAGGAGCAGGAACGCCTTCTCGAAGAGGAGCAGAACCGCCTCGCGGAAGCCGAACGGCAGCGGCAGCTTTCCGAAGAAGAAGAGAGAAGAAAAGCAGCGGGCGAGACCCTCTTTTCCCTCACCGAGGAGGAGCGCGCACGGGCGATGTCCCTCTCCCAAGAGAAAGAGGAGCAGAACGCACGCATCCGCGAGATGGAACCCTTTGCGGAGGAACGCGCCCGCTATGAGCAGCGGCTGCGCGATCAGGAGACGGAATTCCGCGAAATGCACGAGCGCGAGCTCGCCGAACAGGAGGCGCGTATCCGCGAAGAGGACGAACGCCTCTACCGCCACCGCGAACAGCAGATCATTCATCAGAACTATCTCGATCTCGTCAACGGCGGACAGAGCGAGGCGCCCACCGAGAGCAGCTACTACTACGAAGCGCCTTCCGACGCGGACAATTACGTCTACGTCTCCAAGCCCGAGGCGGAACGGGAATACCGCTCCATCATCCTCAAACTTTACAACAGCGCCCTGCCCCAAGGAGCGGAAATACCGCAACAAGCGGCGCCGATCCCCGCGGTCGCACCCACTCCCGTGCCCATGCCCGCCCCCGCGCCCATGCCCGCACCGGAGCCCGCCCCCGTCCCTCCGATGAAGGCGACCGTTGCGCCGCAACAAGAACCGGTGCCCACAGCGCCCCCCGCGCCGCCCGTTCCCCCGAGGGAAGAGCCCGTCGGAAAAGCTCCGCGGGTGCGTACGGGTCGCTCGCTCGACGGCGTTGACTTCTACGATCTCGAATCGCTCGCCGCGCAGGACGGCATCCGCATTACCACCGCGGGCGGCAGGCACAAAGAGATGACCGAAAAATCGGAGAGTCTGGTCCACCGCGGCAAAGCGCTGTTCCTGAGCGCCCTCGTTGTGTTCCTGCTCTGTTTGGCGGAGGGGAGCATCGCGCTCGGATTCCAGAGCCAACTCAAACTCCCCCGCTTCTATCCCTATTTCATCTGGGGAACGGGGCTCGCCCTCTTCCTCGTAACGGGATTGCTCTTCCTCAACCGCTTCGGCGAACGGTCGTTGCGCAGGACGGGAAATCTGCTCGTCAACATCATCGTTGCGTATGCGCTGTGTATCATCGTGATCCTCATCGTCGCCCTTGCCGCCAAGATCGACTTTGCCGACATGGGACAGCTGACGACCTACGTGATCCTCCCGGCTGTGTATTTCTTCTCCATCGTCGTATTCGGCGTGGCGTACTATCTGCAAGTAAGACCGCTCCGCGACGATTGACGCAGAGCTCGACAACAAAACGGGCGGCTTCGCAAAATTGCGAAGCCGCCCGTTTTGTCACAGTTTTGTTCTATTCAATTTGCTTTATACACTTTCAACCACTCCGAAAGGCGGGAGACGAACTCCGTGTTGTTTTTGGTCTTTTTCAACATATCGATCGTCCCCTCCGTGCTCTCGGCAAGTCCCCTTTCCCGCATTTTATACACGGCGTCGAGCTCCGCCACGGGCAGAAGAAGCTCCTCCTTGCGCGTTCCCGAACGGCGCAGATCCACGGCGGGGAAGATCCTCCGCTCGGCGAGTTCCCGCGAGAGGAAAATATCGCTGTTGCCCGTTCCCTTGAATTCCTCGTAGATCACGTCGTCCATGCGGCTGCCCGTGTCGACGAGCGCGGTGGCGAGAATGGTGATGCTCCCGCCCTCCACCGTGTTGCGCGCCGCACCGAAAAACCGCTTGGGTTCCGCGAAGGCGCCCGCGTCCAACCCGCCGGAGAGCGTTTTGCCCGTGCTCTCCGTCATGTAGTTATAGGCGCGGGTGAGTTTGGTGAGCGAGTCGAGCAGGATCACGACATCCCGCCCGAGTTCCGCAAGGCGCTTTGCGTGCGCGATGGTGAGTTCCGCCGCGCGGATATGGTGGTCGGCGCCCTCGTCGAAGGTGGAATAGATGACTTCCGCCGTATCCACGCTCGCACGGAAATCGGTCACTTCCTCGGGGCGCTCGTCGATGAGCAAAACGATGAGGTCGATCTCGCGGTGCTGTTCGGAGACGGCGCGGGCGATGTCTTTGAGGAGCGTGGTCTTGCCCGCTTTGGGGGGGGCGATGATGAGGGCGCGCTGCCCCTTGCCGATGGGCGCAAACAGGTCGAGCAGGCGAAGAGAGAGCTCGCTCCGCCCTTCGGACAGGGTGATTCGTTCGTTGGGATAGCTCGCCGTGAGCGTATCGAAGAAGGGACGGTCTTCATAGGACCCCACGATGCGTCCGTTGACGCTCAGAAGTTCCCCGATCGCCGCCGAGTCGTTTTTGAGGCGGGGTTTGGGGATGCAGGCAACGAAGTCGCCCTCCCGCAATTTGAGGGAATGGATGATGGGCGCGGCAATGAAAACGTCGCCGCCGTTGGTGGGCTGACAGTTCTTTGCGCGCAGGAAACCGTAGCCGCTCTGCATGATCTCGAGAATGCCCGAGCAGGCGGGTTGGTCATAGTAGCCCTTCTCGTCGCTGCACGCCACTTCGAGGACGTTGGGGCGCACTTCCTTCTCCGTTTTGCGGCGGATCTCGCTCAACTTTTGGAGGATGGCGGGGTCGACGTAGCTCTGTTTGACGGGAGCTCCCCTCCCCGAACGGGGCACGGGCGCCACCCGCCCCGAGAGAACGTCCAAAATCCCGCCGAGAAGCTCCGCTTTGTTGCCGCAACGGTCGGTGGGGACGCCGTTCATCCGCCCCAAAATACGAAGGGTGGAGAGAGGCAATCCCTCCAACAATTCGCGATATTCCTGTTCGATCTCTTTCGCTATCATGATCTTCTCTCCATAAAGACGATTTTTGTGTCGCCGAGCGGCTTTTCCGTGAGGGTGAGGACATCCGTCCGCTCCGCACGCGGGAACAAGGATAAAAATTCTTCCGGTTCCGAAATATCCACCGTGAGCCCACTCACTTTGTAGTGCATGGGGATCGCGACGGCGGGTCGGAGCGCATCGAGATAACGCTTCGCCTCGTGCGCGTCGATGGTGTAATTCCCGCCGACGGGAACAAACACGACGTCTGCGGGCGCCAAGCGGCGCAGGACCTCGGGGGTACAGGGTTCACCGATGTCGCCGAGGTGAAGCAGAGAGATGTTTTCGGCTTCAAACCGGAAAGCGAGCGACCTGCCGCGCTTTCTGCCTCCCGCGTCGTCGTGAAAACAGACGGTCGAAGTGATGTGCACCCCGCCGATGTCGAATTTTCCCTCCTCGGCAAGAACTGCGGACGCGTGCACCGCGCCGACGTTGCAGTGGTCATAATGCGCATGACTCACGGTGACGGCGGTCGCGTCGAGCTTGGGCATGGGAATGCCGACATCCCCGAAAGGGTCAGTGACGATGCGGGTCCCTCCCTCAAAAGACAACAGAAAGGAGGAGTGCCCCAAATATTGAATTTTCATAGTGCCTCCGAAGAAAAAGAACTCTCAAGCCTTGAAAAGCCTTTCAAAATGTGCGGAACGGAAAAAATTTCCTTGCCTTTATAGTATAGCTTAAAAAAGCGAAAAAGTAAAGAGAAAATGTCGAATTTGCGGAAAAAATGGGAGTGACGGGATGATATCGCCCATTTTATGTCTGACATAGTATTGATTATGTTTGACATAGTACTATGCAAACGCCGAAATTATAAGAATTCGATGCAGGGGTCCGACTTCAACGCCTTTCTGCGCGCCTTCCAATCTGGCAGGATCGCCTCCACGATCTCCCAAAATTCCGCGCTGTGAGAGAACACCACGGTGTGCGCGAGTTCGTGGACCGCAACGTATTCGCAAAGGGCGGGCGGCAAAAAGGCGATGCGGAAGGTGTATGCGATCACGCCGTCGCTGTTGCAGGAGCCCCACCTCCCCCGCGCCGAGGAGATGCGCACCGCGCGGTAGGAAAATCCGTATCTTGCCGCGATGCGTTCGGTGATCCTCGTCATCACTTCGAGCGCAAATTTTTTCAGAAGCCGCGCAAGCGCCGCCTCCCTCCCCTCCTCGGGAAGGGCGAGGACCCCCTCGCCGATGTGCGCGCGCCCGCTCTTCACCGTGTAAGCTGAGCCGAACAGCGTGACGAGAGCGCCGTCCGAAAGGTCGAGTTTTTGCATGGCGGCAACGCTTTTCAGCCGCTTTTCCACCCACTGCGCATGCTTTTGCAAAAAGGCGGAGATCGCCTCGTCGCTCATCCGATAGGGAGCACGCACGACGATCTCCCCCTCCCGCGTGACCGTGAGGGAGAGGGTCTTTCGCTTGCTGCGCACCACCTTTGCTTCCATGCCGCCATTATATCACCCTTCGCAACATTTTTCAACCAATCGATTGACCTTTTTCCGCCCTTTTGTTATACTTTGTGTATGAGTGTGTATGAAGTGGCGCAACTCCGCAAAAAAACGTTCACCGTCTCGGTGCCCGCCTCCAAGAGCATTCTGAACCGCGCACTGCCGCTTGCCGCCTTTACGGACGGCGAAACCGTTTTGACGGGATGCGGCAATTTCGGGCAGGATACCCGCGACCTTCTCGGCTGTCTTTCTTCGCTCGGGATCGAGACGGAACAAGACGGCGACAGACTTCGCGTTTTCGGCAGGAAAAATTTTCGCAAATCTGCCGCGCTCGACGTCGGGAGCGCGGGAACGGCGGCGCGCTTTTTGACTGCGGTGCTCGCCTTTTCGGGCGGCGAATACGAACTGACCGCCTCCGAACAGATGAAAAAGCGGCCGATGGACTTTCTTCCCCTCACACAGAGCGGGGTCGCGTTTGAATTTTTACAGCAGGGGGAACATTTCCCCTTCCGGATGAAAAGCCGCGGCATTGCGGCGGGCGAAATGACCGTAAATACCGACGTGAGCACCCAATTCGCGAGCGGGCTGTTGCTGACTGCGGCAGTTGGGGGGCGGCCGCTCACGCTGACTTTGACGGGCAGCCGCACGGAGGGCAGTTACATTCAAACGACGCTCGACGTCATTCGCGCCTTCGGCGGGAAGGTCTCCCGCACCGATCGCTGTGTCGCCGTCTCCCCCATTTCAACCGCCGCCGAAACATTTGCCGTTCCGCCCGACGTGTCGGGAGCGTGCTACTTTTACGCGCTCTCCCTTCTCTGTGGAGCAAAGGTCCTCGTACGCGGAGTTCGCTTCGATTGCGGGCAAAGTGATTTGAAACTGCTCAAAATTTTACAAGAAAAAGGCGTGATTCTGACCGAGACCCCAGACGGAATTGTGGCAGACGGCACGGAAGCGGGACAATTTACGGGATTCGAAGTTGACATGCAGGACTTTTCCGATCAGACCCTCACCCTTGCCGCGCTCGCACCCTTCGCGTCCTCCCCGAGCGTTTTGAAGAATATCGTGCACATCCGGCGGCAGGAATGCGACCGCGTGGAGGCAATTCTGCACAATTTGACCGCGCTCGGGGCGCCCTGCGAATGCCGCGGCGACGATATTTTGATACAACCCGCGCCCGTGCGTCCTGCGACGATCGAAACTTACGGCGACCACCGCGTGGCGATGGCCTTTGCGCTCGTGGGGCTGAAAGCGGGCGGGTTGAAAATCAAGGACCCCGACTGCTGCAAAAAGACGTTTGAAAATTACTTCGAAATTTTAGATCAACTGACAAAAGAATGAACGAAGCGGCAGCCGCACCGAATAAAAAGAGCGAAACTTGTTTTCGCTTTTTTCTTTTGCGAAAAAGCGCGTGACGCTTGACTTCTTCGCGACCTTGTGTTATACTGAAAATGCCAAACAAACTTTATATCAACCTATGGAGGTGACGGATTTTTTTATGCTTTTCATTTGAAAGGGAAGGTTTATCCTGCCCTTGTGACGTCAATATTCGAATTTTGCAAAACTGCAAATTCCAATATATTGGCGTTACGAATCCGTCCCATATATAAAGTTTGTTTGGCGACAACCGGAGTTTGCGTTTTGTATGCGTCAGCTTCGGTTGGCGCATTTTTTATTTCTTTACAAGGAGAAGGTTTATGAAAAAACGGTTTACGGTAATTTTGTCGTTCGTGTTTGCGGTTTGCCTTTGCTTTGCGCTTACCGCTTGCGGCGGGCTTTTCGGCTTCGGAACGAACAACAACAGCGGAAGCAACAATTCAAGCAGTTCGGGCGGCAATAGCGGAAATAACAGCGGTTCAAGCTCGAGCGGCGGAAGCAGCCAACCCAAAGAGGACAGCGACGGCACCTTTGTCTATTCGGGCGCGTCTGTCAAGGCGGCGAGCACTTCCATTTCGGGCGAGATCATAATCCCCTCGGAACATGGCGGCGTTCCCATCGACACCATTCCCGCAGACGCATTCAAGGGGTGCAATGCGATCACGTCCATTGTCGTGCCCGAGAGCGTGACGACGATCGGGGCGGGCGCGTTTAACGGCTGTTCTTCGCTTCGGAGCATCACTTTATCGTTTGTGGGCGGGCAGAAAGGGAATAGCGATACTTCTACTGCTAATTTTGGATATATATTTGGCACAAGCTCATATCAAGGGGGAACAAAAATCAATCAACATTACGGAGTTGAAATAATGAACAATAAACGAAATAATAATTTTTATATTCCCTCTACCTTGCGAAGTGTTACTATTACAAACGAAACCGTGTTGGGCTACGGTGCATTTCAAAATTGCTCAATTATAACAAAGATCGAGTTAAACGAAGAAATCATCCAAGTGGGCATAAGCTGTTTTGAAAATTGCTCGAAAATCGAAACGATCAGTTTGCCGAGTATTTCGATCATTCCCGATTCTTTGTTCAGCGGTTGCATTTCGTTGAGCAAGTTTACGATCAACGAAAACGTGGACACCATTGGCACAGAAGCATTCAAAGGTTGTAGCGCATTATCGTCCATCAATTCGGAAACGGCGGGCGAATTTATGATTCCGGATGCTATCACTTCCATTGGCGAAAGCGTGTTCAATGGGTGTTCCATGATCAAAAGTATCACGCTTCCCTTTATCGGAAGCCAAAGGGGAAACAGCGATACTCCTGCGGCTTGTTTTGGATATGTATTTGGTGAAAATTCTTATCAAGGCGGGACGAAAATCAATCAACATTATGGAGTGGAAATAATGAATAACAAGCGAAATAATAACTATTATATCCCTTCCATTTTGCGGAACGTTACCATCACCAATGAATCGGTCATTGGATACGGCGCGTTCCAAAACTGCTCCATGCTCCAATCCATTACCATCAATAAAGGAGCGCAGAACTCCGTTGGCGAAAAAGCCTTCGAGAATACCGCAACCCCGACTTGGGTATGATTTGCGCAAAATACTGCAAAAGCCGCGGGGCGCTTCCAAGGAAGCGCCCCGCGGCGTACTTTTTTCAATATGCTTTATTCTTTTTCGATATATTTTTTCAAAATTTCAAACATGTCGTCCGAGATGACGTGTTCGATGCGGCAGGCGTTGCTCTCGGCAAGCGCCTCGTCCGCACCCACCGCCATGAGCGCCTTGGTGATGACGCGGTGTCGCTCGTACACCCCCGCCGCCTTCTTCTGCCCGCTCGCCGTGAGCGTGATGTCGCCCGAAGCGTCGATTTCGATATATCCCTTCTTGTGTAACAGCCCCACTGCGCGTGACACGCTCGACTTGGCATAGCCGAGTTCCTCGCACACGTCAATGGAGCGCACATTCGCCCGCTTCCCTCGAAGCAGCAAAATTGTTTCCAGATACATCTCTTCCGATTCGTGCGATCTCATAGCATCCCTCTCGCTCGTTTTTTATATTATACAACATTTTATGTGAAATGTAAAGAGTATTTTGAAAATTTTTTACTCTTCCACCCGCACATAGATCGCATAGCGCTCCTTGTAACGCTTGAAATGGGGCGAAAATGTGAGAGGCGGCTCCGACTGCATCACGAAATTTTCCCCCTCCCGCGTGAAGAATTTGGTCGGTTCCTCAAACAGCGCGTAGAGGTCGCCCACCTTGGCGGTCACTTCCCGCGGCTCTCCGGACGGAATTGTCACCGCAACTCCCGTCTGCTCCGTCCGCATGTCCTCGCAGCCGAGACCAACCGAGAGCAGCACGCCGCCGTAGCGGAAATCAAACGCGTTCCCGCCGTCGGGAAGTCCCTTCATCGAAATTTCGACGGGAATCGTCAATTCCAGCTCGTCCCCCTCCT
>CANQRP010000013.1 GCA_947626305.1 uncultured Clostridia bacterium | reverse complement strand
CGGTGCGGGCGGCGGACATCGGGATCGCCATGGGCGGGGGGACGGACGTCACCAAGGACGCCGCCGACATGGTGCTCGAAGACGGCAACTTTTCCACCGTCGTCAAGGCGGTGGAGGAGGGGAGGTGCGTATTTGCGGGCGTCAAGCGCACCGTCGCCTTCTTCCTTGCCACCAACCTTGCCGAAGTGCTCGCGGTGCTTGTCTCCACCCTGTTTTTGTGGAAGTACCGCTTTCTCACCTCCACCCAGCTGCTCTGGCTCAATCTCATCACGGACAGTTTGCCCGTGCTCGCGCTCGGCGCGGAGCGGACGGAGGGGATGATGGAACGTCCGCCCGTGTCGGTGGAGGAACTCTTTTCGGCGCGGTCGGTGTGTTCCATGCTCTTTTTCGGGGTGTTGCAGGCGGCGCTCACGGTGGGGCTGTATGTGTACGCGCTCGCGGCGTGGGGGAACGGCGTCGCCACCACCTGCGCTTTTTACACGCTGTCGTTTGCCGAGCTCTTTCACGCCTTCAACGTGCGCAAGGAGGGGAAGAGCACTCTGCGCGAATTTTTTGCCGACGGAATGCTCCTGTTTACGGCGGCGCTCGGCGTCTTGCTCAACGTTTTGCTGGCGTGCGTCCCGTTCCTGACGGGGGCATTCGGGCTGGTGCCGCCCACCCCTTTGCAGTGGGCGCTCATTTTCGGCTGTTCACTCGCGGTGCTTCCCATCGGCGAACTCTACAAGCGCAGCCCCCTTTGCCGTCAACGTGGTGCCCGCCGCCCCTCAAAGCGTCCGATCTGTCATTTCGACCAAGCCGCGTAAGCGGCGCGTGGAGAAATCTCTACCTTGTTATAATGCGGTAGAGATGTCTCGACAAGCTCGGAATGACTTTTAGAATACCCCCACCCGTCACCTACGGTGCCACCCTCCCCCTTGGAGGGGTCGGGTCATAGCCTACCCCAACTCGTTGGGGGAGGCTCCCGCGCAGCGGGTGGTGGGGGTGCTTCTAACTGTCATTTTCGTCCCCCCGCGGCTCGGCATGACGCCTCAGCCGCCTCAAAACACGCAAAAGACGTAGCCCTGCTCCTTGAAGCGGCGGATGATGTCGGGCAGGGCGGCGGCGGTCTCGCGGTGGTGCGCCGAATCGTGCAACAGCAACACAACGGGCTGCTTCCCGCGCGCCGTCTCCAAGCTCTCGCGCACCAGCGTCTCGGCGCTCGCGTGGGGGATCTCCTCGTCCCCGCACACGGCGTTCCACGCCACCACCTCGTACCCCCGCTCCTCGAGCAGCGCCTTGTACCTCGCCCTGTTTTTTCCGCCCCCTCCCGGGAATCGGTATACGTGCGGCTCCACCCCCGTCACCCGCCTGATGACGGCGGCACACCCCGCCACATCCTCCAAAAACGCCTCTTCGGAGGCGTATATTTGCGCATAAACATGGTTCACGGAGTGCACGCCGAGGGTGTGTCCTTCGGCGGCGATGCGGCGGAGGGTACTCTCCCTGCCCGCAACGCGGTCGCTCACGATGAAGAAGGTCGCCTTCACCCCCTCCTCTTTGAGGACGTCGAGCACCCGTTCGGTGACGGCGGTGCTGGGACCGTCGTCGAAGGTGAGGTAGATGCGTTTTTCCGCCGCGAGCCCGATGGTGGGGGCAACGCGGGTCATGGCGCGGTAGCCGAGCGCCGCCAGCAGGGTGAAGAGCGCCGTGAGAACAAGAGTCGGCAACAGGTATTTTTTGTGCATATTTTCAGCTTGCATGTTTTTTCGAAAGATTATTTACTTTTTGCAAGGGATGTGCTATAATCGAATGGAAAAAATATTTTTCGGCTGTCTTTTCGCGGCTCCCGCGAAGCGCAGCCCCGAAGTTTTGTTATGACTGTCGATCCCAAACGTTTGAACATGCTTGAAAACAGCTTCCGCGCGGAATTCGGAAGAGCGCCCGAGCGGCTGTTCTCCTCCCCCGGCAGGGCGGAAGTCGTGGGCAACCACACCGACCACAACCGCGGCAAAGTGCTCGTCTCCGCCCTCTCGTGCGACATTTTGTGCCTCGTCGCCCCCCGGTCGGACGGCATTGTCGACCTCCGTGCCGAGGCGTTCTCGCCCGTCCGCTTCGACGTGCGCGACCTCGCGGGCAGGGAGCGGGAAAAGGGCAAGTCGGTCTCCCTCGCGCGGGGCGTCTGCCGCTATTTCACCGCCCACGGCTATCCCGTCGGCGGGTTTTCCGCCGTCACCCACAGCAACGTGTTCCGCGGGGCGGGGGTCTCCTCCTCGGCGGCGTTCGAAGTGCTCGTGGCGGAGATCCTCAACGTGCTCTACTGCGAGGGCAAGGTGCCCCCGCTCGTGCGCGCCAAGGCGGCGCAATATGCCGAAAACGTCTACTTCGGCAAGCCGTGCGGGCTATTGGACCAGTGCGGCATTGCCTTCGGCGGATTCAACAAGATCGACTTTTTCGACGTCGACTCTCCCGCGGTGGAACCCGTTCCCGCGCCCGCGGGGTATGAGATCGTCCTCGTCAACACGGGGGCGTCGCACGCCTCGCTCACGTCCTGTTATGCCGACGTCCGCCGCGAGATGGGGGAAGTCGCCTCCGCGCTCGGCAAGAGCGTTTTGCGGGAGGTCGCGCCGCAGGAACTGCTTGAAGCGCTTCCCCGCGTCCGGCAGAAGGTGAGCGACCGTGCGCTCCTGCGCGCATTTCACTTTTTCGAGGAGAACGCGCGGGTAGACGCGGCGGCAGACGCGCTCAAAGCGGGCGACACGGAGCGTTTTCTTACGGCGGTGCGCGAGAGCGGGCGCAGCAGCCTTGCCTATCTGCAAAACTGTTATGTACCGGGGGAGATCTCCCAGCCGCTCGCGCTTGCGGTGAAACTCGGCGAGGTGTATCTCAAAGACGGCGCCTTGCGGATGATGGGAGGCGGGTTTGCGGGCGCCACCATCGCCTTTTTGCGGGAAGGGACGGGGGAGGAATACCTGCGTGCGATGTCGCGCGTTTTCGGCAGGGAGAACGTTCACCGCGCTTCGCTCCGCCCCACCGGCACCCGCGAAGTATAAAAAAAGTTGCAATTTTCCTCCCGCCCGCATAGTTCTTGCCCTCCCCCGCGCAGCGAGGGACAGCTTTTCTTGCCCTCCCCCGCGCGAATGCGCGGGGGAGGGGTAGGGGAGGGGGGAAGAGGGTACATCACATCCAAAAAAATATGAAACAGGGGAAATAGAAGTATGATCGAAACAAACGTATTCGGAACAATGCCGGACGGGCGCGAGGTGCTCGCCTTTACCCTGCGGGACGGTCCCGCCTCCGCCACCGTGCTCAACCTCGGCGGCATTTTGCAGAGCCTCGTCGTTCCCGACAAGCACGGAACGCCCACCGACGTCCTCCTCGGCTACAACACCGTGGCGGAGTACCTGCAAAACGGCGGCTATCTCGGTGCGCTCATCGGGCGCTTCGGCAACCGCATCGGCGAGGGCAAACTCACCGTGGACGGCAAATTTTATCAACTCTTTTGCAACGACCGCGGCAACCACCTCCACGGCGGCAAAGAGGGCTTCAACAAAAAGATCTGGGCGCATGAAGTGCGGGGGGACGAGCTCGTCCTCACCTACCTCTCCCCGGACGGGGAAGAGAACTACCCCGGCGCCCTGAAAACGGAGGTGACGTACACCTTCCGCGGCGGCGAACTTCGCCTGCATTACCGCGCCGTCTCGGATAAAAAGACGGTGCTCAACCTCACCAACCACGCCTATTTCAACCTGAACGGGGAAGGGGACGGCACCGTGCTCGACCATCTTCTTCAAATCGACAGCGACAGGATCGTGCCCACGAATTCCACCATGATCCCCGTCGGCGGCTTCCGCGCGGTGGCGGGCACGCCCTTCGATTTCAACACCTCCAAGGAGATCGGGCGGGACATCGAGGCGGACGATCCCGACCTGAAACGGGGCAACGGGTACGACCACTGTTACGTCCTCGAAAACCGCGGACGCGAATTGATGAAGTACGCCGTTGCGGAGAGCAAAAAGACGGGCATCCGGATGAGTTGTTATACCGATCTTCCCGCCGTACAGCTCTACACGGGCAACGGACTGCACCAGCAGGGCAAGAGCATTTATTACGGCAAGCGGGCGGCGTTCTGCCTCGAAACGCAGGGGATCCCCAACAACGTCAACGTGCCCGAGTACGCCGAAATTTTCTCTTCCTATCTGGACGCGGGGGAGGTGTACGAGTCCGTCACCGCCTACCGCTTCGAAACGTTGTAACGGGTGGCGCGGCGCCTCCTTAGGAGGAGCTGTCGAGCGTTAGCGAGACTGAGGTGGTGATGAATGGGCAAAGGACACCGCCCCACTTTCGACACTGCGTGCCACTGTCCCCCGCTCCGCGAGGGACAGCTTGTAAAGATGCGGTCCCCCCTTTCGACACTGCGTGCCACTGTCCCCCGCTCCGCGGGGGACAGCTTTTCTTGCCCGCCCCCGCGCCCCTCGGTCGTCGGAATGACTTCCACAACAAAAAAGCGCCCGCACGGATTGCCGTGCGGGCGCCAATCTTTTCCTATCTTGCGCGCTTTTTCAACTTGCGCTTTTCCGAACTTGCGCGCCTTTTTCCGACGTTACGCGATCGCCAGAGAGCCGATGCCGCTCACGAGCCCGAGGATCATCCAAACGAGCAAGAGCTCGATGAGAAGCCCCCACAGCCCCGCCTTGCCGCACACGAGCGCGCGCTCGCGGGAGGAGCGGTAGAACACAAAGAAGAGCACGATGCCGACGGGCGAGAGAACAAAGCTCAGAAGGGTCCACACGAGGTTCTCGCCGTCGCCGAAGACCTTCCCGAACCAACCGCCGATCGAGGAATAGAAGGCGATGGAGCCGTGCGCGTCGATGGCAAAGCCCACGCCGAGGAACACCAGCGCCACAACGAGATAGAGCACGGAGAGCACGGCGGCGGAAGCGCTCATGTTGGTGAAGAGGTTCATCACGATCGAGATGATGCCGACGCTCAAAAAGAAGGACACGTCATGATCGGTGTGTTTGAACAGATACCCGTAGTAGGCAAGCATAAAGCTCGTTAAAAACAGCGTGACGATGCCGATGATCAAAAATGCCATAAAAACTTTCCCCCAATGTAGTTTGTTACCGTTATTATAGAACACAAACTGTGAAATGTCAATATCCGAACAAAAAATTTTATGAAAATTTTTGAGGAAAAGGGGACGCATTCACCCTCTTTTCCGCCCCCGCATATCATGGAGTGACTGTGCCGCCGAAATGCGCGACCCTTTTCAAACAGCGCGGCGCAGCGGGGGTCCTACAAATGCAATGGTTCTGTTCTCTCGCACCTGTGTTGCAGGCGCTGCTCCTGTCCCTTTTCATGTATCTCATGACGGCGCTCGGCGCCGCTGCCGTCTTTTTCTCCCGCAGAGAGGGGAAACGGCTGCTCGCCCTCCTCACGGGCGCCGCCGCGGGCATCATGATCGCCGCCTCCTTCTTCTCCCTTCTCCTGCCCGCCGTCGAATACCAAACGGCGCTGCCCTCCTATGCGACCGTCACCCTCGGCTTTCTCGCGGGGGGCGCCTTTCTCATTCTCTCCGACCTCGCCCTCTCCCGTTCGAAATTGCGTTTTCGCGGGTTGGGGGACGGAAAATGCGCGCTTTTGTACCTCGCCGTCACCCTTCACAACATTCCCGAAGGCATGGCGGTGGGGGTAGCGTTCGCACAGGCGGCGGGCGGCGGGGTGCTCTCCGCCGTCCTCCTCGGCGTGGGGATCGCCGTGCAGAACTTTCCCGAGGGGATGTGCGTCGCCTTTCCCCTCCGCGCAAAGGGGATGAGCCCCCTCAAAAGTTTTCTCTTTTCGCAGGGGTCGGGCGCGGTGGAGATCCCCGCCTGCGTCCTCGGCGCCGCGCTCGCCTCCGTCACCGTGGGGCTCATGCCGTGGGCGCTCTCCTTCTCCGCGGGCGCGATGATCGCCGTCGTTTGCTCCGAACTCATCCCCGAGTGCTTCGAAAAGAGCAAGCCGCTCGCCTCCGCGGGCGTGGTGCTCGGCTTTTGCCTCATGATGCTGCTCGATATTGCCCTCGGCTGAATAGAAAATTTTTGCCCCGTCCATACTTGTAACTATGAAAAAGGAAAGAGCAGAACAGACGGAAGAAAAGACCGCGCCCGCTTCCGTTCCCGCGGAAGCGGGCGCGGCGGGCACGGCGGCGCACAAGGGCAGAAAAGTTGCGGTCATCGTGGGCGGCTCTTCGGGCATCGGCAGGGAGACGGCGCTCAAACTGCACGCAAAGGGGTATGCGGCGGTCAACCTCTCCCGCACGCCGTTCCGGGGGGAACGGGTGGAATCGCGCACCGCCGACGCCGCGCAGGAGGGGGAACTCGAAAAGGAGATCCGCGCCGTCGGGGAAGAGCACGGCGGGCTCGATCTGCTCGTCTATTCGGCGGGTTTTTCCATGGCTGCCCCCCTCGAACACGCCAAGAGCGGCGACTATCGGTATCTCTTCGAAGTGAACTATTTCGGCGCCGTGGAGGCGATCAAGGCGGCGGCGCCCTACCTCAAAAAGCGGGCGGGACGGATCGTGCTCGTCGGGTCGATGGGGGGAGATTTCCCCATTCCGTACGACGGGTTTTATTCCTCCTCCAAGGCGGCGCTGTGCATGCTCGCGCGGGAGACGGATATGGAACTTCGCCCGCAGGGGGTGCGGGTCAGCGCGCTGCTGCCGGGCGGGACGTCCACCGATTTCACATACAGCCGCAAGGTGTACGACGCGGAGGAGAGCAAGGGGTACACTTCTTCGGTGAAGAAGGCGTCGGCGGCGCTCGCCAATTACGAGCAGGGGGGCATGACGCCCTCGCTCGTTGCGGACAGCATTCTCAAACTCATCGCAAAGCGCAATCCGCCCACGGTGACGGCGGCGGGCGGGAAGAACAATTTTCTGCGGTACGCGGGGAAGATGCTGCCCGAGCGCGTCACCGATTGGTTTGTGCGCAAGAAATTCAACCAGAAGTAAACATAGTGTTTGCCCCGCCGCGGCACAGCCGCGGCGGGGCGGTTTTGCTTGCCCACGTCATTCCGAGCCGCCTTCCTCTTTGTCACCCTGAGCGCAGTCGAAGGGGCGCCTTATTAATAAAACCAAGGTGATGTTTCGACTGCGGCTGGTGCCTCCGCTCAACATGACATTTTTAGAATTTGTCATTCCGCCCCGCCCGCGCGAATGCTGCGGATTTCTTTGTCATTTCGACCGTAGCGAATGCAATGAGCGGAGTGGAGAAATCTCAACATTATTAGGGCTCCCAAAAAAGATTGCGAAGCAAGATTTTTTGGGAAGAGGAGCCGCCGCGCGCAAACAGAGCTTTTCGCAAGAAAAGCGTATCAAGCGGGCGTGCGGCGACGAGGTAGAGATGTCTCGACTATCGCTCGACATGACATTAGAAAGCCCGCCCTCCATGCGAGGAGCGGAATGACGTTACGCTTTCACTTTGAGGATGCGGGAAGCGATCCGCGCGATGACGACTTCCGCCACATTGAGCAGCAACCAAACGAACGCGCCCGCAAGCACGCCGCCGATGAGGGGAAAGGCGTATTGATACTCTCCTCCGCCCGCGTTTTCGATGACCGTCATGACCGCCGCGGCAAGGGCGGCAAGGGGCAAAAGAAAACCGAGGATCCTGCGGACGAGGAAAACCAGATCGAACAGCAATTCGAGCGGTTTGATCGCACCGAGGTTGGCAAATCGGTCGGGAAAACGCACAAAGGAGAGCCAAACGCGCACTTTCGTCTCTCGCTTGGTGTAGTATACGTCTTCAATGACGTACGCCTCCTGCGTTTCGTACTCCTTGTGGTCGTGGCAGGGCGTCTCGGTAATCTCCGTGCGCTCCTCCGCCCCGACCGTTTCCCACCCGAAGCGGCAGAAATTTTTCGCCACCCGCTTCCAGCCGAATTTTCGTACGCTCAATTCCATCGTGGAATATCTTTCTCCCGATTTTGCCATGATCTTCTCCTTTGTATTTCAATTTGTAATTGAATTATATAACGCAAATGCAATAAAGTCAAGCAAAATCGGACAGTCGGGCAAAAGTTTTTCGGAAAGTGGCGCCCGCCGAGCCTCGGCGGGCGCCACGTTGCGCATTCCGGAAATGTTTTCGGAAGTTCCTCTCAGGAGCGTTTCAGGCAGGCGAGAAACCCTTCGAGCTTCGCCCGCGAAAGTTTGTCGAGTTCGCGATACTGTTTCAAAACGGAGAGCTCCGCCTGCGTCATAACGGGCGAGCCGCTCTTTGCGATCGGCGTGCCGAAATCGTCCGTTCTGCCCACGAGGAAGTCCACCGTGCAGTCGAACAAGTCGGCGTAGGCGATAAGACTCTCGATGTGCGGCTCCCGCGTCCCGTTTTCGTAGCACGCGATCGTCGTCTGCCCGATCCCCAGCCGCTCCCCGAGTTGCTTTTGCGTCAGTTTGTTCTGCACGCGCAACGTTTTCAGAATTTCGGAAATGTACATCCGCTCCCTCCTTTAAGTATGTTTCCGCATATAAAAATGTATTACAAATGCAATATTATTTCTTGATTATAATGCGAATGCGTTTTGTTCTGTGAATGCGATATGCAATAAGTCCGCTTCTGCCGCGTGCTGCCGTCTTTTTGCCCCGAAGGGCGTTCTTGCCCGCCCCCGCGCCGGCGGGGGAGGGGTAGGGGAGGGGGCACCTCATTTTGTCATTCCGCCCCTCCCCCGCGCGCGAAGGCGCGCGGGGGAGGGCGTTGAAACGTCCGCACAAAAAACGATAGAACATTTCCTCCTCATACGCTTGACTTATTTTGTCGCTTTGTATTATAATGATGTCATGAACAGAGCAGGCATGTTCTCCCGTGTCAAGCGGGGGACCACAATGGATATGTTTGAGAGTTAAAGGCAGTTTTTTTCGCGCAGAGAAAAACTGCTCTTTTGCTTTTTACGGACTTTTATGGAGGTCGATATGAAGAAAGTCGCGGTGATCATGGGGAGCGATTCCGATCTTCCCGTTGCGGAAAAGGCGCTCGACGTACTCAACGAGTTCGCGATCCCTTACGTTGTGCACGTGTACTCGGCGCACCGCACGCCCGAGGAGGCGAAGACGTTTGCGGAGGGCGCGGCGGAAAACGGGTTCGGCGTCATCATTTGCGCGGCGGGCATGGCGGCGCATCTTGCGGGCGCGTTTGCGGCAAATTGCGTGCTGCCCGTCATCGGGATCCCCGTAAAGAGCGGCTCGCTCGGCGGCATGGACGCCCTTCTTTCCACCGTGATGATGCCCTCGGGCATTCCCGTAGCCACGGTCGCCATCGACGGGGCGAAGAACGCCGCATATCTCGCTGCGGAAATTTTAGCGGTGGGGGACGAGGCGCTCGCGGAGAAATTGCGTCTTGCCCGCAAAAAGGCTTCCGCCGCCGTGCTCGAAAAGGACAGCGCCGTCTTCGGAAAGTATACGAAATAAAGTTTCGGGAATAGCGGGGAGAGGGTCGAAAGCGGCGCCCGTCCGCTGTCATTTCGAGGGCGCCTTACGCTGTCATACCGAGGGCGCAAGCCCGAGTGTATCCCCATGGTCGTTCGCTTGCCCAAGGGGATTCTCTCCTCCCTCGCTTCGCTCGGTCGTCGGAATGACAGCTTAGAACGGCGCTCCTCAGGAGGTGGAGCCTTGCATTTTGCCAACAGTTGATAACTGTTGGCGCAAGGCGACATGAGTGAGCGCATTTGCGGCGCGAACGGTGCCCGCCCCGCGCGAAGTTCTGATTCTCTAAGCGCGGCACGAGCACGCAGTGCGAAGTTACACGGGGTTCTACCCGTGTGAGACCTGTCACCGTAGGTGACTGAGGTGGTGATGATTCGGAAACAAAGGACACCACCCCCCTACCCCCCTTCCTCAGGAGGGGGCATTCCTCAATCACTTGCGCGAGAAGAACCACGCGTTTTTATCCCACAAAAATACTTCGTCTTTTTGCGGGAACCCTATGCACTGCGCGACCGCATTTGCCGCACACTTACGGCTTCTTGTCCGTCAACGCGAACGAGAGGACAAGCAAGTGAAAGCACATCGGCTGATTTCATCACGGAAAAAGATTTTGCGAAGCAAAAGATTTTTCGTGAAAATACACAAGGAGAATTACCATGGAAAAAAAAGAACAGCTCTACGAAGGAAAAGCGAAAAAAGTGTTTGCCACGGAGGACCCCGCTCTTTGCATCGTCTCCTATAAGGACGACGCCACGGCGTTCAACGGGCTCAAAAAGGGCACCATCGCGGGAAAGGGCGTCGTCAACAACCGCATGTCCAATCTGCTCATGCGCCTCCTCGAACAAAACGGCGTGCCCACCCACCTCGTGCAAGAACTCTCCGAGCGCGATACTCTCGTGAAAAAAGTGCAGATCGTCCCGCTCGAGGTCATCGTCCGCAATGTGTCCGCGGGTTCTTTTGCAAAGCGCTATGGCGTTCCCGAAGGCATCGTGTTCGACGAACCCACCATCGAGTTCTCCTATAAGTGCGACGCCCTCGACGACCCTCTGCTCAACACCTATCACGCCCTCGCCCTGAAGCTCGCCACCAAGGAGGAAATCGCCACGATCGAGCGGTACGCCTTCCGCGTAAACGAAGTGTTGAAGGAGTACTTCCTGCACCTCGGCGTGCGGCTCATCGACTTCAAACTCGAATTCGGGCGGCTCCCCGACGGCACCATTGTGCTCGCCGACGAGATCTCCCCCGACACCTGCCGCTTCTGGGACGCCGAGACGGGCGAAAAGCTCGACAAGGACCGCTTCCGCCGCGACATGGGCGGCGTGGAGGACGCCTATCGCGAGATCTTCAAGCGGGTGAAAGGGGAATAAACAAAAAAGGAGAGGTCTATGTCTGAACTTCACGAAGAATGCGGGGTGTTCGGGATCTTCGCCCCTCAAAAGCAGGATGTCGCCTCCACGGCGTACTACGCCCTCTTTGCCCTCCAACACCGCGGGCAGGAGTCGGCGGGCATCGTCGTCAACGACGACGGCGTTTTCCACACCTATAAGGACGCGGGGCTCGTCAACGACGTGTTCGACGGAGAGGTCCTCAAAAAACTGGGTGAGGGGAACATGGCGATCGGGCACGTGCGCTATTCCACCACCGGCAGCGGCGGCAGAGAAAACGCCCAGCCCATCGTCGTCAACCACCTCAAAGGGAACATGGCGCTCGCCCACAACGGCAACCTCGTGAACGCCTCCGAACTTCGCGACGAACTCGAAAACGACGGGAGCATCTTCCACACCACGTCGGACAGCGAGGTGATCTCCTACATCATCACCAAGGAGCGGGTCAAGCGGGGCTCCATCGAAGAGGCGGTGCTCGCCGCAATGGACAGGCTCCGCGGCGCCTATTCCTTCCTCGTGATGTCGCCGAGCAAACTCATCGCCGCCCGCGACCCGCTCGGTTTCCACCCGCTCTGCTACGGGCAGAGGGAGGACGGCGCGTACATCGTCGCCTCCGAGAGCTGCGCGCTCGACAGCGTGGGCGCCACCCTCATCCGCGAACTCGACCCCGGCGAGATGCTCGTCTTTACGAAGGACGGCGTCTCTTCCGATCGTTCCCACTGCGGCGGAGAAAAGCACCTCTGCGTGTTTGAATATTTATACATCGCCCGTCCCGATTCGGTCATCGAAGGACACTCGGTGCACGAGGCGCGGAAGCAGGCGGGCAGATTCCTCGCCGAGCAGTACAAGATCGATGCGGACATCGTGGTGGGCGTACCCGATTCGGGGCTCGACGCGGCGTACGGCTATGCGGAGGCTTCGGGCATTCCCTACGGCATCGGCTTTATCAAGAACAAATACATCGGCAGAACGTTCATCGCGCCCGGGCAGGCTGCGCGGGAGGACAGGGTGCGCATCAAGCTCAACGTGTTGAAGTCCGCCATCGCGGGCAAGCGGGTGATTTTGGTGGACGACAGCATCGTCCGCGGCACCACCTGCGAACGCATCGTAAAGATGCTCCGCGCCGCCGGGGCAACGGAGGTACATATGCTCTCCTCCGCACCCGCCTTTCTCAACCCCTGTTACTACGGCACCGACATCGACTCGCGGGAAAATCTCATTGCCTGTCATCACACGGTAGAGGAGATCGCTTCGATCATCGGGGCGGACAGCGTGGGGTATTTGGAGCTGAAAAACGTGGCGTTTTTGACGGGCGGCGACGGCAAGGGTTTTTGCACGGCGTGTTTCGACGGCAACTATCCCACCGAGGAACCGGGGGAGAGCGCCAAGAGCCGCTTCGAGCGCTGGGAGCGCCCCATTTCGGAGAACCCGAAATACAGAAAATAGGTTCACGAAAAATCTTTTGCTGGCGCAAATCTTTTTCCGTGAGGGGTTAAGTATTGCTCGCTTTCCCTGAAAGGGACAGCAAGAGTTCACCTCGGCGCCCCTATAGGGGAGCTGGCGAGCGGAGCGAAGTTCTCAAAATGTCATGTCGAGCGTAGTCGAGACATCTCTACCTCGTCGCCGCACGCCCGCTTGATACGCTTTTCTTGCGAAAAGCTCTGTTTGCGCGCGGCGGCTCCTCTTCCCAAAAAATCTTGCTTCGCAATCTTTTTTGGGAGCCCTAATAATGTTGAGATTTCTCCACTCCGCTCGCGTTGCTCGCTTCGGTCGAAATGACAGATTATAAAATTGTCATCGTTTCGGCCGAAATGACGGATTACAGCGACCCCCACCCGTCACCTACGGTGCCACCGTTTTGGCGGCAGGGACCGTCAAAACCCCGTCGGCGGTGCCTCGCCTCCTGTCGCGGCGCAGTTCACAGCGCACCGCGCTGCTGAACAGAATTGCGCCGCTCCGCCCCCATAAATGGGGGCAGGTCATGTGCGTATTCCCTCCCCGCGCCGCGTCCAAACTGTCATTCCGTGTTTCCGCGGCGGGCGCGGCGACCGAAAACCAAAAAAGGAACGATCATGAAAAACAGTTACAGCGAAAGTTACAAGGCGGCGGGGGTGGACATCACCGCCGGGTACCGCTCCGTGGAGCTCATGAAAGGGCACATCCGCCGCACGCTTACCGAAGGGCTCGAAAACGTGGGCGACTTCGGCGGGCTCTTCCCCCTGAACACCGCGGGCATCAAGGAGCCCGTGCTCGTCTCGGGCACCGACGGCGTTGGCACCAAACTCCGCCTCGCCATCCTCCTGAACAAGCATGACACCATCGGCATCGACTGCGTTGCCATGTGCGTGAACGACGTCATCTGCTGCGGCGCAAAACCGCTCTTCTTCCTCGATTACATCGCCTGCGGGAAGAACGTTCCCGAAAAGATCGCAACGATCGTCGGCGGGGTAGCCGAGGGGTGCGTGCAAGCGGGGTGCGCCCTCATCGGCGGGGAGACGGCGGAACACCCCGGCACCATGCCCGAAGAAGACTACGACCTCGCGGGTTTTACCGTCGGCATCGCGGACAGGAGCCGCCTCATCGACAAAACGCAGATGCGTGCGGGAGACGTGATGCTCGCGCTGCCCTCCTCGGGGGTGCACAGCAACGGCTTCTCGCTCGTCCGCAAGGTGTTCGATACGGAGCACTGCGACCTCACCGCGCCCGTAAATGAATTGGACGGACGTTCGCTCGGCGAAGTGCTGCTCACACCCACGAAAATTTATGTAAGACCCGTGCTCGCCCTGCTCGAAGAAGTGCGAGCAAAGGGCATTTCGCACATCACGGGGGGCGGTTTCTACGAGAACATGCCCCGCGCCCTTCCCGCGGGATTGGGCGTAAAGATCGCAAAGAGCGACGTCAGGATCCCCCCGATCTTCTCCCTCATCCAAGAGCGGGGCAAGATCTCCGAACACGACATGTTCAACACCTTCAACATGGGGGTGGGGATGAGCATCGTCGTCTCCCCCGAGGACGTCCCGCGCGCGCTCGGCATCCTCCGCGCCCACGGCGAAGACGCCTATGTTTTGGGCGAGATCGCAGAGGGCGAAGGCGTAACGCTCTCATAGAGGCAACCGTATGAAAAAGATCGCGATCGCCGTCCTCTGTTCGGGGGGCGGAACCAACTTTCAAGCCATCTACAACGCCTACGAGGCGGGGCTGCTTCCCCACGGGGAGATCGTGCTCCTCCTCTCCGACCATGCGGAGGCGTTCGCCCTCGAACGGGCAAAGCGGGTGGGGGTCCGCACCGCCGTCGTCGACCGCAACGAGGTCCCCGACCGCGAAGAACGGGAGCGGCGCTTCCTCCGCATCCTCCGCGAAAGCGGCGCGGGACTTGTCGTCCTCGCGGGATTCATGACCATTCTCAGCCCCCTTTTCCTCTCGGAATACGAGGGGCGCGTCCTCAACATCCACCCCGCGCTCCTGCCGAGTTTCGGCGGCAAGGGCTACTACGGGCTGCATGTGCATGAAGCCGTGCTGAACGCGGGGGTCAAAGTGACGGGCGCCACGGTGCACTTCGTCACGGCGGAGTGCGACGCGGGTCCCATCGTCGCCCAAAAGGCGGTGGAAGTGCGGGAGGGGGACACCCCCCTGAGCCTCCAAAAGCGGGTCATGCGCGAGGCGGAGTGGGTGATCTTCCCCGAGGCGGTGGAACAAATTTGCAAAAAAATGTCGGGAGAAGAACGATGAACGAACTCGGAAACATTCTCAAACAAAACAGCTACCCCGGGCGGGGGATCGTCGTGGGGAAGTCGGAGGACGGAAAGAAGGCGGTCTTTGCCTATTTCATCATGGGCAGGAGCCAGAACAGCCGCAACCGCGTGTTCGCCTGCTACGGCGACGAGGTGAGAACGGAGCCCTTCGACCCCGCGCTCGTGCGGGATCCCTCCCTCATCATCTATTCGCCCGTGAAAACGGCGGGTCGGGCGGTCATCGTCACCAACGGCGACCAGACGGACACCATCGAGCGGTCGTTGAAGGCGGGGCACTGCTTCCGCCACGCGCTCATGCAGCGCACCTTCGAGCCGGATGCCCCCAACTACACCCCCCGCATCAGTGCGCTCCTGCACCTTCCCGCAAAGGGGGAACCCTTCACCTACGAGATGTCCGTTCTGAAATGCGCCGACGGAAGGGGAGAGCGGTGCGACCGCTTCTTCTTCGTCTATGAGGCGGGCAACGGCGTCGGGCACTTTTTGCACACCTACCGCGGCGACGGCGCCCCCCTTCCCTCCTTCTCGGGGGAGCCCGTACCCGTGCGCATTCCCTCCGACCTTTCCTCCTTCGCGGGGGAGATCTGGGAGAGCCTCCATGCCGAAAATAAAATTTCGCTTGTCTGCCGCGCCTACGACCTCGCGTCGGGGAAGAGCGAACAGGTGATCTTCAACAAATATACGAGGTGAATGTATGAAAGAATTCGAGCTGAAATACGGCTGCAACCCCAACCAGAAGCCGGCGCGCATCTACATGGAGGACGGGGGCGAACTGCCCGTCGAGATCCTCAACGGCAGACCGGGTTACATCAACTTTCTCGACGCCTTCAACGCCTGGCAGCTCGTGAAGGAGATCAAGGAAAACACGGGGCATGCGGCGGCAACAAGCTTCAAACATGTGTCGCCCACGTCGGCGGCGATCGGCAAAAAACTCACCCCGTCTTTGAAAAAGAGCTGCTTTGTGGACGACATCGAAGGCTTGGACGACAGTCCTCTCGCCTGCGCCTATGCACGGGCGCGCGGCACCGACCGCATGTCCTCCTTCGGCGATTTCATCGCGCTCTCCGACGAGTGCGACGAGGTGACGGCGAAGATCATCGCCCGCGAAGTGTCGGACGGCATCATCGCCCCCGCCTATTCCCCCGAGGCGCTCGAAATTCTCAAAGGCAAGCGGAAGGGGACGTATAACATCGTCAGGATTGACCCCGCTTACACTCCCGCGCCCATCGAGCACAAGCAGGTGTTCGGCGTCACCTTCGAACAGGGGCGCAACAATTTCAGAATCGACAAAAATTTGCTGCAAAACATCGTGACGGAGAGAAAGGAATTGCCCGAGGACAAGGCGATCGACCTCATCATCTCCCTCATCACTCTCAAATATACGCAGAGCAATTCGGTGTGCTTTGCAACGGACGGGCAGGCGATCGGCGTGGGCGCGGGGCAGCAGTCGCGCATCCACTGCACCCGTCTTGCGGCGCAGAAGGCGGACCTTTGGCATCTGCGCCAACACGAAAAGGTGCTCTCCCTGCAATTTGCGGAAGGGGTGGGCAGACCGGAAAAGAACAACATCATCGACCTGTATCTTTCGGATACGCCCGAAGAGGTGACGGGAGAAAAGGTGTGGCGGCAGAACTTTGCCGTTCGTCCCGCGCCCTTTTCCAAGGAGGGGAGGGGGGAGTATTTAAGGGGCATTGCGGGGGTGTCGCTCGGCAGCGACGCGTTCTTCCCGTTTGCGGACAACATCGAGCGGGCGCACCTGAGCGGAGTCACGTACGTGGCGGAACCGGGCGGCTCCGTGCGGGACGACCTCGTCATCGAAGCGGCAAACCGCCACGGCATGGTGATGTGCTTCACGGGAATGAGGTTGTTTCACCACTGAAAAAAGTTCACACATTTCTTTTTTCTTGCCGCTTATCTCGCCCTCGGGGCTCGGGCTCGAAGGCGTTCGGGCGCTCCACGGGCTGCGCGCCGAACGTGAAGCGGCAATCGTAGCAAAAAGAAATGTCGTGAGTGCTGCGGTCGTGCGGCGCTTTACGGCGGAAGTGAATTCCGCCTACGCCGCTCGGCACTTGCCCTCCCCCGCGCAAACGCGCGGGGGAGGGGTAGGGGAGGGGGCACCTTATTATGCCCTACCCTTCGCTTGCGAGGGTGGAGCCTTGCATTCTGCCAACGGTTGATAACCGTTGGCGCAAGGCGACATGAGTGAGCGCATTTGCGGCGCGAACGATGCCCGAACACGGGGTTCTACCCGTGTGAGACGGGTGGCATGGCACAGCCATGACGGGTGGGGGTGTCGCTTCGAAAACAATCGTGCGAGGAAACGTGCTTTGTGCATCAACCGAGTCAACCTCTCGTTCGCTCGGCATGGACACTAAGCCGTAAGTGTGCGGCAAATGTTGTCGCGCAGCGAAGAAACGTGGTTCTTCTCGCGCAAGTAATGGAGGAAGAAACCCCCACCACCCGCTGCGCGGGAGCCTCCCCCTTGGAAAGGGGTATGCCCTATTCTTCGCTTGCAATGCTCCACCCTTGAAAAGGGGTAGGCTATGCCCCCTCCAAGGGGTGGAGCGGCGCCATTCTCCTCAGCAGCCCTGCGGGCTGTGAGGGGCGCCGCGACAGCCGAGCCGGTAGCGAGGCGGGGTTACGGCGGGCGCTACCGCCGTAACGGGTAGGGGGGTGGTGTCCTTTGCTTCCGAATTGTCACCACCTCAGTCACCTGCGGTGACGGGTGGGGGCAAAAATGCGGAGCCCCCTTTCGGCTCGCTTCGCTCGCCACTTTCCCCCGCGTAGCGGGGGACAGCAAGGTCACATCGCCCTGCGCGGAGTTTACACGATCACAACTAACAAGGGAGCTATGGAATGAAACTCTTGGTCATCGGAGGCGGCGGGAGAGAACACGCCGTCGTCAAGGCATTGAAAAAGAACAAGTCGGTGGAAAAGATCTGGTGCCTGCCCGGAAACGGCGGCATCGCGCGGGATGCGGAATGCTTCCCCGTCAAAGCGACCGACCTCGACGGCATCGTCGCCTTCGCGCGGGAGCGTCGCCCCGATTTCGCCGTTGTCACCCCGGACGACCCGCTCTGCCTCGGGCTTGTGGACAGGCTCGAAGCCATCGGCATTCCCTGCTTCGGTCCGCGTGCCGACGCCGCCGTCATCGAGGGCAGCAAAGTCTTCTCCAAACGGCTCATGCAAAAATACGGCATCCCCACGGCGGAAGCCCGCTGCTTTTCCGACCCGCCCTCGGCGCTCTCCTACCTTAAAACATGCGAATATCCCACCGTCATCAAGGCGGACGGGCTCGCGCTCGGCAAGGGCGCCGTCATCGTAAACACCTTCGCCGAGGCGCAAACCGTCATCGACGACATGATGGTGAAAAAAGTCTTCGGCGAGAGCGGAAACACCGTCCTCATAGAGGAATTTCTGACCGGACCCGAGGTGTCGGTGCTCTCCTTCACGGACGGGAAGACGATCGTGCCCATGGTCTCCTCCATGGACCACAAGCGCGCCCGCGATCACGACGAGGGGCTCAACACGGGCGGCATGGGCACCGTTGCGCCCAATCCCTATTACACCCCCGAGATCGCAAAAGTGTGCATGGAGACCATCTTCCTGCCCACCGTCCGCGCGATGAACGAGGAGGGGAGAACCTTCCGCGGGTGCCTCTACTTCGGGCTGATGCTCACGCCGAAGGGACCCAAAGTCATCGAATACAATTGCCGCTTCGGCGACCCCGAAACGCAGGTGGTGCTGCCGCTGCTCGAAAGCGACCTTCTCACCGTGATGCGCGCTTGCAGAGAGGGGACGCTGAATGAAGAGGCGGTGAAATTCTCGTCGGGCGCCGCGTGCTGCGTGGTGCTCGCAAGCGACGGATATCCGCAAAAGTACCAAACGGGGTACGAAATTACCCTTCCCGAAACGCAGAACGGGGAGGAGATCTACGTGGCGGGCGCACGGCTTGCGGAGGGGAAGCTCCTCACGTCGGGCGGGAGAGTGCTCGGCGCGGTGGGCACGGCAGACACCCTCGAAGAGGCGGTGGAACGCGCGTACGCGCTGGCGGGGCGCATCCGCTTCGAAAACGCCTACATGCGCCGCGACATCGGCAAGCGCGCCCTCAAAGCCCTGCATTCTTGAGCATGCTCGATATGACATTCGGAAGCGAGGCGCGCGCCACACTGTCATACCGCCCCGCCCGCACGTTCTATGCTGCCGAAGGGCGGCACGAGCCCGCAGGGCGAAGTACCGAAGTGAGCGCAGCGAGCGGAGTGGAGAAATCTCAACATTGTTATAAAGCGGAGTAAAAAATGGTATACAGAATTTACGTGGAAAAGAAGAATGGGTTCGACAGCGAGGCGCAAAAGCTGCTCGCGGACGCACGCGAATTTTTGGGCGTAAATGCCGAAAAGATCCGCATCGTCAACCGCTACGACGCCGAGGAGATCTCCCCGGAGCTCTTTCAACAGGCGGTAAAAACGGTGTTCTCCGAACCGCAGATGGACCTTGCGGTCGAGCACATCGAGCTCGGCGGCGCGCAGGCGTTCTGCGTGGAATATCTGCCCGGGCAATTCGATCAGCGCGCGGACAGCGCCGCGCAGTGCATCCAGCTCATCTCCAAGGGGAAGCGCCCCATCGTCCGCACCGCCAAAATTTACGCGGTGTACGGCAACGTGACGGAGGAGGAGCTGAACACGCTCAAACGCTACGTCATCAACCCCGTGGAGAGCCGCGAGGCGAGCTTCGACCTGCCCGAGACCCTCAAACTTTCCCACCCCGTGCCCGCCGACGTCGAAACGCTGCACGGCTTTACCAAGCTCGACCGCGCCGGGCTCGAAGAATTCATCCGCACCTATTCCCTTGCCATGGACGGCGACGACATCGCCTTCTGCCGCGATCACTTCGCGGGCGAGCATCGCGACCCCACCCTCACCGAGATCCGCATGATCGACACCTATTGGTCCGATCACTGCCGCCACACCACCTTCCTCACCACCATCGACGGCGTTTCCTTCTGCGACCCGCTCTTGCAGCGCACCTATGAGGACTATCTTGCCGCGCGTCGGGAACTCGGGCGCACTTCCCCCGTCAACCTGATGGACATCGGCACGATCGCCGCCAAGGTGCTCAAAAAGAGGGGAATGCTCCAAAAACTCGACGAGAGCGAGGAGATCAACGCCTGCACCGTCAAGATCAAGGTGCACACGGAGAGCGGCGAGGAGGACTATTTGCTCCTCTTCAAGAACGAAACGCACAACCATCCCACCGAGATCGAGCCCTTCGGCGGAGCCGCCACCTGCATCGGCGGCGCCATCCGCGACCCGCTCTCGGGAAGGAGCTATGTCTATGCCGCCATGCGCGTGACGGGCGCGGGCGACCCCACGAGACCGGTCTCGGAGACCCTCCCGGGCAAACTTCCCCAGCGCAAGATCGTCACCACGGCAGCCGCGGGCTATTCCTCCTACGGCAACCAGATCGGGCTCGCTACGGGGCAGGTGGACGAGATCTATCACGAGGGCTACACCGCAAAACGGCTCGAGATCGGCGCTGTCATCGCGGCAGCGCCCGCCGAAAATGTGAGAAGGGAGACGCCCGCCCCCGGCGACAAGGTGATCTTGCTCGGCGGCAGAACGGGCAGGGACGGCTGCGGAGGCGCAACGGGCTCCTCCAAGTCCCACACCCTCGAATCTCTCACCCACTGCGGCGCGGAGGTGCAGAAGGGCAACGCCCCCGAGGAGCGCAAATTGCAGCGGCTCTTCCGCAACCGCGAGGCTACCCTCCTCATGAAACGTTGTAACGACTTCGGCGCGGGCGGGGTGTCCGTCGCCATCGGGGAACTCGCGGACGGGCTCGACATCGACCTCGACCTCGTTCCCAAAAAATACGAAGGATTGGACGGCACCGAACTTGCCATCTCCGAATCGCAGGAGCGCATGGCGGTCGTCGTGGAGGCGGCGCAGACGGAGCGCTTTATCGCACTCGCCGCGGAGGAGAACCTCGAAGCGACCGTCGTTGCGACCGTCACGGAGGAACCGCGCCTGAAAATGAGATGGCGGGGGAAGACCATTGTCGACCTTCCCCGCGCCTTTCTGAACTCCAACGGCGCGGAGAAGCACATCACCGTCGCGCCCGGGAAGTGCGTCTCTTGCAAAAAGCCTCTTCCCGCAAGTTTTGCGGCGGGAATGACTGCGCTCGCGGGCGACCTCAACGTCTGCTCCAAGCGCGGGCTTTGCGAGCGGTTCGATTCGACCATCGGCGCGGGCACCGTGCTCATGCCCTTCGGGGGAAAGTACCAGATGACCCCCCCGCAGGCGATGGTGCACCTCATCCCGGTGGAGAAGGGGCATACCGACACCGTCTCCTACATGGCGTGGGGCGGCAATCCCCACATCGCCGAAAAGAGCCCCTATCACGGCGCCTATCTCGCGGTGGTGGAGAGCCTCTGTAAGCTCGTTGCGACGGGCGCCTCCTTCGAGGACGTGTATCTGAGTTTTCAGGAATATTTCTTAAAGCCGCAGAAGGACCCCAAGCGCTGGGGGCAGCCCCTTGCGGCGCTCCTCGGCGCCTTCCGCGCCCAGCTCGATTACGGCGTTGCTGCCATCGGCGGGAAGGACTCCATGAGCGGCACCTTCGAACACATCGACGTTCCGCCCACCCTCGTCTCCTTTGCGGTGACGACGGGAGATCTTTCCGAGGTCATCTCGCCCGAATTCAAGGGCGCGGGGCACAAAGTGGTGCTGCTCTCTCCCGAATACGATGAAAACGGGCTGCCCGTGCCCGCTTCCCTGTTGAAAAATTTTGCGCTCGTCACGAAGCTCATGCGGGAGGGGAAGGTCCGTTCCGCCTTCACGCCCGGGTACGGCGGCGTTGCGGAGGGGGTGATGAAAGCCGCCTTCGGCAACCGCCTCGGTTTCCGCTTCGGCGCCAATGCGGACGCGGAGCGCATCTTCGGCTACCGCTACGGCGCATTCGTGCTCGAACTCGGCGGCGACTACCGCGTGGGCAGCACGCTCGGCACCACGACGGAGGAACCCTTCCTCGTCCGCGGCAAGGAGAGCGTCTCTTTGGAGGAATTGCAGAAGATCTACGAGAGCAGGCTCGAGAGCGTGTACCCCTGCGACCCGTCGGCGCCCGAGGAAAGACCGGAAAAATTTTCCTACATGCGGCGCAGCGTGCTCGTGCCCGATGTAAAATATACCCGTCCGCGGGTGCTCATTCCCGTGTTCCCCGGCACCAACTGCGAATACGACACGGCGAAGGCGTTCGAAGACGCGGGCGCCAAAGCGAATATCTTCGTCATCCGCAACAACACGGCGGACGAAGTGGCGCGCTCGGTGGAGGAATTCGCGCGGCTGTGCCGCTATACCGAAATGGTATTTATCCCGGGCGGCTTTTCGGGGGGAGACGAACCGGACGGCTCCGGCAAATTCATCACGGCGTTCTTCCGCAATGCGGAGGTGAAGGAGGAGATCGAAACGCTTCTCGACCGCCGCTCGGGGCTGATGGGGGGCATCTGCAACGGTTTTCAGGCGCTCATCAAATTGGGGCTGGTGCCTTACGGCAAGATCGTCGAGCCAGACGAGAGCTGCCCCACCCTCACTTACAACACCATCGGGCGGCACCAATCGCGCATTGTGCGGGTGCGGGTCTGCTCCGTCAATTCGCCGTGGCTCTCGGGAGTGAACGTGGGCGATGTCTATTCGGTGCCCATTTCTCACGGCGAGGGCAAGTTTGTTGGGAGCGACGCGCTCATCGAAAAACTTGCCGCCAAGGGGCAGATCATGACGCAATACGTCGATTTGAAGGGCAATCCCACCATGGATGTGCGGTTCAACCCCAACGGCAGCGCCTTTGCGGTGGAAGGGCTTCTCTCGCTCGACGGCAGGGTATTCGGCAAGATGGGGCACGCCGAGCGCAAGGGCAGAGGGCTCTATCAAAACGTCCTCGGCAATTACGACATGAAACTCTTCGAAAGCGCGGTGAGATATTTCAAATAATTTCGTCCGATTCTTTTCCTCGTTGTCATACCGCCCCGCCCGCATCTTTACATCCCTGTCGGATGCGGGTTCGGCTTCGCGGCTTTCGCCGCGTTGCTTTTGTTGTTTGCGCGTTATCGTCCCACGCGCTGTTATAATATTGTCATGTCGACCGTAGTGGAGACATCTCATCCTTAGTGTTAAAATAATGTAGAGATTTCTCCACTCCGTTCGCTGCGCTCACTTCGGTCGAAATGACACAATAAGAAGCGGGTCGCAATGACAAATCAATGGACAGCAAGGAGGCGCCTTACTTGCCTGCCTTCGCGCAGTAGCGAGCGGTCGTCGGAATGACGGTTTTCTCATTTGCTAAAAAAATCAAGGAGTTGAAAAATATGGAAGAACAGAAAGACAAAATGCCAAAGCTCGATGATGCAAGCGCAGCAGAATGGGCACAACGCGGCTTTGAGATCGAAGACGGCGTTCTTCTGCATTATCGCGGGAAAGCCGCCGAAGTCGTGATCCCCGATAGCGTGACCAAGATCGGAGGTAGCGCGTTTGAGGGTTGTAGCGCACTCAAAGAGATCGTGATTCCGGATAGCGTGACCAAGATCGGAGGTAGCGCGTTCTATGGTTGCGCCGGGTTGACTTCCGTCCACATTCCGGGCAGCGTGATCAAGATCGGAGAGAACGCGTTCGAGTATTGCACCGGGCTCAAAGAGATCGTCATTCCGAACAGTGTGAAGAAGATCGAAGGAAACGCGTTTGCAAATTGCAAAAATTTGACTTCGGTCCACATTCCGGACAGCGTCACCTCGATCGGAGAGAATGCCTTCCGAGGTTGCGAAAAGCTGACTTCGGTCGTCATTCCGGGCAGCGTCACCGAGATCGGGAAAGAGGTGTTCAAGGATTGCAACGCGCTGGAATGCGTGACGATCGGGAAAGGCATGACAGAAATCGGAGATAAAGCGTTCAAAGGTCTCGGTGGTCTCAAAGAGATCGTGATTCCCGATAGCGTGACCGAGATCGGCGCGGAAGCATTTAAGAGTTGTGGCGCACTCAAAGAGATCGTGATTCCGGATAGCGTGACCAAGATCGGAGGTGGCGCGTTTGAGGGTTGCAGCGGGCTAAAAAGCCTGATGATCGGGAAAAGCGTGACCGAGATCGGATGGATTGCGTTCAAATCGTGCGATAAACTGACCTCCGTCACGATTCCCGATAGCGTGACCAAGATCGGAGGTGGCGCGTTTGAGGGTTGTAGCGGGCTAAAAAGCGTGACGATCGGGAAAGGCGTGACCGAGATCGGCGCGGAAGCATTTAAGAGTTGTGGCGGTTTGGCTTCGATCATGATTCCCGATAGCGTGACCTTGATCGAACACCACGCGTTCGCTTTGTGTAAAATGTTGACTTCGATCGTGATCCCGGACAGCGTGATCTATATAGGCGCTTTCGCTTTTGACGGTACCGCCTACTACGAAACGCAAAGGAATTGGGAGGGTGATGTTCTCTATATCGGGAATCATCTGATCAAGGTAAAAAAGACGTTTGCGGGAAAATATAAAATCAGGGAAGGCACCAAGGCAATCGCCGGTCAGGCTTTTGGGGGATGTGATAGATTGGAGGAGATCGAAATACCAAGTAGCGTGACCTCGATCGGAAATAAGGCGTTCGAGGATTGCTGCGAGTTGACTTCGATCGTTATTCCCGATGGCGTGACCATAATCGGAGATGAGGCGTTCTCTCATTGTAGCAGTCTCAAAGAGATTGTCATTCCCGAGAGCCTAACCTCGATTGGAAGTTATGCGTTCTCTCATTGCAGCTGGCTCAAAGAGATCGAAATCCCAAGCAGTGTGACCAAAATTGGCGATCATGCGTTCGAGGGCTGCTGGGGGCTCAGGCGCATATTTATCCCAAACAGTGTCACTTCGATGGGCACTGAAGTGTTCTTACATTGTCATGGGGTCCAGATTTTCGTTGAAGCAGAATCGAAAGGAAGATGGAGTAAGGATTGGAATCTTATCGATTACACCGAAACGGAAGAAGATATAGATTATCAACATCCATCTAGAGGATCGTGGACGGTCAGATCGTGCGAAAAATATGCAAAAGTGATCTTCGGAACCCGCCGACCCGAATAAAAAATTGCGAACGCCGGCTGTTTGCCGAAAAACCGAAAAGGAGAAACTACATTGAAAACAGACATCGAGATCGCACAGGAGGCAAAACTTCTCCACATCCGCGACATCGCGGCAAAGCTCGGGCTTACGGAGGACGACATCGAGTATTACGGCAAGAACAAGGCAAAAGTGTCGCTCGAAGTCATGGAGCGCGCGGGCAAAACGGGCAAGCTCATCCTCGTCACCGCCATCACCCCCACCCCCGCGGGGGAGGGAAAGACCACGACCACCATCGGACTTGCGGACGGGCTCTCCCGCATCGGCAAGAAAGTCGTCGTCGCCCTCCGCGAACCCTCTCTGGGTCCCGTGTTCGGCGTGAAGGGGGGAGCCGCGGGCGGCGGCTATGCGCAGGTCGTGCCCATGGAGGACATCAACCTCCACTTCACGGGGGACTTCCACGCCATCGGCGCGGCGAACAATCTCCTCTGCGCCATGCTCGACAATCACATCTTTCAGGGAAATGAACTCGGGATCGACCCCGAGCGCATTACGCTCCGCCGCTGTGTGGATATGAACGACCGCCAGCTCCGCTTTCTCGAAGACGGGCTCGGCGGCGGCAAGAACGGCGTGCCGCGCAAGGACGGGTACGACATCACGGTGGCGAGCGAGGTGATGGCGGTCTTGTGCCTTGCTACGTCTCTTTCCGACCTCAAAGCCCGTCTTTCCCGCATCATCGTGGGCTACACCAAGGAGGGGAAACCCGTCACGGCGGGCGACCTCAAAGCGGCGGGGGCCATGTGCGCCCTCCTCAAAGACGCGTTAAAACCCAACCTCGTGCAGACGTTGGAGGGAACGCCCGCCTTTGTCCACGGCGGACCGTTTGCCAACATCGCCCACGGGTGCAACTCCGTTGTGGCAACCAAAACGGCGTTGAAGCTCGGCGATTACGTCGTCACCGAGGCGGGCTTCGGCGCGGACCTCGGCGCGGAAAAATTCCTCGACATCAAGTGCCGCTTTGCGAATTTGAAACCGAGCGCAGTGGTCGTCGTCGCCACGGTCCGCGCCCTCAAAATGCACGGAGGGGTCGCGAAAACGGAGCTCTCCACCGAAAATTTGCAGGCGCTTGAAGAGGGACTTCCCAACCTCTTGCGCCATGTCTCCAACATCAAAAACGTGTACGGGCTGCCCGCGGTCGTGGCGGTCAACCGCTTCCCCACGGATACGGACGCGGAGATCGCCCTCGTCATCGAGCGGTGCAAGGAACTCGGCGTCAACGTCTGCCTCTCCACCGTGTGGGCGGAGGGCGGCAAGGGGGGCGAAGCGCTCGCCCGCGAGGTCGTGCGCCTGTGCAAAGAGGAGAGCGATTTCAGGTTCTGCTACGACGAAGCGCTCCCCATCAAGGAGAAGATCGAGGCGATCGTCACCAAAATTTACGGCGGCAAGGACGTCGCCTACACCCCCGAGGCGGAGGCGGAGATCGCTCGGCTCGAAGCGCTCGGCTTCGGCAATACCCCCGTCTGCATGGCGAAGACGCAATATTCCTTCTCGGACGACGCAACAAAGCTCGGCGCGCCGCGCGACTTTACGGTGACGGTGCGGCAGGTGAAAATTTCGGCGGGCGC
>CANQRP010000012.1 GCA_947626305.1 uncultured Clostridia bacterium | reverse complement strand
CCTCATCGCGCTTCTGTTAGACAACGGATTGCACGAAATGCACATTCGCAAGCCGGGATATTCGTCCGAGCAACTTGCCGCGTTCTGCGGTGAAGGTGATGCTCACGGGTTCGCCGTCGGAGAGCGCCTTTGACTCCTGCACGGAACCGCCCTTGCCTACCTTGACGCTGTACAGATACTTTGCGAGATTGGAATAGGCGACGTTTGCGAAACGTTTGCCGAGTTCATAGATGTCGCCCGCGTTGAAATGCCACAGGTCGGACCCGTTGTTTGCGCCGATGCTGAGTGCCGGCAGCCCGTCCGTTCCGTCCGTCTCCACGGTGAACACGCGGGGAAGTTTGGCAGCCACCTCGTCCTCCGCTTCCCGTACCGTATCGATATACGGCTGTCCGCGGTTGGCGAAATCGTAGGCGATCTTGCCGATGACGAAGGGACGGTTCCGAACGTCGCCGTCGCCCGTGATCTCTTCGACGTCGGCGCGAAGGTCGGTGATGAGCAATTCGAGGTTATGGGCATATTCATCCGCCCAGTCGCGGCGCTCGGTGTCCGATTCACCCTGCATCCAGAGGTATCCCTTCACATGGGGCGCATAGCCCTGTGCTTGCAGCGCTTCGAGCCCCTTCGTGACGGACGTGATGAGCCGCTCGTAGAGCCTGCCCGCATATTGGTGGACGGTGCGCCCGCCCTCTTTCCACTCCGCAAGGAGGGAAGGAGACGCCCAGCCGCCGAAGTTCTTGGTGTTGTTTGCCTTGCCCTCCCAATCGCCGAGGTAGGTGCCGCCGACGGCGCTCTTGATGATCGCCGCGGGGGCGTCCTTGGTGTAGTTTTGGGACAGGAAGTTCGCCATACCGAGCTCGGGACCGACGTGATTGTTGGTCAGCCCCTGCCCGAGGTGCACGTTGGTGAGCGAAATGTTGGGGAAATCGGCGTCCGCGCGCACTTCGATGGCGCCGTAGTAGAGCACTTCTTCGTAGCCCGAAGTGTTGCGCGCGTCCTCTTCCGCGAGATATTTCCGATAGGTATAGGCGCTGTCCTGCTGCCCGATGACCTGTTGGTCGAGCTTGCTGTTCCCGACAGCGTTGGATTGTCCCGCAAGGATATAGACGTCCACGTTCTTCCCCTCCGCATTCGCCGCGGCGGCGGGGATCGGCGCCAAAAGCGCCGACCCCGCGACTGCGAGAAGTGCCAATATCGCAAGATGTTTCTTCATAATTTCTCCTTCGGAAGAACCTACTCGCCGACTCCGACCAAGGTTTTGACTTCCTCGGGAACAGAGTTTTGGAAGGTGATGTTCTTAAAGGTCGCACCGGTGGTGATATCCTTCCAACCCGCAAGCCCCATGTTCAGGTTGATGGAGGCATAAGCCGTGTGGTTAAATTCAAACGCCTTGCTCCAAGTAGTTCCCGCCTTTACGAGCGCGTAGAAGGTACCTCCGCGGCGCACGACCGCGAGGGTGATCCCGTCTCCGTTCCAAGCCGCCTTGATCGTGTCGGAAAGGTTCTGCTGCTGCCAAACATCTTTCCATTCGTTGGCAGCGTACGCAATATCATCCCCCACGCCGATGAGGGTGAAGTGAATATCGTTGAGCCCGCTCTGATTGGAGAACACGGTGAATCCGTAGCGGAAGCCCTCCGTCCCTTTCGAGAGCATGGGGATATCGTGCTTGATCACCGCTGCGAAGTAGAAGTCGCCCGTGCCCGATTCGAGGGCAAGTTTCATATGGGACTCGTTTTCGGTGCCGACGTACTTCGCTTCGCCGTCGTTGATGTTCGATGTTTCGAAGTTTTCGCCTGCGGCGAGCACCATGTTGTATTCGACGGTGAGGCTCATTTCGGAAGAATTTGCCTTGATCTCCACTTCTTGGTCGAGGCAGCCCTCGATTTTAAGGGTGTACTTCCCCTCTTTCACGCCCGTGAAGCCCACTTTGCCACCGTCGATGACGTTACCGTCATAGGTGTAGAGCCCGACGAGTTTTACATTGGTGTTTGTCACGAATTTTGAGCGGTTGCCTTCACCCAGCCCCAACTTATGCAAGGTGAGGTCGAGGGTGACGTTCACGTCCGCGAGTGCCTTTTCGGAAAATTCCGCTTCCACGGAGAGCACGTCGCGCGAGTAGGCGCTCAAACGGAAGATGAACGCGTTGCCTTCCGAGGAGAGCTCCCCGAGCTTATCTTCACCGTTGACCATGAACTTGATGGGCACGCCCGTTGCGGTGAGCTTCAACGTGATGTCGCCGCCAAGGATAGGCATTGCGGGGTCGGTGGTAAGGGTGACGCCCTCGCCGAGTTTTTTCTCGATCTTCACGCCGAAGAGCTCTTTCTCTTCCGCACTACCCTTCTTGGCGATGTTGAGCCGAAGGTCGGTGATCTCGGCAAGATTGCCCGTCTGACCCGCATTGGTGCCGTAGGAAGTGAAGATACCGATCTGCATGGGTCTGCCTTCCTTGACATCGTTGAACGCCCAGTTGTCTGCGTCGTAGCGGTAGAGGGCAAACCCTTCGCCGGAAGCATTGCCGATCAGGACGTAGTACTTATCGTTGAACCTTCCAAAACCGATCGTGAGCCCGGAGCCCTTGATCGCTTCCACTTGCTCTGCCGAGAAGGGATATTTCTCCCAGTTATTCGTCTTGATCCATTCGACGGCGATCCCGCCCTTGCGGTTGGGCGACCCGGTGGACTCGGTCCCATTCAGACGGAATGCGGTGTAGAGCGTTTCGTTGACTGCGCCCCACATGCCGTCCCAAAGCCCGTTGGGAACGTCGTCTCTGTCGCAGCCGATCCAGAAGCCGAAGCGGACGTCGGGCGTACCGATAGGCATCTTCAGACCGGAGACGTTCATCGTGATGAGGAAGTTCTCGTCCGAATTGGCGGTATCCGTGAAGATGATCTTCGAATCTCCGCCCGGAGTGAAGGTGAGCTTCCCGTCGTTGATATGGGAGGTATCGAACCGTTCGGAATCGGTCGCAAGGAGTTTATATTGGAGTTCGACTGCGCGGTTCGTGAAGGCGCATACGATATCCACGGGCAGAGGTTCGTATCCCTCCGCTTCGAGGGTATAGGAGCCCTTCGGAACACTGTTAAAGGTGACAATGCCGTCCGTCACGGAGGCGGGTTGCAATACGGTTTCGCCCTGCTTCAAAACGGGCTTGTTGTCCGCCGAGATCGGGCTCCTGTTTCCTTTGCCCACGCCGAGGCGGTGCAGGTCGACCTTATAGGAGACGTTGACTTCCGCTTTGTCGTTTGCTTCGAACTTGCCTTCGAGGATGAGTTCGGAGGTAAAGTACCCGTTCACCCGATACAACCAGTCGTTGCCGTCGCGTTCGACGAGCTCGGCGAGCTTATTCTCGCTGTTCACGAGGAATTGCGTGGGGATCTTGCCCTCTTCGGGGGTCATGCGGAGCACGAAGTTGCCGTAGCGGGCATTCGGCTCTACGGTGAGAGTCGCACCCGTCAGGTCGTTTTTCACGTCCACTTCGAACGCCTTGTCGACGAGTGCGTCGCCGAACAGCTGCCCATTCTTGACGATCACGAACTGCATGTCGGAGAAGTCACAAACCTTGGCTTTGCCTCTGCCTGCCGCGGTGAAGAAGCCGAGTTGCATGGGTCTGCCTTCCGCAACATCGTTGAACGCCCAGTTGTCACCGTCGTACAGATAGAGCTCCATTGCCGTGCCTTCCGCATTGGCAGCAACCACATAGTACTTGCCCTGAACTCTCGCAAAGCCGACGCGGAGCCCCTTATCGCTCGTCATTGCATCGCGCTGTCCATCGGTGAGCGTATATTTCTCCCAGGTATTGGACTGCGGCCACTCGAACTTGATGGTGTTTTCTCCGCCGTGCAGACGAAGGCAGGTGTAGAGCGCTTCGGAAATACCGCCCCAAATGTCGCCGGCCCAAAGTCCGTTGCCGTCACGGTCGCAGGCGATCCAGAAGCCGATCCGTCCGCCGTCGCCGTTCGTCAAATCGACATTGGAGATGACTGCCGAGTAGTAGAAGTCTTCGTCGGAGTTTGCCGTCTGCGTGAAGATCGCTTTCTTTCCGTCTTCGCCTTTCACCGTCATCTTGCCGTCGTTGATCTCCGTCGTGACGAAGTTCTCGTCGGCGGAAGCGAGCGTCTTGAATTCCACTGTGAGCGCAAGGTCGTGTTTGTCCGTGCCGAGTTCGACCGTTTGGTCGACACAGCCCGCGATCTTCATCGTGTAGCTGCCGCCGTCTACCATGGAGAACACGGCTTTGCCGTCCTGCACCTGGGCGGTATAGGTCGCGGCGCCCTCGAGGGTAACGGTGGTGCCGTTTGCGAATCTGCTGCGGTTCTTCTCCCCGGTGCCGAGTTTATGGAGGGTCAGATCGAGAGTTACCTCCGCGAGCACGACCTTCTCCCCGAACACCGCCTCCACTTGCATGGTGCGCTTGGCGATGTAGTTTTCCACTGCGAGGACCCAATCGTTCTCGTCGTTCTGCGTGAGCGAGGAGACCTTCTCCACGCCGTCGATCTTCACCGACTGAGGATACTTCCCTTCGCTCGGTTTGAAGATGAGTTTTACGGTATCGCCGAGGGCGTAGTCTTGCCGCTCGGTCGTGACCGACACGTTGTCGTGCTTCGTGACATTGACGTTGACGGGGATGTCGCCGCGGATCCACGTGAAGTCGCGCAGTTCCGCACCCTTGTTGGGCGTATGGATCTGTACGCTCACATCGACCTGTCTTGCGCCGTCGCCGCTGTAATCCGCCGTCTCATACACATGCACCCATACGCTGTCGCGGAGCAGGTACACATGGTAGGTCTTGTTGATACGCGCAACGGCAACGGAGATGCCTTCCGCGCTCTCCCAAGCCGCCTTGTCGTTTGCGTCGAAGGTGTAAGACTTCCAATAGGATACGCCGTCGCCCGACCAGTCGTGATAGAGCTGAAACTCCATCGCGCCGCTGGGGTTGCGGATGACGGTCGCACCGATCCACCAACCGCTGCTGCGGAGCACAAAGCCGTAGCGCTGAGGCTTATCCATTGCGAAGCTTTCCTGCTTGCGGAAATTCGCCGAGAGCCAGAAGTCATCGTTCGCTTCCGCACGCAACGCGGTCTTGATCTCGTGATTGGCATTGGGATCCACTGCGCCGTCGTAAGTGTAGGTGATCTTGCCGCCCGAGACGTTGTTGCCCACATGCTTGCCGTCGGAGAGGAATTCCAAACCTTCCAGTGAGAAGCCTTCGATGTTGTACATGGACTTGTCGCCGTCGAGAATGTACACATCCTTGGGATCGAGGTCTGCGAGTACGTCGAGCGTGATCTCGAACTCCTTGTCTTCGTCGATGCGCACGCTTTGAACGTAGGAAGTGTATTGATCGTTGTAGTGTTCGCTCTCGACCGAGTTGACGGTGAGCGTGTACTGACCGCCCATCACCGAGCCGTCGAACATGAACTTGCCCTCTGCGTCGGTGATCTCGATGAGGCTCTGCCCATCCGCGCCCGTCAGCCGCACTTCCACGCCCTGCACCGCGGTCCCGTTTGCGGTGACAACGCCGGAAACTTTGTTCTGCGCCCTTGTGAACGTGGCGTTCACGGTGAGCATCTCGACGTTTTCCGCGGGGGTGTATTCGAGCACGCCGCCGGAGAGTTCGGACAGGCAATCTTTGCCGTTCACGGTGAGACCCGTGCACGCAAAGCCGTTTTTGGGAGTGACGTGGATGCGCACTTTCTGCCCCGGTGTGTAGGTGTTGCCGCCCTCCACCGAAACGGTGCCCTTGCCCACTTTGGAAAGCGTGATGGGGTTGCCGTCCTCAAAGCCCGTGGTGTTGAACGTGAGGTGATGGAATTCGGTATCCTTCGAGCAGACGGCGATCCCGGGCACGACTTCCGTGTCCTCCGTGAAACCGTAGTTGTTCGCCGAGTCTGCCTTCATGGTGTTGGTGCCCGCAAACACGCCGTTGAGCCATACGGAGATCTTGCCGCCGTCATAGAGCACCGCCATGGGCATCCCCGTGCTTTCAAGGAGCGCCTGCGCTTCGGGCGTGGTGATCTTGATGTCCGCGATCTCCCATTCGCCCCAGCCGTCGACGCCTTTGTTGTTGATAAACTGAATGCCGTAGCTGCGGTCGGATTTCTGCGCGTTGATCATCACAAAGATCCGAAGTCCGTTTTCCGCCTGGAATACGAAGCCGGCGCGCACGTCGTCGTTCGCCTGTTTTACAACGAGGTTTGCCGAAGCAAACAGCTTGGTGCCTTGCAGGTTCTTGTGCATTGCCGCGGTCAGCCAGCCCGAATCGGGCAGATACACCGAACCGCGACCCAGTTGCTCGAAGTTCCAGAAAGCCGCATTGTCGGGTTGCAGATAGTCGGAGACGAGCCGGATGTCGTGCGTGGCGTCCCCGTCCGAGAGGTCGACGTCCTCGTAATCGGTGAGGAGCCCGTCCGCCGAACAGTAAACCGTCCATTCGACCGCCGCAAGCTCTACCGAGTAGCTGCCGTCCGCGCCGATGGGGATCTCTTTGAATGCGCCCGAATATACCGCATAGAGGCGGGAATTGGAGAGCGCCGTTTCCGCCGTCACCTTCCCCGAAAGGGTGTGCTTCTCCGTGGGAAGCTGTGCGAAGCTCGCCGAAACCTCGAGCGTGCCGTTCGTCTGCACAACGCCCGTATAGGTCGCAACGCCACCCGAATATTCGAGCTTATCGGTGACGTTCTTGCCCGCAAACAGGAGCTCTTCGAGGTAGTAGCCCTCGTCCGCACTCACAGTGACCGTGTATTTGTCGCCGTTGATGACGTAGTTGCCGCCCTCGAGTTTTCCGTGTTCGCCCGAGCGGAGAGAGACATCGTTTGCCTCGAGCCCCACGCCCTTGCTGAACCGATAGTAATTATCCTGCACGGCGCCCCAACCGAGATTTCTCTCCTTTTCGCCGATGGAATACCACAGCTTATCGTTGCTGTCCGCATTCTGATAGCCGCGGATGAAGATGGGGTTGACAAGCAGAGTCTCGTGCTTGGTGTCCGAACCGTCGGTGTTGAAGAGGTGATACGGGAGATAGAGTTCCGCCGTATAGCCCTCCGTCGCGCCGTTGAGTTCGCCGTTTACGACGACTGCGCTGTGCAGATCGCCGAACCAGTTGAGGAAGTTGCTCCCCATCCACTTTCTCAGCATCCGCTTGCCGCAGGCGTTGAGGTCGATCTCGTAGGAGATGCTCTTGTCGAGCGGTCCCACCACGAGCTCGATGCCCGAGTTGCCGAAGATCTCGCGGGAAGGATGATAGGCGACCTGGTCGTCCTTGATATCCCAACCGAAATACACGCCGTTTTCGCCGAAATAGGTCATCATCTTGTATTCGGCGTTGGTGCCGCGGATCGCGGTTTCGATGGCGCGCCCTTCGGAATAGAGCGCTTCGTCGGGCTTGCCGTCGATCTTGATCCCGTCGCCGAAATCTTCCACGGGCTTGGAATAGTCGAATTCATAATCGGGCAGCTTCACCGCCTCGCCGCAAGCGACGAGAGCGCCGCACGATGTTGCCACCATGCAGAGCGAAAGCAGACCGATCGCCAACCGTTTGAAATTCTTTTTCATAGATTCTCCTCCCCTATCTTATTTGCCGAGGACGACGATCTCGGAGATCGCCACCCGCTCTTGTGCGATGTAATTGCCCTCATCGTCCATGATCGCGATCTCGTCGGGACGGGTCTTGGGGAGCTCCACCGTGATGCGGATCTCCTTTACTTTGAGGGGATTGAACACCGCGACCGCACTTCCGCCGGGTCTCATCGCAAATGTCGTCGACATCTTGTAGAAGTCCCAATCGAACTTCAAATTGTCGATGTATGCCATTCCCTTTTGTCCTTCGTATTCGAAATCGAACTCGATGCGCTTGACATCGACAAAGGAATGCTCGAACGTCTTGCTGTTGTAGACCATGAGCGCCGTCACTTCGCGGTAATCCTCGAAGGAAAGCGTGATCGTCACATCCTTTTCGGCTTCGAATTCTTTTACGTAACCGATATTGCTGTAGATGGCGAGCATTCCGTCGGTGAGCGCTTCGCTGTTCTCGCCCGCGCTCGTTTTGAGTTTCGCCTCGCCTGCGATATTCTTGTACTGCGAGTGTTTTGCCGAGCGGGGTTGCAGCGACCACGTGGGACCGTTGCAGTAGAGCACGTCGAGCCCATCGGAATTCTTCGTCCAAACCACTCTGTCCACCGCGACGTCGCGTTCGCCCAAGCCGCCCATTTCACGGTCGTAATGTTCGTGATAGATCATCCAGATCTCGTCGTCGATCGTGATCAGGCTGTTGTGACCGGTCCCGGAGGCATGGTCGAAGCGCTGTCCGTCGGTGCCGAGCAGGATACCGCCCTCCTTTTCGCTGAGTTTGCGGAAGGGACCGAGCGGCGTGTCGCCGATCGCCTGCACAACGGAATAGCTCTTGTCCGCATAGCCGTTGATGGAGAGGAGCAGATAGTATTTCCACTTTCCGTCCACCATCTTCTGATACATCCACGGACCTTCGTTGGTGTTGTTGCCCTGCTCGTAATCGGGGATATCCGTCCCGTCCACCGTGTAATATCCCGAGCGGGTCAGCGGCGTGAGGGTATCGAGATTGGGCTTCGTCCAGGTCTCCATCTCCACGCCGTAGATGTCGGACGTCTCGCCCGACATTCTGTGCTCATGGCAGAAATAGAGATATTTGGTGCCGTCGGGAGCGACGTAGGGATGCGGGTCGATGCAGTTGAAGTAGCCGCTCGAAGTCTCCTCGTCGTTTTCGGCACACCATGCCACCATTTCGTCGTTATCAAAGAGCGGAGTCGCCGCCGAAAGTCCGTCCGTCGTGGCGGGGCGGAAGGGACCGTAAGGTTCCTCGGCGACCGCAACGCCGATCATGCGGTGCTCGCCCTCGGGATCGTCGCGCAGCGCGCCCGAATAGAACATGTAATAGAGCCCTTCGTCGGCGTCGTAAATAACCTCGGGCGCCCAGAACGCGCCCTTCCCGAAGGCAAAATGCCCTGCCGTCGGCTGGAACGCGAGGATATTATGTTCGGGCGTGACGTCCTCCCATTTCCCCGTGAGGTCCTTGTTGCGGTACGCGCGGAAGCCGGTGTCCGGGTCGGAGGTGCCGTACAGGTAATAGTAACCGTACTCCGGGCTGGACTCGTCGGTGATCGTGATCACGCAAGGGTCGGGAGTGACGGTGAACAGATCGTTGCGGAAGAAGAGCTCCTCCGCATACACGTTGCCGAGTTCGGGGTGGATCTGGTCGTCATAGGAGAGCGGTGTGCCCTCGCCGCATCCGCTCACAACGAGAAGCCCCGTCATGAGCAAACCCGTAATTGCTGCTGTTGTTTTCTTCATATCATTCTCCTTATCATTGTTTTCGTTTTGAATGTCTGCCTTGATGAGTTCCTTCACAGTATTTCTTCCTTGCACCCCCCTTTACGCTTTGAGCCCCGTCATGGCGACGCCCTGCGTGAAGTATTTCTGCAAAAAACAATATAGCACCAGAAGCGGAAGCAACGCCACCACGGCTGCCGCGCAGCGGATGGCGGGATTTCCGTATCCTCCCATAAAGAGCTGTACCGCAAGTTGGAGCGGCGCAAGCTGCGGGTAGTTGGACAGATAGAGTAGCGGACCCTGATAGTTGTTGTATCCGCCGACGAACATGAACACTCCCTGCGCGATGAATGCGGGCGCCGAGAGCGGCATGATGATGCGCACATACACCGAAAAGTCGTTGAGCCCGTCGATGCGCGCCGCCTCGATGAGTTCGTCGGGAAGCCCGCGGAAGAACTGCCGCAAGAAGAAGGTCACGCCTGCCGCCCCAAACAGACCGGGAATGATGAGGGGCAGAACGGTGTTCGTCCAATGGATCGCGTCATAGAAGAGATAGGACGGCATCGTGAGCACCGCGCCGGGCACCATCATGGTGGCGACGAGGCACATGAACAGCACGTCCGACCCCTTGAAGCGGATCTTCGCAAAGGCGTAAGCGGAGAGCCCGGAGATGAACAGCCCCGCAAGCGTGGAGGGAACGACCTGCCACATCGTGTTGAGGAAGCCGTGCAGGATGGAGCTGAGCGCGTCGCCGTACAACCATGCCGCATAGATGTCGTCGAACAGCACGACGCGGTACGCCTCCATCGTCAGCGGTTTGGGCAGCCACACGAAGTTCATCGTGGAGCTGAGTTGCTCCTGAGATGTGAGCGAGGTAAGCAAAATTACGAGGAAGGGAAAGATGACCCAAAGGGTATACAGCCCGAGCAGGACGTACACCGTGATTTTTGCGATCAGCTTTGCCCGTTTGCCGTTGGTTTTTCGTCGGAGCAATTCCTCACCGACGGGCGCGGTCGCCGCATTTTCCTTATACGTCATAACTCACCCACTTGTTTTGTAATTTGAAATTGAGAAAGAGCGCTACGAAGATGATGAGGAACAAGACCATGCTCATCACCGAAGCGACGGGCATATGGCTGAACGTGATCCCCGTGATGTAGATATACAGCGAAGTCGAGAGCGCCGCGTCGTTGGGTCCCGCCGCACCTGTCCAGGTGTCCCCCGCAAAGATCTGCGGGATGTCGAAGGTCTGTAACCCCGCGATGATGCCTGCCATGAGCAGATAGAAGATGGTGGGCGAAATGGCAGGAAGCGTGACCGAGACGAATTTTCGGACAGTGCCCGCACCGTCGAGTTCCGCCGCCTCATAGAGGGCGGGATTGACGTTGGTGAATGCCGCCGAAAACATCACGATGCCGTAACCGGGCGCCTGCCACACCATGACCGTAATGAGCATCATCGTAAAGTGAAGGGGGCTGGTAAACCACTGCGGTCCCTCTTCCAGACGGAAGAGCCGCACGAGCAGATCGTTGAGGATGCCGATGTTCTGATCGAAGATCCAGTTCCAGATCACGGCGATCGTCACGCTCGAACAGATATACGGGACAAAGAAGAGCGCCTTGAACAGCTTGTGCCCGCGGTATTTCTGCGCGAGCATCGCGCTCAACAGCAGCGAGATGACGAGCCCCAACATGTGCGGCACGGTGAGGATGAAACTCACCCCCACGGAGTGCCAGAAGCGGGTATCCTTGAACACCGTTGCAAAGTTCGCGAAATTGTTCCATTGCATGGTGCCGAAGTCGTATCCGCTCATATCCACGAACATGGTCGCGATCGCGATGCAGAGCGGAATAAAATTGAAGATGAGAAAGCCGATGAGTGGGATAGCGGCGGTAGCGAAGCCGTAGATCGACCGTTTTTCAACCGCCGTGAGCTTTTTTCGCTCCTTACGGACCCCTTCGGCACGCTCGGTTGAACCGTCCATGTTCGCCTCCTTAGCCGTTGAATTTCTTTGCTTTCATCGTTTTGAGCATGTTGTTCGTCTTACTGATACATTCGTTCGCGAAGAACTGATCGAGCGTCATCGTGCCGTTGCGCACGTCGGTGTTGAGCACATTCGCCCAAATATTCACCCATTCGCCGTTTTCGAGGTAGGACCAGTCCCCCACCGAGGAGGACGCCGCCGCTTCGAGGATGGCGAGCTTGTTGTTCGCGAAGTAGTTCTCCGTCAGGGAGAGGTACTCCTGTCCGTATGCGAGGCTTTTTTGGTTGGGAACATAGAGGTTTGCTTTCATAAGAATAGATTGCACCTCGGGACCCGCCATATATTCGATAAATTCGAACGCGCCGTCCTTTGCCTTGGCGTTGGAAGGGATTGCGAAGCTCGTGGAGGTGGAGTGGGTCGCCATTTTTCCCTTGATGTCGGTGCCGTTCACCTGCTTTACCGTTCCGTCCTCGTTGTACTCACGGTACTGATAGAGAGGCGCGATGTCCCATTCGAGCCGCTGTCCTGTCATTTCCTTACCGATAAGCGCCGCTTCGGTGTAGTTCTCCACGACGAAGGCGACCTCGCGGGAAGTGAGCAGGTTGAGCTTGGATTTGTTGCCGATGATGTCGGGAGTGGGCGAGACCTGCAACCCGTATTCTCCGCCGTTGTCCTCCGTGACCTTGCGGGAAGACCGCTGGGGCAGACGCAGGAAGAGCGTGAACGCTTCGCGGATGGAGGGAAGCGGATAGAGCCGCTGTTCCGAAAGATAGCCCTGAATGGTGGGATCCGAGGAGTGGTCCGCCACATAGTGTTTGTCCGCATAGGACAGGATCTCTCCCGCGCCGTAAGAAGTGCCGTTGACGGTGATCTTGTCGCTGCCGGTGACGAGATAATTCTTCGCGTCCTCGCCGAGCGCCATCACGTATTGGTCCTTTGCTTCATCCCATTCGAGGCAGTCGCCGCCGACGCTCCAACCGAAGGAGAACCACCATTCGTTGAAGAACCCGTACGTCGTGGGCGAACCCGCATTTTCGCTCCTTGTGAAGAGGGTGGCGATCTCGACGAGCTCTTCCCAGTTCATGGGGATGCGGTTGTTGAACACGTAATACTTGCCGTCCTTTGCGGTGAGCCCCTCGGCGGGAGCCTTATCATAGACGTAGTAGCCGTGCGGGAGATAGGTTGCGGAATGCTCCTTGTTGTAGGCGGCAAGTTCGTCTTCTGAAACGGAGATGAGATTCACCTTTGCGTTTTTGAGCGCCGTGACGTTGTAATACATGACGCCGGGCGCAATGCCCACGGGCAAGCCGTAGAGCGGTTGGTCGGGTCCCGAATAGCCGACCTGCGCCTCGCTGTCGTAGCGGTAGCGATAGCGGTTGACGGCGGTCTCCCACATGTCGCTCAGATCGAGTTCGGAGGCGGGACGCACCACGTTGCCCGAAGCGTCCTTCTTGTCCTGAAAATACTCTTCGAGATCGGTGAGATACCCTTCGTTGATGTACCCCTTATAGTAGCGATCGTCGATCTGCACCACGTTGGGCGGGTTGGAACCCTTCAACGTGCCGCCGAGCTGGGCGGAGTAGCCGCTCGACTTGGGAATGAGCGTCACTCTGTAGTTTTCGCTCCTCTCGTTGAAGGTCGCCACGACCTGCTTCATCGCCTCGTTGTTGTTCTCATTGACGACCGCCCAAACGGTAAGCGGCACCTTGCCCTTGCCGGACGGGTTCCCCCCTTCTTCGGCGCAGCCGACGGCGGCAAGCCCCAAAAGAGCGCAGACCGTCAATGATAAAGCCCTGAACATTTTATTCATTTCCTGTCCTCCTTTTCGTTCCGAATAAAGCTCAAATTCCGTGTAAAAGCAGACCAAAACACACAACTTTGCGCGTGATCATAGCCTTTTTACACGGTTTTTGCAAATTTTACGAAAATTTGCTTCAAACAGTTGATTTTTTCTTACATTTTAATTATAATATATTGTAAACATGCATACCATGTTAAATTCAGTCAAACAGATGAGGATTTTTGTCAACCGATATGCCGCACGTCGTCTTTTTGGGGGGAAATAACGTTGTGATGCGTGGCACGGAGTCCGAGGACAAGCAGTTTGTTTTTTGTCCGGACGAGGACGTGCCTTTCGTGCTCGACATCGTGGGAGTTACCCCGCCCACGCCGAAATACTATATCTCGCGAGAGTGTTGCGACCACTACGTGCTCTTTCACGTTGCGGAGGGTCACGGCACGCTCGACTATAACAGCGCCCACTATGAGCTCAACCCTTACGACACGGTGTTGCTCGCTCCCGGGAGCCGCCACACCTATGCCGCCTCGCCGAACGATCCCTTCAAGATCATCTGGATCAACTTCTTCTGCGATTGGATGCCCGCACTGCTTGCGGGGCTCGAACTTGCCGACAAGCCGGTCGTCTCGGGGGTCTCCTGCGGGGAAAAGCTGCTCGAAATTTTACGCCTTGCCCGCGCGACCCCGAACAACAATCACCTCTGCTTCCCCGTGTTGCGCTTCGTCAACGAAATTTTGCTCTCGCTTGCGGAACGCGTCCAATTCGAAAATCGGGAAAAGTCGGAGTCTGCTCTCGCGCTCAAGATCAAGGACATGCTCGACGAGGCGATCTACGGCAAAGTGGATGTGAACGCGATCGCGGAACGGCTGTACATCAGCAAGTCGTCGGTATACCGCGAGTTCGAAAAATACTACGGCTGCACTCCCTACCGCTATATCCTGAACCGCAAGATCGAGCGCGCCAAGTCCCTTCTTTATAGGACAAATTATTCGGTGGCGGACATCGCGGAGCGGCTCTCCTTTTCGGATGAGTTCTATTTTTCCAATCTCTTCAAACGGAAGACGGGACTCTCGCCCACCGCCTACCGCAAGCAATTTTCCTCACCCGACAATGAAACGGCGTACCCCCCCCCGCTTTGATAAATATATTGAAATAACCGAAGAGACCGCGCATTGCTGCGCGGTCTCTTGTTCGATCAGCCGGCGGGGGGATAAGCCGACTGTGTGATCGTAAACGGAGTTTTTGTGGCATTCATCGCCGACTCCACGGCGACGGTCCGTTGCTGTTCGGTGACATTCGCGGGCATCCACGTGAGCCCGGTAAGATCTGCCCCGGTGAGCGTCGCCACGACGGTGAGGCTCGCGATATAGCGCCCGAGACCATAGGTCAGGTGATGTCCGTCACGGTTGAGCGGACCGTTGTTGGGTCCGATAAAGGAGGTGCGGGCATTCTGTATGGCGGTACCGGTGGAGAGGACTTTGACGAACACACTGCGGGTGAGGATCTCCTTCTGCACCGCCGCCACGTAGGCGTTGTACATCGTCATCATGTCGTTGTTGTAGTGGTTCTTCATCACTCCGGGACCGTATTGAGAGTCCGCCGCATCCGCCCACGGCATGTGCCAGACGAACTCCGCCGTCGTGTTGTATTTGCGGATCTCGGGAATCAGCTGATCGATCGTGGAATACGTTTCCGAATGACCGCTGTGCGTGCTGTTCTGTTGAAGGGAGATATAGTCCCACGCCTGCGACTTGATGGCGTCGACCGAAGAAGTATTCGGGCGGTTTTCCCATTTTCCGCCCGTCGCTTCGCTGCAAGTGCGGAATTCGTAGCTCGCCGAATTATTTATAATATTGTTATAGTGCTTCTCCAACGTGCAATCGCCGATAAAGAGGTTGCCGAGGGTCATTTTGATGCCGAGCGCGCTCGCGATCTGGTAGACATATTCGATGGCGTCGTCCGAATAGCTGTTGCCGATCATGAGGAATTTAAGTTCGGAGCGGGGCACGACTTTTACGCTGTAACGGGTCCTGAAATTGCCGTAAGTCACCTGGATGTTGTACGTCCCCACTTCACGGGAATTGAAGAGGCTCGAAGAGACTTTGAAGTCTGCATCCGTGAGCTGTTTTACGGAGCCGTCGGAGAAGGTCGCCGTAACGACGATGCCGTCCGCAGAAAACTCCTCGCCCCATTTGAACTCCGTTTTTGCGCCTGTGACCTCGAGCTTTGTGACGCTCACCGTGGGAGTGGGATCGGGACCCGGCTGGGGGTCGGGATCGGGTTTTACCTCTCCGCAACCGAAACAGAAAAATGCACACAACATCAGCATGAGAACCACCAATATGACATTTCTTTTCATTTTTCCCTCCCGTTCGTTGGTATTTCCATTATAGTGTGTGATAATTTCATTTCACATGGGAATTCCTTTCATGTTCATGAGGATTCTTTTCACAATTTTTCATCGCAGCGGCACCGCCCGAAAGGGGGCGTCCTGGAAATTTCAAATATATTATGGGTTTTTCTTGACATCCCGGTCCCCTTCTTTTATAATGGAGTAAAGCAAAGGAGCCCGTTATGGAAAAACACAAAAGAGGAGCCGTTCGCTATCTCATCGTCTTTGCGGTGTATGCCGCCGCGATCGCGGTGGGCACGCTGCTCGCCTGTACCCTTCCCCTCCCCGTTCCGCTTTCCCTGCTCATTGCGGACGTCGTGGCGACCGTCGTCGTCTTTATTTATAGCGCCACCTTCGGCAACGCCTCCCTCTACGATCCCTATTGGAGCGTACAGCCCATCGTCATCGGGATCGGACTCGCCTGCACCCGGAGGAGCACCGCGACTTGCGTGCTTCCCCTGCTCGCGATCGTCGTTTGGGGCGTGCGTCTCACCGCAAATTGGGTGTATACCTTCAAGGGGCTCGACCCGAAATTTCAGGACTGGCGCTACACCATGCTCAAAGAGAAGACGGGAAAGCTGTATCCTCTCGTGAACTTTTTCGGCATCCACCTCATTCCCACACTGGTGGTGTACGCCTGCATGCTGCCCGTGATCTATCTCTTCCTCGATGTTCCCGCGTTCAATGCGGGCAGCGCGGTGTTTTTCCTGCTCTCCCTTGCGGCGGTCGGGCTCGAAGGGATCGCGGACTGCACGATGCACAAGTTCAAAAAGGAGGGCGGAACAGGCTTCCTCCGCAAGGGCGTCTGGAAGTATTCCCGCCATCCCAATTATTTGGGAGAGATCTCCTTTTGGTGGACGATCGCCCTTGCCGCGCTCTGCGTGGCTCCCGCCCGTTGGTGGACGATGGCGGGCGCCCTGCTCAATACCCTGCTCTTCCTGTTTGTCAGTATTCCCATGGCGGACAAGCATCAGGCACGCAAGCCCGCCTTTGCGCTCTATCGGAAGAATACGCGCATGCTGTTCCCCGTCTACAAAAAACAGTCGCGGAAATAAAGCGCGCAAAAAGCCGCCCGCAGCCGAATCGGCTGCGGGCGGCCTTTTGCCGTGATCAATCTTGCGGGACGTCCTCTTCGTCGAAGCGGTGACGGAGCCCCTTTTTGTCTTTATAGGCGATCACGGTGGCGAGGGAGACGTTCTCCACGCTCTTGAAGATGTTCTGCTCGATCTGCGGGTCCTCCTCTTTGAGCGTGCGGATGAGCTCCTTCACCTTCTGCCGCTTGCCGTCCGTGTCCCCGTGGGCAACGTCCGCCGTAAACTTGCAGGCACAGCGCAAAAACCGAAGTCCGTACTCCTCCCGCCACGCGATAATATCCTTTTCCCGCACGAAGTACAGGGGGCGGATGAGCTGCATCCCCGCAAAGTTGGTGCTGTTGAGTTTGGGAAGCATGGTCTGGATCTGTCCGCCATAGAGCATGCCCATGAGGATGGTCTCGATCACGTCGTCATAGTGATGCCCGAGCGCGATCTTGTTGCAGCCGAGCTCCTTTGCCTTAGCGTAGAGGTGCCCCCGCCGCATGCGCGCACAGATGTAGCAGGGCGATTTTTCGATCTCGAGCACGTTCTCGAAGATGTCCGAACGGAATACCGTGATCGGCACGCCGAGGTTTTGCGCGTTTTCCTCGATGAGCGCGCGGTTTTCGGGTGAATAGCCGGGGTCCATGACGAGAAAGACGAGTTCAAACGGAAATTTATTGTGCCGTTTGAGTTCCTGAAAGAGCTTTGCCATGAGCATGGAATCCTTGCCGCCGGACATGCAGACCGCGATCTTGTCCCCCGGCGCCACGAGCCCGTATTCTACGATCGCCCGCGCAAACGGCTTGAACAACCGCCGCGCAAATTGTTTGCGGATGCCCTCTTCTACTTTTTCCGCACTGTTCGCTCCAAGAATCATCTTTCTCTCCTTTGCCTCCATTATAACAAAGAGGGCGCAATTCGTCAAGAAAAAACCGACTCTACTGTGAGTAGAGTGATTTTTTTGCGGAGTAGAGCCGATTTTTGCGAAATAGACGTCGGGATCGCAACAGGAGAGCCGTTCTTGCGCAAAGTAGGTTGTAAAAAACTTCGCTTTGCGATATGCTGAATATGGAATTGCACGGAGGTTTTTTCATGAAAGAATTTGATATCTATGTCGATTCGGGCGCCAATATCCCGCAGGCAACGGTCAAGAGCCGCGGGCTCCACGTCATTTCTTACCACATGACGGTGAACGGCGAAGATCGCCTCTGCTACGAGGAGGGGATCGCCTTCGAAGAAACGGCAAAAAAATTCTACGACGATATGCGGGCGGGCGCGGACGTAAAAACTTCGCTCATGAACACGCAGACCTTTTACGACGCACTTCTCCCCTCTCTGCAAGCGGGAAAGGACGTGATCCTCTTCACGATCTCCTCCGGCATCAGCGCCACCAACAAACAGGCGCAGGAAGCGGGAAAGATGCTCGAAGCGGACTTCCCCGGACGCAAAGTATACGTCATCGACAGCGAAAACGCCTCGATGGGCGAAGGACTTCTCGCTCTCAGAACGGCGGATCTGCGCGACCTCGGCGAAAGCGCGGAGACCTGCGCGACCTGGGCGCGGGAGAACTCCTTCAAGACCAACAGCTATCTTACCGTCGGCGATCTGAAATATCTGAAGCGCACGGGGCGCATCTCCGCCACGCTCGCCATTGCGGGGACGCTGCTCAACATCAAACCCGTGCTGCGGGCAGACGGGAGCGCAAACACCAAGATTGTCTTTTACGGCAAAGAGCGCGGCAGAAAACGGGCGCTCATGGCGCTTGCGGAAGCGTACAGAGAGCGCGCTTCGGAATACGACAAACAGACGGTGGCGATCTGCCACGGCGACTGCGAGGAGGACGCCCTCTATCTTGCGGACCTCATCCGCGAGATCGGCGCGCAGGAGATCATCGTGGAATACTACGACCTCTGCACGGGCTCGCATGTGGGACCGGGCACGGTGGCGCTCTTCTTCTTCGGGAAGGACAGGAGGGGCACCCTCGCCCCAACGAGCGAAAAGCAACCCGTCGGAAAGGTTGTGACGAATAAAGTTTGAAAGGACGGACAATAAAACAATAAAACGCCGCCGCGCGCTTTCCTCGGAAAGCGCGCGGCGGTTTTCGGTTTGGGTGTTCAGCGGACGTATTTTTCCAACCGCACCGCAAGCAATGCGGCTACGGCGAGTTTTACGAGGTCGGGGATGATGTAGGGCGTTACGCAGAGGGCGAGCGCATAACCGACGCTGCAACGGTACATCAGCACGAACCATACGGTGCCGAAGAAGTAGCAGACGGCAAGTCCCAATAAATTCCCGAAATAAAAGAGTGCCGTTCTTACCCAAAATTTTTTGACGGGCAAAAGCCGAAAGAGCGCAGGCACGAGCGCGGCAAAGAAAAACCCGAAAATGTAGCCGCCCGTGGGACCGAACAGCGCGGCGGTACCGCATTTGAAACCCGCGAATACGGGAATGCCGACGAGCCCCATGAGCAGATAGACGGCGACGGCGACCGTCCCCCTCTTCCATCCGAGAAGCGCCCCCACGAGCGCGACCGCCAATGTCTGCAAGGTGAAGGGAATGGGACCTACGGGGAGAGAGGTCCATGCGCAGACGGTGATGACCGCCACCGCAAGTCCGATGCAGGCAATTTCCCTTGCCGCACTGCGGAAACGTTTGGAAGCGGTGTTGTTTGCAGAGTTTTTCATACGACTATCATAACACAAAATTTTGAAAAAGACAAGTGAAAAGCGGCGGCGCGGTCTCCTTCCGAGACCGCGCCGCCGCCAACAATCGCTTATAAATATTTCTTCAAGTCATCAACGCGGTCGACAAGCTCCCATGGATAGGCGTCCCGCCCGAAGTGACCGTAAGAGGAGGTCTGCGCATAGATGGGGGCGCGCAAACAGAGTTTTTTGATGATCGCCGCAGGACGGAGATCGAACTCCGTCTTCACGACTTCTGCGATCTTGTCGTCGGAGAGCTTCCCCGTGCCGAAGGTGTCCACGAACACGGAGACGGGTCGTGCCACGCCGATCGCGTAGGCAACCTGCAATTCCATTTCGTCCGCAAGCCCCGCCGCCACCATGTTCTTGCAGATGTACCGCGCCATGTACGCCGCACTGCGGTCCACCTTGGTGGGATCCTTGCCCGAGAACGCGCCGCCGCCGTGCGGGCATCTGCCGCCGTAGGTGTCGACGACGATCTTCCTGCCCGTCAGCCCCGAGTCCCCCTCGGGACCGCCGATTTCGAACCGCCCCGTGGGATTGATGAAGTACTTGGTGTTTTCGTCTAAAAGTTCTGCGGGGATCACCGCCTTCGCCACGAGTTCTATCATGTCGCGCTCGATCTGTTCATGCGTCACGTGGGTGTTGTGCTGGGCGGAAATGACAACGGTATCCACGCGCACGGGGGTCTTGCCGTCGTATTCTACGGTGACTTGGGTCTTTCCGTCGGGACGAAGATAATCGACGATCTTCTCTTTGCGGAGCTGCGCGAGGCGGAAGGCGAGTTTGTGCGCGAGAACAATGGGAAGCGGCATGAGCTCCTCCGTTTCGCGGCAGGCGTAGCCGAACATCATGCCCTGGTCGCCCGCGCCGATGAGGTCGCTCTCGTCGCCGCCCGCCCTGTTTTCGAGCGAGCTGTCTACCCCGAGCGCGATGTCGGGCGACTGCGCGTGCACGAGCGCGATGACGTTGCACTTATCGTAGGCGAAATCCCCCGCGTAATAGCCGATATTTTGAATGACCCTGCGCGCGACCGCCTCATAGTCGACGTGCGCACGGGAAGTGACCTCCCCCGTGATAAAGAGGGTATTGTAGGCGGCGCAGCACTCCACCGCCGCGCGGGTGGAGGGGTCCTGCTTTAAGAGTTCGTCCAAAATGCTGTCCGAAATGCAATCGCACACCTTGTCGGGGTGCCCTTCCGTCACGCTCTCGCTCGTAAAAAATCTTCTCATTGGAATTCCTCGCTGTTGTACCCTATTATTATAGAAAGCATGCGCGGAAAAGTCAACCGAAAATGGGTGCGATCTTTTTTCACCGCGAGCGCCATTCTGTCATTTCGAGCGGAGCGAAGTGGAGCCGAGAAATCTCAAAGGGCCCCCCTTCCCTACCCTCCCCCCAACAAGTTGGGGGGAGGCGAGAAAGATGCGGCTTGAACGCCGCGGGCAGGGCGCAAATTGCGCCCCGCCCGCGGCGGAAAGACCTTTTTGATTTTAATTTTTCTCTCCGTAGCTCCACAAAATCATGTCGAGTACTTTGAAAGCGGTATATTGCACGCCATATTTTGCTTGAATATCCGCCATGAGCTTTTTGAACTCTTCCTTGCGGGCAGTGATGATCTCGCAGGTATTTTGCAATAATGTTTCATTCAAAGGAGAATTATTTGTTGTATGAACATTTACCTCATTCAGCCCTTTTAGGTCATATTCATCATAGGCGATCACACAGCCGTAAGTGCCCATGAGAATTTTGCAAAGAAGCAAGCGCGAAGGCTCCCTTTCGATTTCGTCCTTCTGCAATACTTTCTTCATCTCCCCTTTCAGAGCATTGTATAATTTCATCACCATTTTGCAATCATAATTTTTTGTCAACGGGTCGATGTTCAAAAGGTCGGAATACGTTTTATCGAAGAGCACGTCGCAAAGCGGAACAAAGAATTTATAGGAGCGGCTGAGAAGCCAACCGCTGCCGCGGAGCATTCCCCAGCTTGCCAGATAGCAGAAGAGATTGAGCGCAAAATAGTCCTTTTCCTCTTTTGTGAGCGCGGGTTTTTGATAGTATTCGTCGAACAAATTCTTGCAGTAGTCATAGGAGCGGAAACGCTCATTTTCGCCTTTGTTCCAACGTTCCATAAACGCCATACAGTTTTCGGTGAAGTTCATAATATTCTTCCTTCTTGTTTATTTTTTCGGCGGAGCCGATTTTGCTGAATTAGATTTTTAACCCTCATACTCCCAAACGACCGTAGATAAATACTTCGGGTCTTTTACAGAATTAGTTCCTCTATAGCTAAAAGAGTACACATCCCACCAGGCACCACAATAGTCCATATCTCCCCTTGAACCTCTGAAATAACAAGGAGTATCATGGCCAAATATAAAATTCCCTAAATATTTTAATGATTTAGGGAAAACAATGCTTTGCAAACTTCTGCAACCCCAGAACGCAAAACTGTCAATCAAGGTCACACCGTCGGGAATCGTGATACTCTGCAAACTGTTGCAATCATAGAACGCAGAATTTCCAATCGAGGTCAATGACGAAGGTATGACAACCTTCTGCATGGAGTTACAGTTATAAAAAGCGCTATCTTCGATTTCTTTCAGCCCTTCGCACAAGAAAACCGTGCGGAGCATTGTTTTGTTTAGAAACGCCTCGCGCCCTATCGTTGTAACGGGAAAAGAGTTGATATACCGCGGAACGACGACCGTGGTGGCGGTACTATTGGTAAAACGCTTGATCGTTGCTTCTCCGTTGTTTACGGTATAACTGAAATCATACGTCCTCGACGTAATATTCCGCCCGTAGATCGCGGAAGGAGCGGAGTAGGTCTCCTCGCCCGTCAGCGGTTCGTTATAGCCCTTGTCCGCATACCAACCGTCGAAATAGTTTGTGAGATTTGGGTCGGTCGTCGTGTCCTCGGGCTTCGCGGGAAGCGCGATCTTATAGCCCTTAGACTCGCTCGTATAGAGGGTCTCCGTCAAGACATTGTCGATATAGACCTTGACCTCGATCTGCTTCTCGGCGGGCTTTTCGGGCTCCGTGGGTTTGTCGGGCTTCTCTTCGCCGCCTTGGTTGCCGCCCTGCCCGCCGTCCGGCTTCTCTTCGCCGCCTTGCCCTTCGTCGGGCTTTGTTGTTCCACCGCTTCCTTGATTCCCTTGATTGCCGCTTTGGGAGCCGCCGGGCTGTTCGGTCTGCGAGCCGCCGCCCGTGTTTCCGCTGTTTTCCGTCTCCCCGCACGCCGTAAAGCCGAACGCCATGCAGAAAGTTGCCACGATCGCCAAGAGCACTACCAAAAATTTACGCTTCATAATTTCCTCCGTTTGTTACAATTTTATATGATACATTATAGTTTGATTTAACTATAATGTCAACTCAAATTTGAAAATCGGTAGTTAAAAATTGTAGTAAACTATTTTCAAAGGAGGAATGATAACCGTATGGATATTATAAAAAAACTGAATGAACTGCGGTTGGAACGAAACATGAGCGTATATCGTCTTGCCGAACTTTCGGGCGTCAATCAATCTACGCTTGCAAACACTTTCTCCCGCGGGACGGTACCCTCCTTAAAAAATCTCGAACTCTTATGCAACACATTGGGGGTGAGCCTCTCTCAGTTCTTTGCGGACGACGAAACGCCGATGCCGCTTTCCCCCAACGAACGCAAACTCATTCAAAACTACCGTAAACTCCCCGAACAGCTCAAAACTGCCGTTTCCAATATCATTAACACCGTTCCCGAGTTGAGAAATTGATAAAAAACACGCCGCGGCGGCGGGCAATTTTGCCCGCCGCCGCGGCTTCTCTCCCCTCTTTTCTTCGCAAAGGACCTTTTTGACGTTTGTGCGCCGATGTAAAAAACAATCATTCTTCTCGCCCCTCGTCAAGTCGATGCACCATTCGGTTTTTTGCCTCCGGTTTGCGGGCGAGCTGCGCTTGCAGAAAACAGGTCACGGCGCCGATCGCCCCCGCGAGCGCGTCACCCGAAAAGCCGTGCCCCACGCCTTTGAGCGTTGTGAGCGCCACCCGCTCCGCGCCGTATGCCTTCACCGCGCCGTCGATGACCGCCTTCGGCACGATCGCGTCGCGGTCCCCCCACACGATGCAAACGTCTCTGCGGAACGTTCCGATGACGGAGAACGGGTCGAGCGTCTGCACGGATCTTATGTATTCCGCGCCGACGGAATAGCCCATGAGCGGCGTTTCCCGCTCGGGCTTGCCCCGCCAATCGTTCGGGATATTGAGCGCGGGGAAGTACAGGACGATCGCACGGACCCGCTCCCGCACCCCTTCCTCTGCCGCCGTAAGCGCGGTGACAAACCCGCCCTGACTGCCTCCGAAGAGAAAGAGCTGCGTTTTTTCCACCCGTTCGAGCCTTTCCACGTCCGCGAGCGCCGCCCGAAGGTCTTCCTTCATCGTAAACGGCGTATAGTCGGTCCTTCCTCTGCTCGCCCCGTTCGCCTGCGCACCGCAAAAGTCGAATGCGTAGCACACGAACCCGCGCTCCGCAAGCGCCGCGCACTCCGCGGAAAAATCGTCACCGTGCCCGTTAAAACCGTGGCTGAATATGACGGCGGGAAACTTCCCCTCCCTCTTCGGCTCCCACAGCGTACCCGAGAGGGAAATTTGCCGTCCCGCCTCGTCGGTATATTCCACCCGATGTTGCTTTCTTTGAATTTCCATGCCCTTATTGTAGCACGGTCCGCCGCGCATGTCAACGGACAAATCGCCTTCGCCCCCTTTGAAAGGGCGCCTTTGAGAAAATGCGAAGTGCGGCGCCGCAGGTTGACTTTTGCGTTGAAATCTGTTACACTTCCCTTATGGAATGTCATCTTTGCCCCGTGAACTGCGGGACGGACAGAGATCTGCGCGCGGGGCGGTGCGGCGTAATGGGGCTGACCGTTGCGAAATACTACCTGCACCCCTTTGAGGAACCCTGCCTTTCGCCGAACGGCAAGAGCGGCACGGTGTTTTTCGGCGGGTGCAATCTCCGCTGCGTGTTTTGCCAAAACTACGAGGTAAGCAGGGCGGAGCGCGGCAAGAGAGTATCCCCCAAAGAACTCGCGGAAATATTCAAAATATTGGAAGAAATGGGTGCGGAGAACCTCGACCTCGTGACGCCCGATCACGTCTCCCCCCTCATTGCCGAGGTGCTTTCCCTCTATAAGCCGAAAATTCCCGTCGTGTACAATTCGAGCGGGTATTGTCTCCCCTCCGCGCTCGAAGAGATCGACCCTTACGTCGACGTCTACCTGCCCGATTTCAAATTTTTCTCGCCCGAACTTTCGGCGCGCTACACGGGCAGACGGGACTACGGAAATGTGGCGCAAACCGCTCTCTCCTTCATGGCAAAAAAGCCGCTTGTTTGGGGGGAAGACGGCAAACTGCTCTCCGGTATCCTCACAAGGCACCTCGTTCTGCCGATGTGCACCTCCGACTCCCTGCAAATACTCGATATTTTGAAGGAAATTTTGCCGTCGGACGCACCCGTCTCTCTCATGCGGCAATATACGCCGATGGGCGACATTGCGGGTTTCCCCGAATTGAGCCGACGGATCACCGCGCGAGAATACCGACGCGTCGTCGACCATGCGCTCGCGCTCGGATTTTCGCAACTTTACACACAGGAAAAAGACAGCGCGGAAAAGCGGTTTATTCCCGATTGGGAGTTCTGAAGATCCGCCGCGGCTTTTCGATCGCAATTCCTCTTTATGCCGCAAGCGGGAGCGGAGTCGCAACGCGCGACGGAAGCTTCGTGTGCATGGCGCCGATCAACATGCCCGCGGAGACTGCCGCCGTGAGCGCCTCGGCGACGGGGAATGCCCACCACACACATCCCGCCGCATCCGGCAAGAGCGAGAGCAGCCAAACGGCGGGAAAGACAAACACCGCGAGTCGAAGGCAGGAGAGCAACAAGGGATAAAACGCGTATCCGAGCGCTTGCAACACGCCCTGCACGGCGACGGTAAATCCCATAAACACATATCCGACGCCCGCGATCCGCACGGCGATCGCAACGGCGCGGATGAGCGCTTCCCCACTCTCCCCGCTCGCCATGCCGAAGAGCCTTGCAAGCGGTCCCGCAAGTCCCTCGAAGAGTGCCGTGATCATCGCCGCGACGGCAAGGGTGATGCCGATCCCCCATTTGATACAGGAACGGGAGCGTTCGCCGTCCCCCCTGCCGAAGTTATAGGAGAGCACGGAGATGACGGTGTTGGAGAGCCCGAAGCAGGCGAATAGCACAAACTGCATGACTTTATAGTACACCCCAAAGCTCCCTTGCAGCAGCGCGGCGTCCCGTGCCGTGCCGAGAATGAGATTGACGCCGAGCATCATCACGGAGAGCATCCCCTGCATGAGCGCCGCCGACAGCCCGATGTGATAGATCTCTTTTATGATCTTCCCGCTCGGCAGAAGGTCTTTCGGGTGATTGCCGAGCTCCCTGTTCGCGCAATAGTGGAAGAGCATGGCGACGAGGAGGGACAAGATCTGCCCGATGACCGTCGCCCACGCCGCGCCCGCAATGCCCATATGCAGGGGGTAGATGAACACATAGTCGAGCAAAATATTCGCCACCGCGCCCGAAATTTGGGAGATGGTGGAGAACATCGTCCTGCCCGTACTCTGCAAAAAGCGTTCATAGACGGTGAAGCCGATCGCGCCGAAGGAAAAACAGCAGCAGACAGTGAGGTATTCCGTCCCCATTTCGGCGACCCGCTCGTTCCCCCGCGCCTGCATGGCAATGAAGGGCTTCGCGCCGAACAGCCCGAAGAGGAGAAAGATAAAATAGATGACGAGCCCCAAGAAAATGCCGTTCCCCACCGTTCTGTCCGCCTTTTCGCGGTCGTTCTCGCCGAGGGATTTGGAGAGCAGCGCGTTCAGCCCAACTCCCGTTCCCACGCCGACGGCAATGATCAAAAGCTGAATGGGAAAGGCATAGGTGAGCGCGAGGTTGCCGAGGGTCCCCTCCTCGCCCATGTTGATGACGAACGCCGTATCCACGATGTTGTAGACGGCTTGCAGGATCATGGAGACGATCATGGGAAGTCCCATCAGGAAAATGAGTTTGCCGACGGGCATGACCGACATTTTGTTTGGTTTGGTTTGCATATTGCACCTCTTTTTGCACAAAAAAAGAGCGCAAACCCAATCGGATTTACGCCCTTTTCGGCTACACATTGTATCAATATGATATGAAATTTTTCGGGAAAAGTCAACCGAAAACCGTCCTTCCTCTGCGAATTTTTTCCTGCATGATTTTTGTGTACACCTTTTTTTCTCAAATTTAATGGATATTTCAACTGCCCTTCGTCCCTTCCGCCGTACTTTTCTTTTTTATTTTTCGTATCCGTTGGGGTTGTGTTTTTGCCAGTTCCATTGGTCGCGGCACATCCGCTCGAGGTCGTACTCCGCCCG
>CANQRP010000011.1 GCA_947626305.1 uncultured Clostridia bacterium | reverse complement strand
TATATAATTTCAAAATGCTTTAAGGTCTCTTTGATTGCCTCGACCATTTGCGGCGAGGGATGCGAACGAGGTCTTTTAAGTTCTTCCACGGAATTGGGAGCATCATACATGGGCAAGCCCAAATCCCGCTTGACTTCGGCAATATAAGCCGTATGGACTTTGAAGCCGTAAGTCTTTTCGATGTAGTCTTGAATCATCTTGTAAGTTACTTTCTCTTTCGGCTTGCGCTCCTCGGCGCGTTTTTCCACTTCTTTCAAAGATATTTGTCCTTCGCCCTCTCCGAATTCGACTTTTACGCCGATATGTCCGTCTGGCTTTTTGTGGGAAAGGACGACCAATGTCTCTGTCCACTTGGTCTGCGGAAACATGTCGAAGGGCTCCGCAAGCTCGACCCGATACCGCAAGAGCGGCGCTTCCGCTTTGATGAGCTCCCCCTTTTCGTTGGGGCGCAAGCTGCCCGTAAGGAGCCCAAGATCGCGCGCGAGCGTGGCGGGATTACAGCTCACCATGATGATTTTTTGCACCCCATGTGCGAGAATGGCGTCGATCACCCTTCGATCCACGCCCGAGCGGGGCGGGTCCAGCACCACGGTCGGCGCAGGAGAAAGTTCTTCGAGCAGCTTCGGCAACACCTCTTCGACGGCACCGTTGAGGTTGATCATTTTTTCTTTCAGCCCATTGCGTGCCGCCAGCGCGTCGGCACAGGCGGTCGCCTCCGACACGATCTCGACGCCGTACGCCCTTGCGCATTTCTGTGCGAACATGGCGGTGAGAAGTCCGCCGCCCGCGTAGCAATCGACGACCGTCTCCTCCTCTCCGACGAGGGACACGGCGCGCTCATAGAGTTTGCTCCTGACTCCCTCGTTGACCTGCACGAACGTATTTGCCCCCGCTTCGAACGAGATGCCGCCCTCCGTGCATTCGTAGACGCCCGGACCTTTGAGTAAAATAAATTCGCCGCCGAACACGACATTGGTGTTTTCCGGGTGGTAATTGAGATAAAAGCTGTATTCCGGGAAGATCCCGTCGAGCAAAAACAGGAAGTAATCCACGCCCGAGAGTTCCCGTTCGGCGGTGACGAGCGTGACGAGATATTTGCGTTTGAGTTCCCGCACAACGATGTGGCGGAGCTGCCCCTTGCCCGTTGCTTCATCGTAGCCGTCGAGCCCGCAGGTCTCCATAAATTTATACACAGCGGCGATGAGTTTTTCCGACCAGGCGGGATGAATGGGGCAGACGGAAGTGGGAACGATGCGGTGAGAACGCTCCGCATAAAACCCCACGATGTTTTTGCCGTTCTGCCGCCCGATCGGGAGCTGCAATTTGTTCCGATAGCCGTATTCCCTGTCGCTCCGCACACAGCGGGAAACGGGACACTCCAAGCCGCCGATCTTTCTGAGCGCGTCCTTTACGAGATTTTGCTTGAACGTAAGCTGATAGCGGTATTTGAGATGTTGCAGACGGCAACCGCCGCAGCGCCCGAATACGGGGCACTCGGGGCGGACGCGCTCCTCCGCGGGCGTGAAAATTTCCAACACTTTGCCGTAGGCGATGTTGCCCTTGCGGCTTAAAACTTTGACGGAGGCACGCTCTCCCGGCAACAAAAAAGGCACGAAGAGAGTGACTCCGTCCATGCGGACGATCCCCTCGCCGTTCGTGCCGAGCGCTTCCGCGCTGCCGATGATAACGTCGTTCTTATCCATTGCTCACCTCCGGATGCGGCGAATGGCAAGATCCGCCGAACGCTGACAGAAAAATATCATGACGTCGTAAACGACGAAAAACACGGTGCCGCCGAGGAAAATGATGTAATAGATAAACTGTGCGATCTCGGGCGGAAATTCCATCCCCGCCATCGAGGTCGAGGTCAGCACATAGAAGGAGAGCCACATGGCAAAATCGAACCAGATCGCCTTTGCGATGAGGCACAAAACCTTCAATGGGGTGCGTTTTACATACTTTTTTTGCAAATAGTTGACGATGGGATGCAACCCGAAAAAGACGGCGTACGGGATGATCTTCCACAGCCCGAGCGGCAATGCGATGAGCCCCGCCGCCAGATAGGCGAGCACGCTTCCCCATACAAAGTCCTTGGAGAGCGGCACCATGAGTGCGAAAGTCGCCACAAGATAGCCCGTTGCGAGCAAAAACGGGTTGAGCGTGCCGAGCATGAGAAAGCCCGCCGCAAACGCCGCCGCGATTGCGGACAGCGCGATCTCGAACGATTTCGAGCGCTTTTTCATCGTCCTTCACCCTACCGACAGTTGCAGCAAAGATTGAACAGACAATTTACACAGAGGAAGGTATAGCAGAAGCTCGCACAATTGGCGCACCAATTGCCGCCCATCTGTTCCTCCGTTGCGGGATCGGGGTTGGTGTTCGTTGCGCCCCCCGTCTGTTCCCGATACTCCGCACGCGCACGCAATTTTTCGTAAGCGTCGCGGTATTTGGGATTTCCGCCGTCGAGCTGCATCGCGATCTCGAGCTGTTTCTTGCTCTCGTTGATCCAATTCTTTTTGTAGAAGACCACCGATTGGAGGTAATGCCACTCCGCCGTGCGTTCGTTGAAGGAGTCGAGTTTTTCCTGCGCCTCGGCGATCTTCCCCGCGCGGATGAGTTCGGCGACTTCGTCGAATGCGCTCTTCCCCGCGTGATCGCGGGCTTTTTCCCGCCGTTCCCGCATGATCTCCTCGTAGGCGGCGTCCACCTTTTCGAGCATGCGCGCAGCCTGGTTTCCCGCCTCGCCGTCCTGCCAACGTTCCTCGTTGTACTTTTTTTTGAGGGCGCGATACGCTTCCTTGATCTCTTCGTCGGTGGCGGTCTCGCTTACCTGTAAAATTTCGTAGTTCGTCATATCAGATCCTTTGAATTCTTTCGATGTCCGGAGTTTCAGATCTTCACCGTCATTTTCTCGGGCGGACCGCCTTTGAAAACGCGCATCGTTTCCAGCGGGATGCCGCGCAGGATCACGTTGTCCGTGAGGTCGCGATTGAAGTGGAATTCACAACCCGCAAGCCCCTCGCGCAGATCGTAAAAGAGGGTGTCGAAGAGAAATTTTACCTCCTCGCCGTGCTCCCGGAGCAAGGTCGCTTTGTCCTTTGCACCGTATTCCACGGCAAAGGGGTTGAAATTTTTTTTCTTGACGTCCTTGTCGTAATCGTCGAGGGCGTCAATCAGATATACCCACTTTCCGAGCGCGTAAAACAGCTCGTCCGAATGCGCATTCGCCTTCTCCTTCAAAAATCTGTGAGAGAGCTTGACCATCATATTCGCGGTGGGATCGGCGGCGCGGTCCAAAGAGCCATGCTCTCGTTCCGCCCTCGCCTGTTCTTTCATAAAATTTTCGACAATGTCCGTCGTCTCGGGATAGTTCTTTTTCGCCCGCCGGTACCCCTTTTTGAACCACATCCTGCGCCCGCGCGCCCGTTCTCCGTCGTCCGCGTCGTCGGTCAGTTTATAGTAGACGAACAACGTGTTGAGCGCGCCGAGCTCCTTTGTGAGCTCGTCCGGTTTTGCGATGGGGCGCTTTCTGATCGCATGCTCAAAACAATTTTGCCGTTCGATCACGACATCCGTGCCCGTCATATTGTGCAGAAGGGCGGAGAGAAAGGTCATGTCGTAAGAGAGCCCCAACCGCGCCGCCTGTCCGCAGGCGGCGCCGATGCCCTTGCAAAGACCGCAGTAGAGCGCTTTGTAGAGCATCATATCCTTTACGAACAGATTGGGCAGATCGTAGCGAACGTAACCGAACATTATTCCCCCTGATAGAACCCTACCTTGCGGTACACTTTGGAGAGGGTCTTGCGGGCGGTTTTGTATGCGCGCTCCGCCCCCGCGGCGAGCACGCCGCCGAGGTATGCTTTCTCTTTGAGGAGACGCGCCTGTTCCGCCTGAACGGGCGCGAGCTTATCCGCGACCGCCTCGCCGACGGCAAGTTTGAACTCGCCGTACCCCTTCCACGCAAACTCCTTCTCCGCCTCCTCCGTGTTCTTCCCCGTAAACGAGGCATAGATCGTGAGAAGATTGGAGACGCCCGGTTTTTCTTGGGGGGCAAAGCGGATCTCGCTCTCGCTGTCCGTGACGGCGCGCTTGAATTTGCGCAGGATCGTATCCCTGTCGTCGGTGAGATAGACGGAGGCGTTGGGGTTTTCGTCCGATTTGCTCATCTTCTTGGCGGGGTCCTGCAAGGAAGCGATCTTTGCGCCCTGCTTCAAAACAAGCGCCTTGGGGACCGTAAACGTCTCGCCGAAACGGTTGTTGAAGCGAACGGCGAGATCCCGCGTGATCTCCACATGTTGGGTCTGATCCTGTCCCACGGGAACGAGGTCCGCCTGATAGAGGAGGATATCCGCCGCCATGAGAACGGGGTAATCCATGAGTCCCATGTTGATATTGTCGGCATGTTTTTGCGATTTATCCTTGAATTGGGTCATCCGCTCCATTTCGCCCACATAGGCGATCGTGTTGAGCACCCACATGAGTTCGGCATGCTGCGGAACATGAGATTGCACATAGAGCGTGCACTTTTCGGGGTCGATCCCGCAGGCGATATAGAGCGCCGCGAGTTCGAGCGTTCTTCTCCTGAGTTCCGCAGGCTCCTGCCGCACCGTGATGGCGTGCATGTCCGCCATGGCAAAGAAGCAATCGTATTCCTCCTGCATGCCCAACCAATTGCGGATCGAGCCCACATAATTGCCGATCGTAAGATTTCCGCTCGGCTGGATCGCCGAATATACCGTTTTTCCGTCCATGTTGTTCACCGAATGAGAATTGTACAGATAGATTATATCAAACTTTCCTTCAAATTGCAATGCCTATCTGTTATGTTTCGGTGAAAATTTTATGCCGTATAGCGGGATTCGGCAACATTCAGCACGGTGATCTCGCCGAAATGCACCGCAAAGTAGGTTTGCGTGCCCACCTTTTGCGCCACAAGACCGCCCGCGCAGCCGCAGACAAAGCGGTAGTGTTCCTCTCCGAGCGAGATGCCGTATCCGTCGACGATGAGCATCCCCTCCTCCGTCCGGTATTCCCCGGAATACGCCGCAAGCGCCTCGTTCCGCACGGAATAGCGCACGCTGCGCCCGTCCCCTTCCGTGCGGAAGCGGAAGCCCGTTCCGTACAGATCGAACTCGTATTCGTTTTCCGCCGCGCGTTCGTAACTTCCTACGCGCCAGACTCCGTTCTTGCGGTAGTACGCGGTCCCGTCCCCTTGCAGGAAGAGCTCCCCGTCCTCTTCGCAGGTGTAGAGCCCGAACTCCTCATCCAATTTTTTGAGTGTTCCATTTCCGCCGAGGCGGAAACCCGCCATGCCCGAACGCGCGATCTCCTCCGAAGAAAGCACCACAAGCCCCACGTCCGTGAGGGTAACTTCCCCGCCGTAGACCTTGTTCTGCACCGTGTATTCGCCCAGACCGCAACCGTCGAGGCGCAGCGTTCCTCCCCCCTCGACTCGATAGGTGACGGCAAGCGCGTTGTTGTATTCCCGATATTCCCGCCCGTAAAGGCGATATTCGAATTCCCGTTCATCGGAGACGAACCGCCCCTCGAAATACATGCCGAAGTCGTCTTCCCCGGTGCGCAGGATCGCGTTTCTTCCCCCTTTTTGCAAGAGGAGTTCACCGCTGCCGCCGTGCGCCGAATATCTCGTATATTTTACGAGGGTAAAATTCCCGCCGTCGGGCACGAAGCGCCAGACCTCCTCGCCCCGTTCGATCTCCGCGGCACCGCCGCGCATCCGATAGGAGGAGACGATCTCGCCCTCCCCGCCCGTATAGACCGCCGCGCCGTAGCCGTCGAGCGTGAGTTTGTCTTCCCCGCTTGCAAACACGCCGATCACATCCGACCGCTTGCAATCGTAGACGCCGTTTTGTTCGCCGATACGGAAGAGCGTGGGCGTATCGCCGAATCTGCAAGCGACGTTGCCCGCCTCCGCAAACTCGTAGGTGCCACAGCGCTTCTCCGCACCGAGAAGCATCGCACCGCCTGCGCCGTCGAGCACGAGCGACGCCTGTTCGGAGCGCACGGGGAAGATGCCCGCCGTCATGGAAGCATTCTCACGCACCCGGAATGCGGCGCGGTCCACGGCGAGCGAGAGGGTGCGATAGGCGGTCCGCATCGATTCTCCCCGCAGCAAAAGCAGGTTTTCGTCCGCATAGACGACCTCGAGCTGCGACCGTCCGCCGAACATGTCGTGGTAGACCGCCCCGCCGAAGCCGTCGAGCTCGAGCGCAAGTCCCCATTCGCCCGCATATGTCCCCGCGATCTCTTCGCAAAACACAAGATAGGTTTCGCCCTCCAAACGGAAGCGGAAATCGGTTTCCCCTTCAAACACCCAATCGCCGCCGCTCTCGCGGTAGCCGCCCCGTTCGAGCACCATGCCTCCCTTTGTGAGCAGGGCACCGCCGGCGCCGTCGAGGCAGAGCGTCCCCTTCTCGCCCGCATAGAGCCCGCATTCTTCTCCCGTCGGCGCAAAACCGCTCTCCGTGAGGGTGAATTCGAGCGGGATCTCCGCCTGCACACAAATTCTGTTTCCGCTCCGCGTGAAGGGACCGGACATCTCGCCCTCCTCCGTGCGATAGACCGCGTTCAGACCGTATCCGTCGAGCACGAGCGTGCCGAAGGGCGCATGGTAGGTCCCGTCGAGCGCGGCGTCATAATACAGAAAAGCCTGTTCGTCCGCAAAGTCCGCGCCGTCCGACCACACACGCCGTCCGATTAGGATGCGGAAGGGCGCTCCGTCCGTCGGCGTGAACTCCCATTCTCCCGCCGTTTTGCCGCCGCGGTACTTTCCGCTCAGCACCGTCTCGCTCTGCCGCCATTCTCCGCCGCCGTACCCGTCGAGCACGAGCGTATCCCGCAAAAATCCGCCCGAACCCGCATCGTAGGCGGCATAGGTGTTCTTCTCCTTCCCCTGCCGCAGGAAGGTGTCTTCATCGAGACGGAAGCGGAAAGTCACTCCACTCGCCGAAAAAACATAATCCCCCGTATAATTTTTCGCCGTCTCGTCATAGTCATAAACATAACTGCCGCAGATCTCCGCCCCGTCGGTGCGGTAGACGGCACTTCCCTCGGAAAAGTCGAGCGTGAGAACACCGTATTCCTCCCCCGTAGCGTTCTTTTCGAGACTCGACCCGATATATCTGCCCGAATCGTCGGGCAAAAATCCGCCCCTTGCCAATTTGCCGCGATAGTTCCCGACGGAAAAGACGCCCTCCTGCGGGAAAAACCGCCCCGTTTGACGGGTCTCGCCGAGCAGATAGTCGGCACGGAGCACGTCTCCCTCGCCGACTTCCACGGCAAGCATCCCCTCGCCGCGCACATTGGGATAGAGTTTGCCCCAACTCCCGTTGAGCCCAAGCGAGCGCTCGAGCGTGAGCGTGCCCCCTCCCGCGTACTCCTCGGTCCCGTCCGTCCAGCCGAAGAAAGTGTACCCCTCGGGACAAGCGGGGTCGGAAAGGACAATGTGCGCGCCGTAGCGGGACTCGATCTCCCCCTCCTCCACCGTGCCGTCGGGTGAACAGCTGTAAAAGTTCAACCGAAGTTCTTCCCGCTTGAACTGCAAGCGGAATTTGTTCTCTCCCTCGTGCAGAGCGGCGGAAGGTACGGACCCCGCCGCGTCGTATAAAAAGTGTGCGAGCGCCGGCGCCTTTGCCGTGAAGGAAGCGCCCAACCAGTCGGCACCCGTATAGCTGAGTTCGTCGCTCCGGACAAACGTTTGCGGCTCGTCCGCCGATTGCAGAAAGACGGACACTTCGTATTCCGCCTTATAGCGCGCTTTGAGACACATGTCCTCCTCGGACATCGCGGCGCCCTCCCCGAGCAGTTCTCCGTTTTTCTCCCAACCGCCGAACAAGAGCCCTTCTTTTTGCGGAACATAATCGGAGAGATACCCCAAAAGATCGGTCCCGGGGCGGATGCGGTGCTCGGTCACGCCGAGCGTTCCTCCCTCGGGTTCCAGGGTCAGCACGGGACAGCGCACATATTTTGCATAATACGTGGTGCTCGCCGCGGGCAGGACGTCGGGCAGAGTGAGGCTCTCGCCCGAACATCCCGCATCCGCGTACCAGCCGTCGAAAAAGTAGCCTTCCTTTTCCGGGTCGCGCGGTTTTTGGTATGTACCGCCCGAAGCGCCCTCCACGGAGGCGAGGTAGGTGCCGTCCCCCGTTTCGAAGCGCAGCGTGACCTTCTCGCTGCATGCCGCCGCGACCAGCACGGTACACAGCAGCGCAAAGGCGACCGAGAATGCCGTTACGAAGAGTGTGACAAAAGTTTTGCGGGCTGTTTTCATGATTCCTCCTTCCCCCGCGCCGAGAAGCGCGAGGTAAATTTGATTTTATCACATCGTCGCCGCAAAAAAACGCCGATGTTGGCGAATGAGCGCTTTCTTTATCCGTTTCGCTTTTTTCCGAATTTTTCCCGTGATTTATAAAAACCCCCTTGCTTTTTTCGCGCAAAAGGGTTATAATTGAAAAAAATTCATCCGGAGGGAATTTATGCCTTTAGTTACAACCAAGGAAATGTTTGAAAAGGCGTACGCGGGCGGCTATGCGGTCGGCGCGTTCAACGTCAACAATATGGAGATGATCCAGGCGATCGTCGAAGCGGCGAACGAATGCCGTTCTCCCGTGATCCTGCAAGTTTCCGCGGGGGCGAGAAAGTACGCCAACCCCGTGTATCTGCGCCACCTCGTTGCGGCGGCGGTGGAGACGACGGACATCCCGATCGCCATGCACCTCGACCACGGCGCCGATTTCGAGATCTGCAAGGACTGCATCGACGTCGGCTTCACATCCGTCATGATCGACGCCTCCTCAAAGCCTTGGGAAGAGAACATCGCCCTCACCAGAAAGGTCGTGGAATATGCCCACGCTCACAACGTGGTGGTAGAGGCGGAGCTCGGAAAGCTCGCGGGCATCGAGGACGACGTGCATGTGGACGCCCACGACGCAATGTTCACTTCGCCCGACGAAGTGGAAGAATTCACTTCGAGAACGGGGATCGACTCTCTCGCAATCGCCATCGGCACTTCGCACGGCGCCTATAAGTTCAAACCCGGGCAGGACCCCAAGCTCCGTATCGACATTTTGGAAGAGATCGGGCGGCGGCTTCCCGGCTTCCCCATCGTGCTCCACGGCGCTTCGAGCGTTCCGCAGGACCAGGTCGCGATCGTCAATGAATTCGGCGGCTCCATGCCCAACGCGATCGGCATTCCCGAAAGCGAACTGAGAAAGGCGGCAAAACTCGCCGTCTGCAAGATCAATATCGACTCCGACCTGCGCGTTGCCTTCACCGCGGCGCTCAGAAAGCACCTTGCGGAGAATCCTTCCCACTTCGATCCCCGCCAGTATCTCACCGACGCGCGCAACAATATGAAGGAAATGGTGAAGCACAAGATCGTAGACGTGCTCGGCTGCGCCGGCAAAGCGTAAATCGAACGCCCCTTTGTGGAAAATTGTGTGGAAAACCGTGTGAAAAACTGCGCCGCCCGCGGACATGTCCGCGGGCGGCTATTTTGAAAAAATTTTCCGCAACGCTTGCATTTTTCCACAGCGTATGCAAAATATAATAAATCTTTTTGGATAAGGAATATATATATATGAAACATGAGATTGAAGTAATTGTTGATTACGTTGAAGGGAAATTGAATATAACTGATTTTAGAGAAGAATTCTTGAATAATCATAAATTAAAACAATTATTGGCAAATAAGGTTATTGCTGCATGTTATAAAAATTATAATTATAATATCTATGATTATTTGTATAGACAGCTAAACCCCAAGACCAATCATTGGAACAATATTTATTCAAGATATGTAGTATGGTTCAATCTTAAAACATTTTTGAGCTACAACAATATTCCATTCAAAGACTATACGAAATACGATGAAGATTATGCTTTTTTATTGGAAATTCAACCAAGTTGGCTGGATATAATTGACGATCAGGGGATATTTGATAAAATAATTGCAGAAGTGCCGAAAGATTTATCGAAAACGAAACGTATACAATGGGGTAAAAATAAACTTAAAGAGTTATTCAGATATGACAAAACTTACCCGCGTTGGATACAAGATCCCGAGTGACCGATCGTTGACGGGAAACCGCTTGTATTCGCCCACCAACAAAAGGCCGGCAAAGACGATGAACGCACATATTACTATTTCTATGATCCGGAAACAGGAACCCAGACAATAATTACTCAATATTATTAACATAATCCCATAGGCAATTATCAATGGAAAAAAGTATTTTAATTGCGCATCCTTGTCCACGCTGTGGGACGGAGGGCGGAGTTTATGCCGTCAAAAACAAAAAGAATGGTGCGCTTTGGGCGTACTGTGACGAATGTGATACTCTGTGGAAAACAATTCTAAAATGTCATGTCGACCGAAGTGGAGACATCTCTACCTCGTCGCCGCATGCAACGCGCGGGGGTGGGCGAGAAATAGCTGCCCCCTTTGAAGGGGGCGGCTCCCGCGCCAACGGGTGGTGGGGGTTGGCTTCTAAAATTGCCCCCACCTGTCTCACTGCGTGAGCCACCCGCCCCCGTAAACGGGGGGCGGGTAATAATAATGTGCCCCTCCCCTACCCCCCGAGCGGGGGGGCAAGAGTAGCGATGTGCGCGGGGAAAACCTTTCTTGCCCCGCCGACGCGCAACGCGCGGCGGCGGGGCATTTTTCACCGGTTTTCCACATACAATCAAACGTGAACGGAATTTTCGCCATCCTCTTTTTGCTCTCCGCCGTCGTCCTTCTCTTTCTCGACCCCGACGGTTTTCTTTCTGCGCTCCTCAAAGGCGGGGAAAAGGCGGCTACCCTATCCCTCTCCCTCCTTGCCGTGTACTGCGTTTGGTTAGGCTTTTTTAAGGTGATGGAAAAGAGCGGACTCTCCGAAAAGCTCTCCCACCTCCTCTTTCCCGCGGCAAAGCGGCTGTTCCGCTCGCAAAACAAGGAGGCGGTGTACTTTGCAAGTTGCAACCTCGCCGCCAATTTTTTGGGGCTGCCCGGCGCGCCCACCCCCCTCGGCATCAAAGCCGCCGAAAAATTCTGCGCCGCCCGCGAACACTACGCCGTAGACATGCTCTTTGTCCTCAACGCCACAAGTTTGCAACTTTTGCCCACCACCGTAATCGCCCTGCGCCTTGCGTTCGGTTCTCAACAGGGTGCGGACATCTTCTTGCCCACCCTTCTTGCCACCTTGTTTTCCACAGCGCTCGGTGGAATTCTCGTCTTTCTCACCCGCAAGCGATCATGAAGTATCTTTCCCTGATCATTCCCCTTCTCTTCCTCACGCTCTTTGTTTATGCGCTTTTCAAACGCGTGAAGTTGTACGACTGCTTCACGGACGGCATCAAAGAGGCGATCCCCCTCCTCTTGTCCCTCTTCCCCTACCTCGCCGTCATGCTCATGCTCTCCGAGCTCTTCGAGGCAAGCGGGCTCGCCGCAAAACTCACCGCATTTCTCGCACCCGCCTTTCGCTTTCTCGGCATCCCGCCCGAGATCTGCAAGCTCGTGCTCCTCAAACCCTTTTCGGGGAGCGGCTCCACCGCCCTCCTCTCCGAGATCTTTTCCGCTTACGGCGCGGACAGCTACATCGCCCGCTGCGCATGCGTCGCATACGGCTCGAGCGAGACGGTATTTTACATTTCCGCCGTCTACTTCGCGGGCGCAAAGCGGAAAATTTCGGCAGTCCCCATCCTGATCGCCCTGTTCGCGAACTTTTGCGCCGTGATACTCGGCTGCTTCCTCTGCAAAATTATGTAATAAATTGAGTAATTCGTAAACAAGATACAAATTTGTTTGATTTTTTGCGAAAAAATTTCAAAATGTGAAATTGATGTTAAAAAATTTCATTTCACAAAAATTTATGAAAATTTTGTTTACTTTTGTCGGGCGACGGGATATAATAGAGCTACAAAAACAAAGTTGCTCATAATTTTCCCCCTTATCATTATAGGAAGCCCCCTCGGAACGCAAGTTTCGAGGGGGCTTCCGTTTTCATTGCGGATGAGATGTCTTCGATCATGAAACATCAGGACAGACCGATGACGGGCGGTCCGACAGGCGCCGTTTTTACTCCGCTTTTTGGGGGCGGAGCGCGGCGGACTGCGGCATATCCCGAAGTTCGCTGCCTTCCGCGAAGACGAGCAGGGTGCCGTAAAGAAAACCGGGACCGAAGTTGAAGAAATGACAATCGACGATGCTCGACATCAAAAGCGCGGAGATGCAGACGGCAATAAAGATCTTTTCCGCCGTGGCGCGACGGAACAGCAACACGACCGTCTCCAAACGGTGGAGAAGATAGCAGCAGAGTGCGAATACGCCTCCGGAGGCAAGCAATTGCACATAGGTATCGTGATAGCGCGGCGGCAAAAATGCGTCGGGAGGGAGCTCTCCCCAACGAAAGGCGGTACATTGATAAAACCCGACGCCGAAGAAGGGTCCTTCGGCAAATTGTTCCAAGCCCGCCCGATAGATCTCCCATCTGCCGTTGTCGTCGAACCCGTGTTCGAAAATTCCCGAAAAGATCTCTTCCGCTTTTTTGCGGAAAGCGGGAATGCAGAACACGAGGATGAGCACCGCGATGAGCAGAGCGGAACAGATCCCGATCGCAATTGCATTGGAGAGACGGGCGCGCCCCTTGCTCGTTACAAGCACGGCAACGAGCCCGAAGACGAACGCGATGCCGCCGAACAGGATAGAGCCGCGGCTCTGCGTAAACAGCAGACCGCCGAGCAGAACGACGCCGAGCAGGAGGTAGAGATAGCCGTGCTTTCTCGTTGCGGCAAAATAGAGCGGCGCGGGCGCGCAGATCGCAAGCACGCACCCCACATTGTTGTACATCCCCCAGCCCGTGACGAGGATCCCCCTGTCGATCGCTTCGCCCGCCAACATCTTCCCGAACGCACCCGTTTGCACGTACAGCCCGAGCACTTCCGCCGTGATGCCGAATCCCAAAACGGTGAAGAGGATGGCAAATTCGTCCTTTCTCGTCCGATCCCAATCCACACCGTAATAAAAGAGGAAATAGAGTCCGCTCAAAGACAAGATCTGCACGGCGCCGAAGAACACGGTGCGGAGGTCATAATATTTGCTGAACGCCCCGGCAAGCAGGTAGGCAAGCCCCAATGCGCCGAAGCCCAATGCCAGCGCGGGCACCTTCTTCTTGTTTCCGCGCATGAGAATGACGATCAGCCGCCCCACGATGAGCACGGAAAACGCGGCAATGAGAAAATAGAGTTGCAGCATAAACCCGGGGTCGTAAAAAGCGGAGGGCTTCCACCCCGGCAGCTCCTTGGGCGGGTACACCGCGGGATTGTTCCTCGGTGAAATCGCGAGATAGCAGCCGAGAAAGACGGGAAGAATACATTTCAGATCGTCATCGAAGAGAATGGCAAAAAACGCCAAAACGAGATAGAGATAAAAAACGGGCAGCTCCAACGAAAAGAGATTGGCGCAGACCATGAGGAGCGCGATCAGGACCGTATACCACGGGGACCGCAAAAAGGCGCGCAGCATGCGGACGGCACGATATTCTCCGAGTTTTGTGATGCACTCCACTAACATAATTTCATTATACCCGAACAGCGGGGCGAAAGCAAGCGCTTTCGCCATATTGCAGACTCACAAATCGAGGGTTTCTTTATACAGCTCGCTCTTGGGCACTCCGCGGTCCTTGGCGGCATGTTTGAGCGCCTCTTTTTTGTCCTCGCCCGCATCCATGTATTTCTTCACATGCTCGCGGGGGGAGAGCGCGTTGAGCGGGTTCTCCTCTCCCGCTCCCTCTACGAGCAGAACGTATTCGCCGCGCTTCTCGCCGTCGAGCCCTGCCGAGAGGAGAAAGGTCCTGCTCTCCTCGTGCAGCTTGGTGATCTCCCGCACGGCACACGCCCTCCGTTCGCCGAAAACCGCATACATGTCTGCAATATAGCGCTCGACATCTTGCGGCGCGGCATGAAAGATCAACGTGTCGCGATTGCTTTTGTACCGCGTCAAGAGCTCTCTGCGTTCGCCCGTTTTGTCGGGAAGAAATCCGATGAACGTAAATCGGTCGGCAGGCATGGCGGAGAGCACCAACGCACTCACGAACGCGCATGCCCCCGGGAGCACGGTGTACGGCTCGCCCGCCTCCCGCAAGAAGCGGCAAACGAGGTTCCCGGGATCGGAAATGACCGGCATGCCCGCATCCGATACCACCGCGACCTCCTTCCCCTCCCGCGAGGCGGCAAGGATCTTCTCCGCGGCTTCCCGCTCGTTGAATTTGTGACAGGACCGCAGGGGCTTTTTGATGTCGTACGCCGTAAGCAGTTTGAGCGTATGGCGGGTATCCTCGCAAAAGATGACATCCGCGGAACGAAGCGTCTCCAATGCGCGAAGGGTGATGTCTTTCAGATTTCCGATGGGCGTTGCCACAAAACAGATCATGGGGTCCTCCTCAGCCGTTGATTTTGACGGGAAGGACGTCGAGTCCCGCTTTCCCGCCCTTGACGGCAGCCACCAGCGCGGCGTACGGCTTAGCGTTCCGCTTCCCCGCGACAAACTGCAATTTTTTCGGTTCGAGGTGTTCGGCGCGCAGCGCGCAGAGCACTTCAGTCAGCCTGTCCGCCCGTTGCACGAGCGCCAATCTGCCTCCGAATTTGAGGCACCTGCCCGCCGCTTTTACCAACTCTTCCAAGGTGAGCGAGAGCTCTTTGCGGCACAGCGCCTTGCTCTCGTCCGCTTTTTCGAAGCCGTCCCGCTCATAGGGCGGGTTGCAGAGAATGAGGGAAAATTGTTCGGTATATTCCTTCGGGATCTCTTGCACACGGCAATTTTCCACGGTGAATTTCTCTTCCAAGCGGTTGAGCGCGACCGTGCGGCGGCTCATTTGTGCGAGTTCGGGTTGCATTTCAAAGAGCGTAACGTGCTCCACTCCCGTATTTTCGGCGAAGAAATGCAGCCCCACAATGCCGCTGCCTGCGCAAAAATCCGCGACCCGCTCCCCCTTTTTCGCTCGTAAAAAGCGCGCCAAAAGCACACTGTCCGAAGTAAACCGGTACAGCGAGGTATCCTGTATGATCCGATATTCGCCGATCAGAAGAGGTTCGATCACTTCCATATTTCCGCGCCCGCGGCGCCGCTTTCCGTTTTTGCGGAATAGAAAAAAGGGCGCGAAAAAACGCGCCCGGTTTTCCTCCGATGTTATTCGGCTTCGATCGCTCCGGTAGGGCAACCGTCCTCGCATGCGCCGCAGTCGATGCAGGTTTCGGGATCGACAATGTACGTCGCATCGCCGGGTGTGATCGCACCTACGGGGCAGGTATCCGCGCATGCGCCGCAGGAGACGCAAGCGTCGCTGATCTTGTGAGCCATAGTGACACCTCCATAAAAATCTTATCCGTATTATAGCACAAGATTTTGTTTTCGTAAAGGTTTTTCGGACAAATTTTTTATTCTTCGGGAATTTTGTCGCTCTCGTCCTCTTCGGGCTCCGTTTCCTTCTCCGCCTTGTCCGCCGCCCGTCTGAACGTGAGGTCGCCCACGGGGAAATCGCGATAGAACAGATTCCCGTCCTTTTCGATCTTCACCCGCACCTGCATATTGAGCATATTGGTGGTGATGACCGTGGCGGGGCCCTCCGGCGTGCCGACCGTGGAGCCGATCTTGGGCATTTTTTTGAATGCCCCCGCATAGTATTCGTTTTCATACGAAAGACAGCACATCAGCCTCCCGCACAGCCCGCTGATCTTGGTGGGATTGAGCGACAGCCCCTGGTTCTTCGCCATTTTGATGCTTACCTTGCGGAAGTCGGGCATACAGCTCGCACAACAGCATTCCCTGCCGCAGGGCGCCACCCCGCCGAGGATACGCGTTTCGTCGCGGATGCCCACCTGCCTCAGCTCGATGCGAATGTGAAAAACGGAGGCGAGGTCTTTGACCAATTCGCGGAAATCCACCCGCCCTTCCGCCGAAAAACAGAAGATGACTTTGCTGCCGTCGAAGGTGAATTCGCAACTGATGATCTTCATCCCGAGCCCGCGGGCGGCGACCTTTTCCTTGCAGATCCTGATCGCTTCGGCGCGGCGGGATACGTTATATTCCACCGTTTTGAGGTCCTTTTCCGTCGCCACACGGACAACGGGCTTGAGCGGCGTAGAGATCTCCGCCTCCCATTCCGGCTCGACCACGATGCCGTATTCGAGCCCGCGGGAGGTCTCTACAATGACCCCCTCGCCGCGGGAGAGCGTGAGCCCGCCCGATGAAAAATAATAAGGTTTGCAGTTTCCTTTGAATTTGATGACGACTACCTTTGCCACTTTTCTTTCTCCTCTTTGATGCCGAGCGCAAGCGCATACAGACAGCTTGCAAAGTTTGCGTTGAATTGGATCTGCTTTTCCGCCTCGCCCGTGAGGGAGAGCGCGGCAACGATCGCCCCCATGGGATACCCCGTTACGAGGTCCGCCGAGCGCACATACCGCGTCTGCCCCGCCGCCTGCATGAGCATGTCCCGCAAAAGACTTTTGAGCGCCGCAAAGAATTCTTTTTTATCCTTTCTCTCCCCCATCTCGCGGCAGAAGAGTTCGAGATCCTCTCCTTCGAGAAAGCGCCGTGCCAAGGCGAATTCTTCTCCGCCGCCGAGAAGCAAACTCTCGCCCACCGAAAAGATCCCTCCGCTCGCGCCCGCCGCCCGTTCGACGGGTTCTCCCGGGTACTTGCGAGCAAGCGCCCTTGCGATGTCCTCCTCCGCAAACGGAGGAACGACGTATTTTACCGTGCGCGAGAGCACGGTGGGCAATACCGAGAATTCCGCTTCCGCACCGAGGAGAAAATACACCCCGGCGGGCGGCTCTTCGAGCACTTTCAATAACTTGTTCTGCACGAGCACGGACGCCGTGTGGAAACCGTCGAGCACGATGAGCTTCCGCGCTCCCTCCACGGGGGCGAGCAAGCTCTCCTCCGTGATGCGCTCGCAGTCGTCCACGTCGAGCTTTCCTCCCGCTTCGGGAAGAAGCAGACAGTCGGCATAGCTCTCCTTTTCGATGAGCGCGGAGACGCGTTCTCCGCCGCCGAAAAAAGATTTCGCGCATTCTTTCAGCAGTTCGCGCAAATATTTCCCGTCCGGGAAAAGGACGATCGCAGAGCGGAATTCCGCTCGCGCCATCGCCTTATATGCGGTTGTGGAGCGCAAGAGCTGCTTCATCTCTCCTCCCGATACATGGGGATCGCGCCTGCGGGGGCGTCCTCGCCGACCGCACCGCGGGGCAGCTTCTCCAACAGCTTGCCCAACTTTTTCAACTCGCTCCGTTTGGTGAGGGGCGAGAGATAGAACAACAGATAGTTTCCGTCGTTGAATTCGGGATATACTCCGTGCGCTTCGAGAAAACGCTGCGCCTGCGCACAATGTATTCCGAAGGGAACGAGCAGTTTGGTCCAATCGGCATTCGCGACGCAGCCGTACCGCGCTTTGAAGCGCTCCGCCGCAAGTTCGATCGCCTCGTTGCGCGGATATTTGACGGCATGCTCCACGCTCGCCATAATGGGGTAGGAGGGCGAACTCGTGCGGAAGAGGATAACGCTCTCCCCGAGGCGTGCGCCCCACTCCTCCGTCTTTGCCGAGACGACCGCCCCCTGCGTGAGCGCGGGCAAAGATTTATGCACGCCGTCCACCCACAGATCGGCATAGCTCCCCGCATACCGCTCGGGGCAAAAATGCAGATGCCCGCCGTGCGCGCCGTCGATGACGAGCGGCTTCCCCTCTTTCCTGCAAAGGGCGGAAAGGGAGGCGAGGTCGGGAAAATTTCCGTAATAATCGGGAGAGGTGAGGCAGAGCGCCTCCGCCTGCGCAAGGGCGCATTCCGTCTGCGCAAGGGTGGGCTGCCGGGGAATGCCGAAGCGGGTCTCCTGAAAGATCGGAATACAGGTCATCCCCATCACTTTGCAGGCGTTGAAAACGCTCGGATGGGAAAAGACGGGTGCCGCAACGCGATTTTTTCCCGCTTCCTTCAAACAGTGTAGCATGGAAAATACGCCCGAGGTACTGCCGTCCGTCAGAAGAAAACTGCGTTCCGCCCCCAAAATGCGGGCAATGTCCGCCTGCGCCTCCCAAAGCACGCCGCGGGGAGAGAGCAGGCAATCCGAATAATCGAGTTCGGTGATGTCCGCCCCCGCGCGTTTGTGCCCCGGTGTGTGGAAGGAGAGATGCTTTTTTTGCCCGCGGAGCATCTCCGCGATGAGGTCCTTCATGAACCGAAGCGCTCGATCAGGGCGCGAAGATAGGAGATCGGCTCGTAGCGGAGATCGTTTTCCACATACCGCGCGGCTTTTCCCTCGTCTTCATCGTTGCGGAAGACGAACATGCAGACGTTGGCGGCGCTCGTCACGGTGACTTCCTCCGTCTCCGTCTTGGTCGTTTCGGTATAGAAATAGTATTTGCGCAGAGACGCGAGCTTGCCGAGCGCGAATGCCTTGTGATGAACGACCTCCGCATCGTCCTTCACATCCACATAGGACAGCGTGCCGTCCTCCATGCGTGCGCACAGGAAGAGATAGTCCTCGCGCAGCTGTTCGAGCCGCTCGTATTCGAGCAGGATCCCCTCCCGCTTCTTCTCTTCGGAGCGGAAGCGGCGGTCCTTGCCGTTGCGCTTCAAAAAGCACGCCTCCGCCTCCTCCTCGAGCAGGGCGCCCTCGCGCCAATCCCCGCCGAAAAAGCGGATGAGATAGTTCTCACAGTCTTGCAGATAGACGTCGAGGTCGAGCGCCATGGGAGCGCGCTCGCCGCCCAAACATTCGCCGATGACGGTCGCCTCGGGATCCTCCTCGCTCGTGCGGTTGGTGGTCGTAAACATCACGGTGCCCTCTCCCGCGCTGCGGCGTGCCGTGAACGCGGCGTCCGCGTATTGTCCCGTGCCGAACGTCTCCTGCGTCGCCTCCAAAATGTCGTAGGAAAAGACGCCGCTCTCTTTGAGGTCCGCCATGAATCCGTCTGCGGACTCGCCCGCAAACAGTTCGCGATACCCGTATACCGTAAAGACTTGATGCTGCCCGGGGCGGGTGGATACCGTTGTGAAAAAGACGCAGATAAAGAGCACCGCGGCGGCGATCGCCGCGAGGATCTTCAACCAATCGTAAGAGAGCATGTTGGCAAGTCTCGTTTTGGTAATGCGTGCGTCCATAGTGTTTTGTGTGATGATCCTTGGCGTCCCCGTGCGAGACGACCGTAAGAATAAAGTGGGTGACTGAGGGGTTTTACGGTTTTACTTCTTGGGTTTCATCGTAGGGAAGAGCAGCACGTCGCGGATGGTGGGGCTGTCCGTAAGCAACATCACGAGGCGGTCTACGCCGAGCCCCAGCCCGCCCGTGGGCGGCATGCCGTGTTCCAAGGCGTCGATAAAGTCTTCGTCCACCTGCGCGTTGTTGCCCTGCGCCCGCTTCTTAGCGGCTTGCGCTTCCATGCGCTTCTTTTGGTCGATGGGGTCGTTGAGTTCGGAGAAGGCGTTGCCCATCTCCATGCCCATCATAAAGTATTCGAACCGCTCCGTCATCGAAGGGTCGTCCGGCTTGCGCTTGGCAAGCGGAGAGATCTCCACGGGATAGTCGTAGATAAACGTAGGTTGAATGAGCTTGTCCTCAACGTAAACGTCGAAGAATTCCGCTAAAATGTGCCCCTTCGTCGTCTTGTCCTTTTCGAGTTCCACTCCCTTTTCGGCGGCGATCTCGCGGGCTTCCTCGTCCGTTCCGATGCGCTCGAAATCGACGCCAGAATACTTTTTCACCGCCTCCGTCATGGTGAGCCGCTCCCACTTGGAGAAGTCGAGTTCCACTCCCTGATACGTCACCTGCAAGGAGCCGCAAGCCTCCGTGGCGACATGGCGATAAAGCTCTTCCACAAAGTCCATCACTTCGCGGTAATCCACATAGGCTTGATAGATCTCCACCGTGGTGAACTCGGGGTTGTGCTTGGCGTCCATGCCCTCGTTGCGGAAGATGCGCCCCATTTCGTACACTTTTTCAAAGCCGCCCACGATGAGGCGCTTCAGATAGAGCTCGGTTTCGATACGCAGGTACATGTCGATATCGAGGGCGTTGTGATGGGTCTTGAAAGGGCGGGCGTCCGCGCCGATCTCGAGGGGGAGCAGAATGGGGGTATCCGCCTCCAAAAAGCCCTTTGCGTCGAGGAAATCGCGGATCGCCTTGATGATCTTTGCCCGTTTGAAGAAGGTCTCGCGCACGTTTTGGTTCATGATGAGATCGACATGCCTGAGGCGGTACTTCATGTCCGTGTTTTGCAGCCCGTTGTACTTTTCGGGCAGGGGCAGAAGCGCCTTCGAGAGCATTTCGAGGTGGGTGGCGTGGACGGTGATCTCTCCCGTCTGCGTCTTGAAAACAAACCCTTTGATGCCCACGATGTCGCCGATATCGTAGTCTTTTTTATAGGCGGCATAGGTCTCTTCGCCGACGTCCTGTCGGGTGATATACACCTGCAACAGACCGTCGCGGTCGGAGATGTGCGAAAAAGACGCCTTCCCCATGACGCGGCGGGACATGAGCCGCCCCGCAACGGAGACTTCCTTCCCCTCGAGCGCTTCGAAATTCTCTTTGATAAAAAGAGAGCGTGCGGTGACGGAGTAAGTCGTCTTCTTGTAGGGGTCGTTCCCTTCCGAGATGAGTTTTTCGAGTTTTTCCCGCCGGATGCGCGCCTGCTCGTGCAGCTCTTCCTCCGTGGCGGGGAGATTCTTTTCTTCCATATGGAACTCCTCAGTCGATTTTGCGAATGGTAAGTTGATATTCGAAGTTGTTGGGCGCCTTGACCGTTACCTTGTCGCCCTTCTTGTGGCGGAGGAGCGCCGCGCCGACGGGAGACTCGTTGGAGATGATGTTCTTCATGGGGTCCACTTCGGTGGTGCCCATGATGGTATAGACGACCTCCTCTTCGAGGTCGGCGTCCCAGACGGTGACGGTGGAGCCGATGTGCACGACGGAATTATCGTCCGACTCCTCGATGATGACGGCATTTTTCACCTTATATTCGAGTTCGGCGATCTCCCCTTCGTTCGCAGCCTGCTCGTTGCGCGCCGCGTCGTATTCGGCGTTTTCGGAAAGGTCGCCGTGGCTGCGCGCTTCGGCAATACGGTCCACGATCTCCTTGCGCTTGACCGTTTGAAGATATTCAAGCTCTTTCTTCGCCGCTTCGTAGCCTTCCTGCGTCATGTAAAATTGTTCTGCCATAACTTTTTGAACCCCTTTGCGCCTCGGTTTTGCGGCGCGTTATTTTATAAGACGACCGTGATTTCGCATGCGGAAACCACGGTATCCTCTCGATCCTGCTCCTTATTATATCCTTTTTATTGCGCTTTGTCAACCGACTTGCCCGCGCCGAGCAAAAAATTGTAAAAAATGCGTTGCTTTTTTGCAAAAAAGCGGGTACAATAGAGCCATGTTCCGCATTTGGGCAAAAGTCTTGAAAGAAGGACACATCGTAAAGCAGGTAACATACGAGAGCGAGGAAAAATTTACCTACGCCGATTTTTTCCGTTACCTCGCGGAGATATGCGATCGGCTCGACGTGCCCACTCCCGTGCTCCTGAAACCGCACATCTTCAACTATGCCAAATTCCGCCACGTCGTGTTCCGCCCCGCCGACTTTATGGAGAGCGTGAATTTCGACCGGTTGGTCCTCGAAAATATTTCCTGAGCAGCGAAACATTCTGCCGCAAAGCGGCGAAGGGCGCCTCCCCGCGCCCTTGCGAGACCGAAAGACTATGGCATCGGAAAACAGTACAACGCTCTACATCGTTTTTTCCAATACTCCGTATAAAATGGGGAGCTTTATCCGCTTCTTCACCCGCGGAGAGTTCAACCATGTCTCCTTTGCCTTCGAAAAAGAGCTGCCGGAGATGTTTTCCTTCGCGCGGCTCAAACGGGATACCCCCTTCTGCGGCGGGTTCGTCCATGAGGGCGCCGAACGCTACCGCAACGGCAAGCGGGTCGCAAAGATCTCCGTGTGTGCCTTGGACATCGGCGAAGAGGGCGTAATGCGGGTACGGAACAAGATCGAAGAGATGCGCGCCGACGCGGGACGCTATATCTATAACATGTTCTCTGCATTGCTCGTTCCCTGCAAAAAGAGCGTCGCCGTACGCGACGCCTTCACTTGCGTGGAATTTGTTTGCGAGCTTCTCTCTTTGGCGGGCTATCCGCTTGCGGCTCCCGTCTATTCGGCGACCCAACTTTACGGGCAGTTGAAAGAGCACGAGATCTTCAAGGGGGAATTCCCTCCGGACACGCCGATCGTCGACCCGACCTATACCGAACACATCCCCTTCTTCAAGGGGCTTCGCCTCTCGGCGAGACAACTCAAACGCTTATTCAAAAACAGAGTGCGATAATCGTACGGGGGGCATAACGCCCCCCGCTTTTGTATTTTATTTTGCCGATCTCTCGGGCATATCCGGCGGAACGTTTTCGGCATGTTCCGTACCCGTTGCTTCCGTTCCGGGTGCCCCCGCCTCACTTTCGGCGGGAACCTCCGCGCCTTCGGTCGCGTTTAGCTCCAATATCGCCGACAACAAATATCCGCTCGCATGTTCCGCACCCGCCTCGTTCTTTCCCGCAAATTGTTGTTTATTCGGTGTTAATTTTTTCCCCCACTTACAAACAGTGCGCAAGAATAAGACGATCGACAGGATCAATAAGATCACGGCGAGCCACCCCAAAAACGAAGGACCGCATTGGACCGAGTCGGTATGTGTAAGAAATTCGTTATGTACGAAATCCCCTTTTTTAGCACCCGCAAAAGAGGCGACAAGAAACAGAAAGAACGGCGTTGACAAGCCGATCGCCCCGCTAAACGTTATAACAAACAGGATCAACCGACCGAGAAATACATTCTTCAACATCTTTTGCGTTATCGTCTTTTCGGTGCTGCAAAACAGCGTTGCCGTCACGGCAAGAATCAGCGTTACCGCCAAAGCGACGCACCATCCCGTCACGCCGTCTCCGTAGATCTCCGGCAGGGTATAGCGATACGTTTTGCTTTCATTCAAACCGCCGCCTTGCCAATGCGTTATTTTGACATGACGGACTTTGACCACGGGGCAGAACAACACCAAACAGAAGGCGATCAATAGGATCACACCCAAAACGACAGCGATCCCCCATGCTCTTTTTTTCTTGATTTTCGTATCCGCCGCCTCAGCCGGCGCCTCCGAAGCCGCAACGGCGACCTCGGATTTTCGCGATATTCTCGTCCATATCACCAATACGCCCACGACACACAGCAAACAAGCATCCATGATGGTAACGATCCATGCCGTCATAATTTATCCTCCGTTTTTTTCATTCTACTACATGAAATGTCTATTGTCAAGACAAAATGTGTAGTCGGCGGTAAAATTTTTTCGGAATGGACGAGTTGTTTTGTAAAAACCTGAAAGAGGCGCGGAAGAACAGCGGACTGACGCAAAAACAGGTCGCGACCGCGCTCCATGTCGTGGAAAGCTGTTATGCGAATTGGGAGCAGGGGCGCACGGAGCCGAACATCGACATGCTGCGGAAACTGGCGCGTCTTTTCGAGATCGGTCTCGATGAATTGATCTCCGGACAATGATACGGGGGGCATAACGCCCCCCGCTTTTTCACATACTTGTGGCATGAAACTCACCACCCTCATCTGTTGCGGATATCTGGTTCTGTTCGGCATTCTCGCGGCGGTCTATGCCCTCTCTGGCTTCGACCTGCTGCTCTTTTTTTGCTTTGGGAATGTGACCGCCTACCGCGTTTTTCTCTCCCTCGCGGGAGTGGGCGCGCTCTGGCTCCTCTTCTGGCTCATCGCCTTCCGCCCCACCAAGCCGCTCTCCTGAGATATTCGCGCTCACCAGTCCTGCTTTTTCAGAGAACTGTCCTTTACGTCGTCGTAAAAATCGAAATAGTGCGCCTTCCATTCGGCGGGAGAGAGCGGGTGCTCCTCCTCTTCCGCATAGCGGAGATATTCCGCGAGTTCCTCGGGCGTAAAGTCGTATTCGGAGATCTCTTCGTCGTACCGGGCAAACAGCTTCATCAAATCGTATTGCGACATTGTTGCCTCCTTTCACAAATTTCCACCGAAATTGTGACGATTCGGGGATGTTTTCCACAATTCTACTGTGAAAATGTGGATAACCCGCCTCGATTCTTCACGTTCATTATAGCAGACGACGGCGGAAAAATCAAACGAAAGCACTTGACATTTTGAGTGGCGGTCTCTATAATGAATGTGATTCGAAAGCGCATGAAAGGGGAAAACAATGAACGCTCTGGACGAAGAACTCATAACCGCATGGGTCGCACTGACGGGGGTACTCAAAAACAACCGCATCACGCAAGGACTCAATTACAACGAGGCGATCGTGATGAACATTGCCTATCATCACTACTGCGACAATGAGGGACTCACCCCCTTCAAGAGCATTGTGACGCAGACAAAGATGCTCAAATCGCTCGTGAACCGCACGATCGATTCCCTCGTGCGGAAAAATCTCCTCGAACGGTGCGAGGGGACGGATAAGCGCACCACGTTTGTGCGCCCCGTGAAAGAAAATTTGCCGGTGTTTCTCAAAGTGCACGAACAGTCGCTTGCGCTCGCACGGGCGGCGATCGGCATCATCGGCGAAGCGGATGTGCGCACCTTCGTGCGCATTTCGGAGCGCATCGTAAACGCCGACCTTCTGAACGAAAAAAACGACCGCTGTTGAGACGAACGGTCGAAAAGGGCGCCCGCCCGCGCGATTTCGCGCGGGCGGGCGCCCTTTTCCTTGATCATCTGAAAAATTCGTCGTATACGGCGCGCACGGTGCGCTCGTAATTTTCGTTGTCCACACCGACGATGATGTTGAGCTCGGAGGAGCCCTGGTCGATCATGCGGACGTTGACGCCCGCGCGCGCGATCGCATCGAAGAGACGGGCGGCAGTTCCCACCGTTCGGCTCATGCCGTGCCCCACGACTGCGATGAGAGCGATCCCCGTGAGGGTCTTGTATTGGTCGGGAGAGACCTCCTCGCAGATCTCGCGGCGGATCTCTTCGAGCATCCCCTCCTGCAACTCTCCTTCGTCGATAACAAAGGAGATCGTGTCGATCCCCGAGGGCATGTGCTCGAAATTGAGCGCATGGCGTTCGAAGACGGAGAGAATTTTGCGGGCAAAGCCGATTTCGCTGTTCATGAGAGATTTTTCGATAAAGATGACCGCAAAATCCTTCTTGCCGGCGATCCCCGTCACCGGACGCGCCGACGGGATATAGCCCGCCGCGGGCATGATGCGTGTGCCCTCGTCTTCGGGGCGGAAGGTGTTTTTGATGAGGATGGGGATATTCGCTTCGCGCACGGGGAAGATGCTCTCGCTGTGCAGGACGTTCGCCCCCATATACGAAAGCTCCCGAAGTTCGCGGTAAGAAAGCGAAGTGATGCGGGCGGGTGCGTCCACGATCTTGGGGTCGCAGGCGAGAAAGCCGCTCACATCCGTCCAATTCTCATAGAGATCGGCGCCGACCGCTCGCGCCACGATCGCGCCGGTGACATCGCTACCGCCGCGGGAGAACGTGTGCACTCTGCCTGTATCGTCCGCACCGTAAAAGCCCGCGATGACCGCGCACCGCTTGCCGCGCAGCGCAGACGCCATCAGCGAAAAGGTCTGCGCGCCGTCGAGCCTGCCGTCGCGGGTGAAGCGCACCACGTCCTTGGCGTCGATGAAGGGGATCTCGAGAAATTCCGCCATGACCTGCGCGGCGAGGTATTCCCCGCGGGAAGCCGTGAACGCTTCGTTGCGTTCCCGAACGATCTGTGCCTCCGTCTCCGCGAGAAGCCGCCCGACGTCGAAGGAGAGCCCCAACTCCCGCACGATGCCGAAAAAGCGCTCCTTCACTTTGAGATATGCGGTGAGCGGCGCCCCCTTTTCGAGCGCGCGGTGGGTATCATACAGGAGATCGGTGATCTTTGCGTCGCCGCCGAACCGCTTGCCGGGCGCCGAGACAACGAGGTATCGCCGCGACGGGTCGGAAGTGAAAATATCGGCGACGCGGCGGATATTGGTCCCGTCCGACATGGACGTTCCGCCGAATTTGCAAACCTTAATCATAGGAAATATCTCTTCCTTCGAGACTGCATCTCACATCCCGCACACTGCCGGGAAGAAGGCTCTTTGCGGGCAATTTTTTATTTGCCTTGAACATGGCGAGAAGTTCGTCTTTTTTTGCGGGCGCGCCGTTCGCGGCACTTGCGGGCACCACGGCGGGGTCGCACAAGTTCACGAACTCCGCGAGCGTAAAGCGGGCGGGGTGGTTTCTCGCCTCCTCCACCGAGATCTTCGTCTTTACCTGCTCCCAATGGAGCTTTGCCGCAACGAGCGTGTGGTTCCCGTCCAGTACGCCGAAGCAGGGGTCGGCATATTTCATGAGGTCGTGCAGGACTTCATCGGAAATGAAATCGTACACGAGCTCCCCTTGCACCGAGCAAAGCGGCGTTTGAATGTCGTAAACGGGAGCGAGTTCCTCCTCTTCGAGCGCGCGCATGAGTTTATCCCGCTTGTCACGGTAACAGAGAAGGGTGTGCGGAAATTCGAGCACCGCCGCTTCCCGCTCCTTTAAGCGGGACCGCACAAGCGCCTCGTCCGTCTCGGTGGAAAGGCGGATCGTCGAGCCGCCCTCGGGGGAAAATTCCTCGAGGTCGATGTTTGCGAGCAGTCCGCGCCGCACACCGTGGGAAGTTTGCCTACGGACAAGCAAAAGCCCGCGGTCGAGCCGTTCGATGTCCCCGTTTTCCAATGCGGTGTACATGCTCTCCCGCATTTTTTCGAACAGTTTCTCCTCCCCGTTCCCTCGCAAAAAGTCGGGGACGATGCAATCGCGCGCGGAGACCCCGTTTTCTCCCGAAAGCGGTTGAAAGAGATCGGCGGGCGCGTCGCAGGCAGGCGAGACCCAACTTTCATAGTCCCGCGGGACATACAGCCGTGGGACACGGACACAACTTTTCATATCGCGTTGACGACGATAACGACGAGCGCGGCAAGCAAAAGCGCTCCCAATTTGAGCGAGATGTTCTCGGTAAACGTCTTTTTGAGGATCTCCAAAAATTTCATGCCTTCTTGCCCTCCGCGTTAAATTCTTTCCAATAATATTCTCTCAAAAATTTCTTCAACAGCTCGGAATCCGCATAGCGGGTGATATCTCCGCGCTTGACGACGGAGACGATCCCCGTCTCCTCCGAGACGATGATGGTGGAGACGTCCGCGACCTCCGTAACGCCGATGCCCGCCCTGTGTCGGGTGCCGAAGTCCTTGGGAAAATCGCGCTGGGTAAGCGGCAAAAAGCAACCTGCCGCCTGGATCTTATCGCCGTAAATGATCATGGCGCCGTCGTGCAAGGGCGCTTTGTTGATGAAGATCCCCTCGATGAGTTGGTTGGAGATGTTCGCACCGAGCTTTACGCCGCTGTCCACGATATCTTTGGGGAGGTTCCCGTTGGAGAGCACGATAAGAGCTCCCGTGTTGTTTTTGGAGAGATTCTGGACTGCCCGTACGATGGAGGCGATGTACTCCTCCGCCCGTGCGGCGACGGCGCTCTTTGCGGTGGACTCGCCCTTGGTCTCCCCCATGCGCTTGCCCGTCCAGACGGAGCGTTTGATCTCCTGGCTGAACAGCAACAGGAAGAAGAGAGAGAGCAGCATGAGGAAAATGAGCAGTACGGTGCTGTCGAGCCGCTTGGAAACGAGGCATACGAGCCCCATGACGAAGATGAGCGCGACATAGACGCCGATGAGCGCCTTGGCGTTATTTGCCTTCAAGGTGCGAAAGACATAGTAAATGAGAAGGAACAAAAAGATCCCTTCCGCAAGATAGACGAGCCAATTTTCGCCGAATTGCAAAAATACGTTTTTGATATTTTCCCAGACGTCCGCCATAACAGCCCCTTTGATTGTTGCGTTTTCTCTCCCTTATTATAACGTCCGACGCAAAAAAAGAAAAGTGTTTTTTCTCTCTTTTTGCGGCTATTTTGTCTCCGAAAAGAATATTTTTGCGAGCGCCGCGGAAAGTGCGCCCATTTTTAAGTACAGTCCTCCGCGCATGCGGGCGGTCAATTCATAGAGGGAGCGGTACAGCTCCTCCGTCCGTCCGGCGCCCAAGCGGCGGGCGATCTCACGGGAAGTTTTGACCGAATAGGGATGCATCCCGAGTTTTTCCCCCACATCCTCGTCCGTTCCGCGTACCCGCGCGACCTCGACGAGCGTCTTGAAGTGAGCGGTGAGCGAGGAGAGCACGGCGTTCTCGTCGTACCCCTTGTTCATGAGGTCGAACAAGATTTCCGAAAATAGGGTGAAATTTCTCTTGGACGCCGCCTGCGTGAGCTCGAAGATCTTATATTCGGCGTCCTTTGCGATGTTTTCCTCCACGACAGCGCAAGTGACCCGTCCGCCCTCACCGAGAAGAAGACGGAGTTTTTCCGTCTCCGTTTTCATGCGCGCCGCGTCCTGCGCGCAGAATTTTACCATGAGCTCCATGGCGTCGCCGTCCGGCTGCAATCCGCTCCGCTTCATGAGCGCGAAGAGCCAACGTGCGAGAGTGTCCCTGTCCGCACGGGAACAATCCACATGGACGACCCCCTTCTTTTTTTTGAGATCCGTCCCCTTCTTGCCGCTGTTGACGATGACGAGCACCGTGGAGGGGCAGGGGGCTTCCGTATAGCCTTTGAGGAGCTCCCACTCCCGCTCGGTGGGATAGAACTCATACGCGCGCACCAGCCGTTTTTCGTCGAAAAAAGGCAGGGCGTACAGCCCGTCGCGGAATGCCTGCAACTTTTCCCCTTTCAGGGTCTCGCCTTCGAAGCGTACGTCGTTGAGAAGGGGCTGCGAAAGGGCGCACGCGGCACGGATGCTCTCCACCGCGCGATCGCGGAAATATCCCTCCTCTCCCTCGATGAGATAGACGGGTGAAAGACCTTCCTCCTGTAAACTTTTGGCAAGCTGCGTGAATTTCATAGCGTTTTGATTATAGCATTCTTCAAAAAATATTTCAAGTATTTCGTGCCGAGAGGCTCTTCGCCGACGAAGAGATCGGCACCGATCGCTTGCTCCTCTCCGAACTCGAATTCCACCGCGCACCCCTCGGCTACCATGATGAGCTTTGTGCGGCTCTCGAAGCGGAAGGAGAGCCCGCCCACCGAAAACCGCGTTCCGAATTCGAGCGGCGCATTTTGCAGTCCCGTATCGCACCGATCGCGAAGGCAGATCCTCTCCGCCGGCAAGAACGCCGCGACATTCGCCCCCTCCGTCCCGTCCTCGGAAAGCACAACGACCGCCGACAGTCTTCCGCCGTAGGTGCGGTTCAGAAGATCCTCGCAATCGGAGAGAGAAATGTCGCCGTCGATCACGAGAACGCTTTCCCGCGGTGTGCGCACGAGTGCGGCGGTATCGCCGTTGCGGGAGAGAACATCCAGTCTGCACCCCGAAACAACAACGTTTTCAAATACGACCACGACAATGAACAGCGCTCCGAGAGCGCATGCCGCCGCCCCTTTCCACCCGCGAGAGAGCCGCACCCTGCCCGAAAGCGCCACACAACCGACAAGGAAGACGGCACTCCCCGCACCGAGCGCAAATCCCCCGATGACGAGCGTGTTCTCCATCACCGAAAGGAGGGACAAAAACACCGTAAACATCCCCTGCGGCAAGAGCAGAAAGACGGAGGCGGCGGGAGGGACGATCAGCGCGAGGACGGCGCAAATGAGCGTTCCCAAAAAGAGGATGGGCAGCGCGGGGATGAGAAAGAGATTGAACAAGAGCGCAAACGCGGGGGCATAGCCGAATGCGTCGAGCAAAACGGGAAAAGTGAAGATCTGTACCGCGAGCGCCGCGGAGAAATAGTCCGCCAAAAAGCGCGGGAGACGGATGCGCATAAGCCCCCGTTTGAAGGGAGCGGAGAACAGCGCAAGCCCGAGACAGGCGCCGTAAGAGAGGCGAAATCCCGCCGAAAACCACTGCTGCGGCAAAAACAACAAGGTGAAGAAGGCGGCAAAGGAGATGGAGTCGAGAAAATCGTATTTCTTCCCGAACGCGCGCGTAATACCGAGTACGCCGCACATGATGACGGCGCGCACCGACGAGACGGTAAAATCGCAGAGCCCGCAATAGAGAAAGGAGGCGGCGATCGCGGGCAAAAAGCGGGATTTCTTCAAAAAGGGAAACAGCGCATACACGGCGGCGTACAAAATGCCGATATGCAGCCCGGAAACCGCAAAGATATGGGCAACGCCGCCGCGGCGCGCCGCCGCGTCGATTTGCAGTGGCATATTTTGGGTCAGGCGGTTCATGATA
>CANQRP010000010.1 GCA_947626305.1 uncultured Clostridia bacterium | reverse complement strand
TGACCGCGGTACCCCAGCTGTAGGGGATGTCATGATCCATACGGTAGACGTTTGCGCGGGGGTTGTCCCACGAACGGAACACCGCTTTGATCGCCTCGAAGAGCTGGACCTTGGGGTCGGAGGGGAAATCGGTGCCGAGCTGTTTCTTATATTCCGCTTTGAACTGGTTCGCAAGGGCTTTCAAATCGTCTGCGTTGAGCTCGACGTCCTGCGTAACGCCCTTCTTTTCCTTCATCTCGTCGATGAGCTTTTCAAAGTACTTCTTGCCGACTTCCATGACGACGTCGGAGAACATCTGGATGAATCTTCTGTAGCAGTCCCACGCCCAACGGGGGTTGTTCGACTTCTTGGCGATGACTTCCACCACCTCTTCGTTGAGACCGAGGTTCAGAATGGTGTCCATCATACCGGGCATGGAAGCGCGTGCACCCGAACGAACGGAGACAAGGAGGGGATTTTCGAGGTCGCCGAACTTCTTGCCGGTGATCTTCTCCATCTTGTCGATATAAGTCATGATCTCCGCCCGGATCTCGGGATTGATCTGTCTGCCGTCCTCGTAGTATTGGGTGCAGGCTTCGGTGGAAATGGTGAAGCCCTGAGGGACGGGCAGTCCGATGTTGGTCATCTCCGCAAGGTTCGCGCCCTTGCCGCCGAGGAGTTCACGCATGTTCGCGTTCCCTTCGGTAAAAAGATAACAGTACTTTTTTGCCATATGAGATATTCCTCCTAATGATTTACGGTTTTTACCATGAGACATTGTACACTATTTACGGGAAAATTTCAAGCCTTTCGCGGAAGATTTTTCCGCATTCGGCACATTTTACGAAAAAAGCCTTTGCGCAAAGAGCAAATCGGACAGCGCCCCGAGCCGAGGGGGCGTAAGGGTCTCTCCCCGCGCGCCGTCCGGGACGTTCAGTTCCTTCAAAAGCGCCTTCGCCTCTTCGCGGGAGAGGGAAAAGGAACTCATGAGATTGTTTTCGAGGGTCTTTCTCCTGTTGAGAAAGGCGCAGCGCACCGTCTCGCGGTAGGCTTTTGCGCTCCTGACTTCAAAGCCCCCCTCCGTGAAATCGACCTTGACGACCGCGCTGTCCACATTGGGACGGGGGGTGAAGAGGGTGCGGGAGACGAGGCGGGTGATCTTTGCGCTTCCCCGCCGTGCGAGCGCCGCCGTCACCGCGCCGTAGTCGGAACTGCCCGCCTCGGCACAGAATCTGCGCGCGACCTCCTCCTGCACCATCACCGTGAGCCCGCGGCACCGTTCGCTCTCCTCCGCGAATTTCATCACGACGGGCGTGGTGACATAGTAGGGAAGGTTGGCGACGACGAGATATTCCTCCCCGAGCTCCCGTTCGACGGCACACAGCGCTTCCCGCATGAAATCGCGGAACACGACTTCGACGTTTTCGCAGCCCGAGAGGGTCTCCGCAAGCACGGGCTGTAAGCTCTTGTCGATCTCGTAGGAGACGACCCGTTTGGCTCTTTCCGAGAGCGCGCGGGTGAGCGCGCCCGCGCCCGTTCCGATCTCGAGGGCGGTCGTCCTTTCGTTCACGCCCGCGTCCGCGACAATGGCGTGCAGGAGGTTGGGATCGGTGAGAAAATTCTGCCCGAATTTCTTTTTGAAGGTAAAATTGTGTTTGAAAAGCACTTCGTCCATAAACTGCCTCCGATGAATGGGCGCATTGCGGCACAAACTCTCTGTTGAGGGGACGACCCTCTCCACAGATGAGAAAGGAGAGCCGAAGCGGCTCTCTTTGTTTATTGTTTGAGTTTGGGAAACAGCCGCGCCGCGTTCCCCCTTATCGCCTCGACCATCTCGTAAAAAGTGACGCCCTTCGATTCCGCCAACTTTTCCACGATGACGGGAATGTTGGAAGGGCTGTTCTTCTCCCCGCGGAAGGGAGAGAGGTAGGGGCTGTCCGTCTCCGAGAGGAGGCGCTCCATGGGGCAGGCGCGCACGCTTTCGAGGGCACGTCTTGCATTTTTGAAGCAGACGACCCCACCGAAGGAAAAATAGCCGCCGAGCTCGAGAAAGTCGGGCAAATTCTCCGCGCCGTAAGAATAGCAGTGCATCAAAAACCCGCGCTCCGAGCGCCCGTAATGTTCCCGCAGAATGGCGAGAGTATCGGCGCAGGCGTCCCGCGAGTGGATCTCCACGGGCAGGGAGAGCTCTGCCGCCATCGCAAGCTGCGCTTCGAACGCCGCGCGCTGCGCCCCCTTGTCGGGATCGGGATAGTGATAGTCGAGCCCGATCTCACCCACCGCAACGCACTTTTCGTCCGCCGCCCATTCTTCGAGCGTTTCCACCGTCTCCCGCCCGAAATTTTCGAGTTCGGAGGGGTGCACGCCCACCGTAAAATAGCACCCGTCATGCGTTTTTGCAAATTCCGAATGCCATTTTGCATGCGCGAGGGTATCCGCCGCGAGAATGACGGTGCGCACCCCCGCCGCCTTGATCTTCACCCATTCGGCGGGAAATTCGTACCCTTCCTCCGCAAAGTGGGCGTGAACGTCGATCATCTGACTTTCGCCCCGCTTGCGATCGCCTTTTCGGGGGAGAGCAGGGTCAAATTCCCCTCTTCATCCTCGGCGCAGAGGACCATGCCCTCGGAGAGCACCCCGCAGAGCTTGACGGGCTTTAAGTTGGTGACGAGCACCACTCTCTTCCCCACCATTTCCTCGGGCGTGTAGAATTTTGCGATGCCCGAGACGACGGAGCGGATCTCCTCCCCCACCTTCACCGTTTCATGGAGCAGTTTTTCGCTCTTTTTTACTTTTTCGCAGGCGATGACTTCACCGATTTTCAGTTCGATCTTGCCGAAGTCGTCGATGGAAATTTGAGATTTCTCGACTTCGCTCGAAATGACAGAGGGGTGCGTCCCTTCGGTCGCTGCGCTCGAAATGACAGCGGGGGCACCTGCGTTTCCGCTCGAAATGACAGAGGGGGCGCCTGCGTTTCCGCTCGAAATGACAGAAGAATGCGAAGCTTTTTGCTCGTTCTTCTCCTTCACCAGCTTCTCCACGGCGAAAAGCTCCTTTGCAACGTCGATGCGCGGGAAGATGGGCGGCAATTTTTCCACTTTTGCGCCCGCCTGCAAATACCCGAACGACACGCTCTCGAACCCCATGTCCGCAGGGCAGGAGAAACTTTGCAGAATGAGCGAAGTCGCCCGCGTCAAAAACGGCTTTAAGAGCACGGCGCAGATGCGGCACACCTCGGCGAGGTGATAAAGGACGGTGCCGAGCCGCTCCCTTTGGGCGGGGTCCTTGGCGAGGAGCCAGGGCGTCGTTTCGTCGATATACTTATTGGCACGCCCCACGAGAGCGAAGATCTCTTCGAGCGCGTCGGGCGCGTTGAGCCTGTCCATTGCGTCCTTCACCTTTTCGAACAGCCCGTTCGCCATCCCCTCGAGTTCGAGGTCGAGGGCGGTCTTTTCGCCGCAGGGAGGAAGCCCCTCGAAATTCTGCACGATCATCGCCGTCGTGCGGGAGACGAGGTTGCCAAGGTCGTTGGCAAGGTCGGAATTCACCCGCCCCAAAAAGCGCTCGGTGGTGTATTCGCCATCGCTGCCGAAGGGAATTTCGCGCAGGAGGAAGTAGCGCACCGCGTCCGCACCGTACCGCTTGACGAGTTCGTAGGGGTCGGTGAGTTCGGGGCGGGCGTTTTCTTTGGATTTACTCAACTTTTCGCCGCCGATGAGCAGCCACCCGTGTCCGTAAATTTGCTTGGGGAGCGGCTCGCCGAGTGCCATTAAAACGGCAGGCCAGATGATCGCGTGGAAGCGCACGATCTCCTTGCCCACCATATGGAGGTCGGCGGGCCAATATTTTTTGTAGAGACCGTCGTCCTCCGAGCCGTATCCGAGCGCGGAGATGTAGTTGGAAAGCGCGTCGATCCACACATAGGCGGTGTGTTTTTCGTCAAAGGGCAGAGGCACCCCCCACTTCACCGTCGTGCGGGAGACCGAAAAATCGTTGAGCCCCGCTTTTAAGAAGTTGTTCACCATTTCGTTGACGCGGGACTTGGGTTGCAGGAATTCGGGGTTCTTTTCGTAGTGCTTTAAGAGGGCGGGCGCGTATTTGGAGAGACGGAAGAAATAGCTCTCCTCCTTTTGGAGGGTGACGGCTCTTCCGCAATCGGGGCATTTGCCCTCTTTGAGCTGCGCCTCCGTCCAGAACGATTCGCACGGGGTGCAATAATAGCCCTCGTATTCCGCCTTGTAAACGTCGCCGCTCTCGTAGAGCTTTTGATAGATGCGCTGCACGCACTTTACATGGTCCTCGTCGGTGGTGCGGAGGAAGCGGTTGTAGTCGACGTCGAGGAGCTTCCACATATCTTTGAGCTCGGCGACGAGGGGGTCGATGAATTCGCGGGGGGTGATGCCCCGCTTCGCCGCCTCTTTTTCCACCTTCTGCCCGTGCTCGTCGGTACCCGTGAGGAAGAAGACGTCCTCCCCCATGAGTTTATGGAAGCGCGCGAGCGCGTCGCAGATGACCGTGGTGTAGCAATGCCCGATGTGCCAGTTGCCGCTGGGATAGTAAATGGGCGTGGTGATATAGTAGGGTTTTTTTGCCATAGAATACCTCTTTTGCCCTATTATAGCGCGAATCGCGCAAAAAGTAAAATTATTTTGCAAGCAAACCCTTGCAAATTATTTTCCGCCGTCAGCGGAGACATCTCTCCCACGGGAAGGGTATTACTTCCCCACCTCAAGGGGAAGCCAAGGCTCTATTCTGTCATGTCGAGCCGCCGAGGAACGAGGCGTGTCGAGGCATCTCTACCTCGTCGCCGCACGCCCGCTTTTATACGCTTTTCTTGCGAAAAGCTCCATTTGCGTGCGGAGGCTCCTCTTTCCGAAAAATCTTGCTGTGCAATCTTTTTCGGAAGTCCTAATGAGGCGAGATTTCTCCACGCGGTCGCTCCGCTCCCTTGGTCGAAATGACGATTGGAAAAAACGGACATAAAGCGACAGCCGCGGCGGGGAGCAAACGCTCCCCGCCGCGGCAATTTTCGATTCTCTTATCCCGCGAGCTCTTTGAGCTTTTTGCGGATCGCGGATAACGCCTCAACGGGGTCGGAAATGCCCTCGGTCGCAAGCTCCATGGGACACAAGCCCGTGCCCGCACGGTTGACGATGCGTTCCGCCGAAACGCCGCACCCGTATGCGATTTCGTGCGCTTTGAACGCCTCTTCGCCCGAGCGGCTTAGAACCTCGGCATACACCTCTTTTGCACCGAGCAGAACGTACAGGAGCGCGGCGGCTCTGCCCACCACGCGGTCTGCACAGCAAAAACCGAAAAGCCGGGCGCCTTCGTCGATACGCCTCAAAAGCGGCTTCACGCCCCGCTCCGTGCTCGTTAAAACCTCCTCCCCCCGCACGAATGCGCAGGTGAACGAAGCGTTCCCGGCAAGAAGCGCCCTTGCCCGCTCCATGTCACTCATGTTTTGTCCTCTGCGCCACCCAATAGACGGCAAGGGGCACGACGACCCACTGCAAAATGAGACCGGGCAGCCCGGGGAGCAAACTCATCCAGATCGTGGCGATGTTCACGGGGGAGCCGAACCCGTACACGCCGATCACGAGCGCCAGCGCGCGCACCGCTCTGCCCGCGACCTGCGCCGCAAAGAGGGTGACGAGGGTGGGAAGTTTTGCAAAGTACTGCGAGAACAGCCCCGTCGTGAGCCCGTACACCATAAGTTCGATCATCATGAAGGGCAGCATCGCCGCGGCGGGCATGGGGTCGTTCCATATGGACGTGAGTCCGAAGCTGACCGCAGGGCTCAAAGCGCCCGCCGCAAGCCCCGCCCACGGACCCGCAAAGTACCCCACGAGGAAGATGGCAAGGTGCATGGGCAAAAAGGTTTCGCCGAGCTTGCTGCCGAGGTCGGAGACATGCCCGAGCAGGTGAAAAATTTGCGGAAGGGCGACCGCCGCGATCACGGCGAGCACCGCCGCCAACGTCTTCGTCTTCCAAGTGGTGCAAATGAGCGCCGATTTTTTGACGTTTTCCATAAAATACTCCTTAATCTATTCTACCGGAATTTTAACACGTTTCGAAAAAAGAGTCTATTGCATTTCTTTGGGAAATGGTTGCATTTTTTATTCGAACTGTTTTGCGACCTGTTTCAACAATTTGCGAATTTCGAGGTGCTGCGGGCAGGACCGTTCGCACTTGCCGCATTCAATGCAATCGCTCGCCTTCCCGCGTTCCTTGGTGTAATTCGAATAGTACACATCGCTGTTCCAATCTTTGTAGAGCTTCTTCTGGTTCATGCAGGCGAAGAGGTCGGGAATGGAGATCTGCTTGGGGCAGCCGTCCGTGCAATAGCGGCAGGCGGTGCAGGGAATGAAGTCCTTGCCCGCGAGAACGGCGCGCACATGCAAGACCGCCCGCTCTTCCTCCTCGGTGAGGGGCTGAAAGTGCTTCATGTAGGAGAGATTGTCCTTCATCTGCGCTCTGTCGCTCATGCCCGAGAGCACCATGAACACCCCCTGCTGCTCCGCCGCAAAGCGGATGGCGTAGCTCGCGTTGCTGCCGCCGCCGAGTGCGCGGAACACCTTGTCCGCCTCGGGCGGGAGTTTTGCGAGGTTCCCCCCTTTCACGGGCTCCATCACGATGACGGGTTTGCCGTGCTTTCGGCAGGTTTCGAGACAGAGGCGGGACTGCACGCTGTGGCTCTCGTAGTCGGCATAGTTGAACTGGATCTGCACGACTTCGAGTTCGGGGTAATCGGTGAGGATCCTATCGAGCACGGTCGCCTTGTCGTGGAAGGAGATGCCGACATGCTTGATCTTCCCCTCCTCTTTGAGTTTGAATGCCGTCTCGTAGGCGTTGCAGCGGCGGTACTTGTGGTAGTTGATGCCGTTCTGCGCGTGCATGAGGTAAAAATCAAAGTACTCCACCCCGCACCATTTGAGTTGGTCCTCGAAGAAGGGACGGATGTCCGCTTCCTTGTGGAAGAAGTTTTCGGTGAGCTTATCGGTGAGCGAAAAGCTCTCGCGGGAGTGGCGGGCGGAAACTCCGTCGCGGATCGCCGTCTCGCTCTTGCCGCCGAGGTACCCGTGCGCCGTGTCGAAATAGTTGAAGCCCTCCGCCAGAAATTCATCCGCCATGTCGCAGAATTGGGGGAGGTCCACCTCTCTGCCCGTCATGGGAAGACGCATACACCCGAAGCCCAACTTGCCGGTTACTTTTTCAAAACCCATTTTTTCCTCCTGTCGCAAGATAATTCGATTATATCACAGCCGAACGAAAAAATCAATGACAAGCAGGTGAAAATCGCTGTGCAAAATCTTGAAAATGACCGAATGCGGCGGGGCGGGTGCATTGCACCCGCCCCGCCGCGTTTATGAGCCCGCCGCATTCGCGCGAGCCCCGCCTTTACAGCATTCTCACGTATTCCGGAAGCGAAGAAAGCTCGCTGTCCGTTTGATAGGTGAAATAGGAATAGAGGAGCCGGAGCGCGCGCTTTTCGCCGTCCCGCGTGCGCGGAGGAGCCGCAAAGCCCAACGCTTCACGGAGACAAAAGTAAGTGACGGCGCTTGCGGGCGTGCCCTTTTCCGCGGAAAAGGAGCCGCTCTCCATGTCGAAGAAGAGAGAGGAAGAAGCGGTTCCCCCCTCCCTTATCCCTCCCCCACTCATGGGGGAGGGCAAGTGTTTGGAGTTCTCCCCACGAGCGAGGGAGGGCAAGTGTGCGGAGTTCTCCTTCTTGGGGACAGCAAGTGCTTCGGCGTCCCCCACAGGCAATTCGGCGCGGATGGGATAGCCCGCGAGGCGCAGCACGTTGAGTAAAAAAGCGATCAGCGGGAACGCCGCGTCTTTCACGCACATTTCGGTCAGCGCCGTCACCGCCGCCACGAGCAATTCGCCGCCCGGCATTTCCTCGTACATGAGCTTATCGCACGCCTCGCACACGACCGCCGCCGCGTAGTACTTTCCCACATCCTCGCGGAGCGGGAAGAAGCCGTCGTGGAGGCTCGCGGAGGTGACGGTGTGCCGCCCGCTCTTTTCCGCGAGGACGTACTCCGCAAAACAAAAAGGCTGCGCCGCGAATCTGAGCTTGGCGTTTGCCTTTTTTACCCCTTTCATGGCGGCTCCGATCTTGCCGCGCTCGGCGGTGAGAAGAGTCACCATCTTGTCGTTTTCGCCGTAGTCGACCGCCCGAAGCAGCAGTGCGTCCGTCTTGATCTCCATTTTGGACCCTCGGTTTAATCTTTGAGTTGCTTGAATAACATGTAGTAAGTGGGGTTGCCCGTCTCTTCGAACATCTCCCACGCGATCTCTTTTGCGCTCCGCGGTTTGCGGAATTCGTCCTCTTTCATGTTTCCTCCCTGCCCTTAGTTTGGAAGTCCGGGGAGGAAATATTCATTCCGCGCTCTTTCGCCGTCCTTTTGCCATTGGGCGCCCGCCCCCGCGCAAAGACGCGGGGGCGGGCAAACGCTTATTCTTCCTTGACGTAGCCGAGTTCGCGGAGCATGCCGCCGCGGTCCCGCCAATCCTCGCGCACCTTGACGTAAGTGGTCAAAAACACCTTCTTGCCCAAAAACTTTTCCATATCCCGGCGTGCGAAGGAGGCGACCTCTTTGAGCGCCTTGCCCTGCTTGCCGATGAGGATCGCCTTATGGTTCTGCTTTTCGCACACGATGTCCAAATTCACTTCGACGACGCCGTCCTCCCGCGTCTCGAAGGTGTTGACGACGATCGCCACGCCGTGCGGGATCTCCTTGTCGTATTTGAGCAGAATTTTTTCGCGCATGATCTCCGCGATCATGAAGCGCTCGCTCTTGTCGGACACGATGCCCTCGGGAAAGAGGGGTTCGCCCTCGGGAAGGAGGGCAAAGATCGCCTCCTCGAGCTTTTTCAGGTTCTTGCCCTTGCGCGCGGAGACGGGGTACACGTCCGCCGTGACGCCCGCGTCGAAAAGCGTCTTCACGTCCTCGGGGATGCGCTCCTCGGGCATGATGTCGATCTTCGTATAGGCGATGAGCATGGGAAGAGAGAGCGAAGAATACTTCTTCATGAGCGCGATGTCGCCCTCGGAGACGCCCGCGTGCCCGTCGTGCACGAACAGAATGACGTCTACGTCCTTGCTCGTGTTCTCGGTGGTGCGCATCATCAGCCCCGTGAGCTCGTTGCGCTGTTTGTAGATGCCGGGGGTATCCGCAAAGACGATCTGCCCCTTTTCGCGGTTCAGAATGCCCCAAATGCGGTCCCGCGTGGTCTGCGGTTTGGGGGAAGTGATGGCGATCTTCTCCCCCACGAGCACATTCAGAAGGGTGCTCTTGCCTGCGTTTGCCTTGCCGATGACGGCGACCGTTCCGCTCTTCATACTCTCTCCAAACCCAATTTTCGCATGACGGATTCCTCTTTTTCGCGCATCGCTCTGCGCTCTTCCTCCGTCTCGTGGTCGTACCCCAAACAGTGCAGCACGCCGTGCACAGCGAGATAGCACAGCTCCCGTTCGTAGGAATGTCCGTACTCCTCCGCCTGCTCTTTCGCCCGCTCCGTGCAGATGACGACGCTCCCCAAATAGAGGTGCGCGCCCTTGCGGACCCACTCGCCCTTGCGCATGCCCATGACGGGCTCCACGCAGTCGGCATGTTCGGCGGCAAGAATGGGTTCGCCCGCGCGGAAACCGTCGGCGGGAAAACTCAACACGTCGGTCACGGCGTCCACGCCCCGCTCCCGTGCGTTGAGAGAACGGATCTCCTCTTTGGAGACGAAGAGAAGTTCCAGAAGGAGGGGGGTATCGCCCTCGGCGAGCCCTTCGAGCGCCTTGCAGAGCGCCGTCTGCTCCCGCTTGGAGAGCCCCGTGCAATCGAGAAGGAATTTACTTTTCATCCCTGTCTCCGCTCCCTCCGAATTCGTCCTTGACGACCTCCCGCGCGCGGTTGAATCGGATGGCGGGATACTTCACTCTGTGGTGATGGACGCCCGAGAGCGCGTCGACGATCGTCTCCTTGATGGTCGTGAGTTCGCGCATGGTGATGTCGCACTCGGAGAACTGGTCGAGATCCATGCGCTCTTCGATGACCGAACGCACCACCCGTTCCACCGTTTCGGGCGTGCGGTCCTTCATGGCGCGCACCGCCGCTTCCGAAGCGTCGGCGATCATGATGATGGCGGCCGTCTTGCTGTGGGGGGTGGGTCCCAGATAGGAATAGTCTTTGATGTTGGCGTCCCCGCCCGAGAGGCGCATCGCCTTGTCGTAAAAGTATTTGATGGGAAGGGTGCCGTGGTGCTCGCGCGCGATGTCGGCGATCTCCTTGGGAAGGCGCGCCGCCATCAACAGCTCGTAGCCGTCCGTCGCGTGGGAGCGGATGATGTCCGCCGAGAGCTCGGGAGTGAGCTCGTCGTGCAGGTTGTAGTCCGTTTGGTTTTCGGTGAAGCAATCGGGCTGTTTCAGCTTTCCCACATCGTGATAATATGCCGCCGCACGGGCGAGCTCGGCGTTTTCGCCGATGGCGATGGCACAGGATTCGGCGAGCTGCGCCACGATGAGCGAGTGGTTGAAGGTGCCGGGCGCCTCGGTGCGGAGCCGCTTGATGAGGGGAACGTTCGCGCTCGTCAGTTCCCGCAAGCGGAATACCGTGAGGCGGTTGAACCCGAATTCGAGGGCGGGCAAAAAGCAGAGCGTGAGCGCCGAGGAGAGGAAACAGCCCAAAATACCGTATCCCGCCGAAGCGACATACGAGATCCAGTTGGAACTTGCGCGGATGTTGAAGGCGGGGAGCTCCAGGAGGAGAATGACGATGACGGTGGGGATGGAGACGAAGGTGCCGAGCAGCAGCATGCCGCCGCGTGTTTTGACATTCGCCGCCGTCAGCACCGCAAACGTGCCGCAGACAAAGCCGAGCATGAGGGAGAAATACACTTCCGCCTGCACATTGCTCTCCGCAATGCCGGGGAGCGCGGTGAGCCCCGCGCCCGAGGAGGCGAAGTTATCGGTGTAAGTATCGATCACGAAGATGAGCAGGGAAAAGACGAAGTTCAGAAGGATCGCCTGCCTGCGGTTGAAGAGGAAGAGACTCAAAAGGGCGAGGAGCGCCATGGGACGGGCAAACACGCTCACGAACCGCCCCATGAGGTAGCAGATGAGCACGGAGACCGTCATCAGTGAAAAGATGAGAAAGGCGTTCTTCGTTTGGGAGAGGAAGGCTCTGTCCTCGAAATAGTAGTAGTAGAAGATGATATAAAAGAGCAGGAGCACACTCACGCAGAGGGAGAGAAAACGGGAGAAATCTTCCGTAAAATACTCCTGCCAGCCGTTGGGATTGTTGATGACGATCATCAGCAGCACAAAGAGAATGAACGCAAAGTAGCACAGTATAAACACGAGCGCACTGCGCAGAAGCCCCCCTCCCTTTACGCGCTTTGTAACTTCCTGTTTCATCTTTTTTCTCCTTTGCTCCTCTTCTGCTCGTCCCGTTCATAGGCGCGCACGATGCGCATGACGAGCGGATGGCGCACAACGTCCTTTTCGGTGAGGGTGCAGATCGCGATCCCCTCCACTTCCTTCAAGATCGTGACCGCCTGTTTGAGCCCGCTCGTCTTGCCGTCCGGGAGGTCGGTCTGCGTGAGGTCGCCCGTGACGACCATCTTGCTCCCCTCGCCGAGGCGGGTCAGGAACATCTTCATCTGCTCGCGGGTGCAGTTCTGCGCCTCATCGAGAATGACGAAGGCGTCCGACAGCGTTCTGCCCCGCATATAGGCGAGCGGCGCCACTTCGATGGCACCCTTTTCGAGAAGTTTCGCATACGTCTCGAGCCCGAACATCTCCTGAAGCGCGTCGTAAAGCGGGCGGAGATAGGGGTCCACCTTCGTTTGCAGGTCGCCGGGGAGAAATCCGAGCTTTTCGCCCGCCTCCACGGCGGGACGGGTGAGGATGATCTTCTCCGTCTCCTTGCTCTTGAAGGCGGCAACGGCGAGACAGACGGCAAGGTAGGTCTTGCCCGTGCCCGCGGGTCCCACGCCGAAGGTGACGGTGTTCTTTTTGATGGCGGTGACATAGTCCTTCTGCCCCACCGTTTTGCACTTGATCGGTTTCCCGCGGGAGGTGACGGCGACGATGTCCTTCATCATGCCGCCGAAATCGGCGCTCTTCCCCTCTTTGGCGAGTTCGAGGCAATACAGAAGGTTGCCCCTGTCGATGTTTTCGCCCGCGTCGAGGATGGAGAGCAAACTCTCCACGACGGCTCCGCCGACGGACGCGCGTTCGCCCTCGAAGCAGATCTTCGTGCCCTCCACATGGGCGGCGAGTTCGAGTTCGCGCGCGATGAGATTGAGGTTCTCGTCGAACACTCCCAACACTTTTGCGAGCCTGTCCGACTCGCCCGTTTCCACCGTAACGTAATTTCCCAAAACAGTCCTCTTATTCCAGATTGAGCGAGGCGGAGACGAACGCCTTGCCCGTGACGGAAATCCCCCCTTCCGCAGCCGTAAATTGCAGAAGGCTGTCTTCCCCGAAATCGAGCAGCGCCTGCGCCCGCGCCTCCTCCTCCGTGCCGGGGTACTCCGCCGACACGGGATAGGACACTCTCACGAGCGCGATCACGACGACGGGGCGCTTTTCCTCTCCGTAATACGCAAACGGCTCCGCCACCGTCTGTCCCTTTTCCACCTCGTCGCCCACTTTCACGCAGGGCGTGCCGCGCAGTACGGTGAGCTCCTCCACCCTTCCGCTTCCCGGCGAAAGGAGGGGGACGGGGGTCGGGCGGGAACGGTCTTCGCCGACTTCCACCTCCACGGTCAGCACGCCGCCCGAAAAGCGCATTTCGCAAAAGCCCACGCCGGGGAAGGAGAGGATCTCCGCCGTGAGGGAGGGAAGGCTGCGGGGGAACGCCGAAAGCGGCTTTATGCCCTCTTCCGAAAGCAGGGCGAGCACTTCCCGCTCGTAGTATGCCCCGCTGCCCACCACTTCGATGCGGAGGACGCGGCTCTGAAAGCAGCAAACGCAGAGCGCAAACAGGAGCGTGCCCGCAAGGAGCCCGACGTGCGCGAGACATTTTTTGTAGGCAAAAGCAAGTCCGCGTTCGCGCACCTCTTCTATATTATAGCACGAACCGCGTAAAATTGCAAAAACTTTTTCGCAGTCTTTGCGGGCAACTTCGAAGGCGAGGCGGTTTTTTCCCTCCCTTTTGAGGGAATAGACCGAAATTCCCGCCCGCGCGAGTTTATCCGCCGCCCGTTCCGTGCTCAAAGAAGTGAGTGTGATGCGCACTCTGCCCCATTTTCGGAACTTCATATGCGCTCCACCCTGAAAATTTCGCCCTTGACGGCGACGTCTCCCCCGCCGTACTTGCCGAGGGAAAGTTCCTTTCCCTCGATGCGCACGCCGCCCTTTGCGCCGCGCAGGACGATGATGGAGGTGGTGAACGTTTCGAGCCGTTTGACGTTCTGGAAGTAGCCGCCGCGGCCTTCGATGACGGTGTATTGTACGCCCGCACCCGCCTCCGCGCCGAGCGCCTTCAAGATCTCCGCAAAAAATTTCATATTCTCTATTTTATGCGCCTGCAAAGGGGAAAATAACGGGAGAGATCAAGCGAAGAATGGGATACGCTCGGCTTCGCCTCGGTATGACAGTGGGCGGGTTCCTAAAAACGTCATGTCGAGCCGCAATGTAAACAGAATGCCGCGGGCGGGGCGCAACGTTGCGCCCCGCCCGCGGCGGTTCTTTCTTCCGGTCTTTCTTCCGGTTCTTTCTTATGACTCTTTAACTCAATTTTTCGATTTTTCCCACTCCACCGCCTCGTTTTCCTCGCCGTAATGCCACCACCGACCGCTCTCGTTCCATTGCTTCTTCGTCGGCTCCGCCTCGGAGAAGAAATAAACTGCGACAGAGAATATCTTTGATGTGCCCTCTGTCTCTTTCCACTCGGCAGCTCCGCCCGTGTAGTATATGGCGTGAAGTTCGTTGCAATTCATAAAGCTTTTTTCTCCGATCTCGCTAACGCCGATCGGTATGATCACCTTTTGCAAATCGCTTTCTGCAAATGCATACTGATATATCGCATATTTTTGCCCGCTCGGAGATGTCTGCGGAAGTGTGATTTGCACTTCTTCCCCCATGTAACCAAGCAGGAAGCACTCTTCGCCGTTTTCATAGAAAAGAAATTCGTCTTTCACAATTTGCCTGCTTTCTTCCCCCGATCCGTAAACATACTTGGCATATTCCGCGACTCTGCCATTTTCCTTTCCTCCTTCCGTAACGGAAAGTTCGGAAAGGTTACAGACTTCTATCAATTTATAGCAATTCCCAAAGGCGTTTGTCCCGATTTTCGTTACCCCGCCGCCGAGCGTGACGGTTGTCAGGTTCAGACAATTATAAAATGCCTCGTCGCCGACCGTCGTAACACCGTTGCTCAATACGACCGACGTGAAATTGAAACATTGATAGAATGCCCTCGCGCCGATCTCGGTCAGGCTATCGCAAAATGCAACGTCCGTGAGTTGGCTGCAACCGGAAAACGCTTCTTTTCCGATCTTTGTCACGCCTTCGCCGAGCGTGACTGTCGTCAGGGTCGGACAATTATAAAACGCCTTCTCGCCGATCTCGGTCAGGCTATCGCAAAATGCAACGTCCGTGAGTTGGCTGCAACCGGAAAACGCTTCTTTTCCGATCTTTGTCACGCCTTCGCCGAGTGAAACGCTTATGATGTCCTTGCGCTCGTAAAAACTCTTCTGATAAACGACATAATTTCTCCCGTTCGGCGAGTGATCCGGCAGAGAAAATTCCACTGCATTCTCATAATAATCAAGAAGGATCGCTCCCTCCTCGTCTTCGTAAAAGAGGAAACCGTCGGAAGTGACCGTTTGTCTGCTTTGCTCGTCTGCAGAATAAATCGCTTTGGCATAATGACTGATTTCACCGTTGTTCGTCTTATTTACCTGAAACGTAAGTTCGGAGCGATTCCACACTTCGATCAAACGGTAACAATTTTCAAAAGCCTTTGGGGCGATCTCTTTGACTTTGCTTCCGATCTTTGCGCGCGTGAGCCTCACACATCCCGAAAACGCCGAATTGCCGATCTGCGTAACGCTATCGGGAATAACGATACTTCTGAGAGAAGCGCAGGAAGAAAATGTATTTTGAGCAATTTCTTCTAAGCCCTCCGGAAGAGCGATTTCTTCCAAACCGCAGCCGGAAAAGGCTGATTCGCCGATCTCCCTCACTCCCCGAGGCAGCTCTATCCCCTTGAGCGAACGGCAACCGGAAAACGCCGAATCGCCGATGGCTGTTATACTGTCCGGAAGGATCACGGTGGCAAGTTTTTCCGCGCCCGAAAAAACCGCCGTCTCAATCTTTTCTCCGTTTGTCACAACGACTTTCTCCAAATTTGTCTTGGCGATCAACGGTATGACGAAGGCGGGTATGGTTGCGGCTTGTATTTGCCCACAGCCATAAAAAGCTTGATCGCCGATCCGTTTTACGCTGTTGGGGATCGTGAGTTGCGCCAGTGCGCCGCAACCGGAAAACGCGGCGTAGCCGATGCGCTCCACGCCGTCGGTAAGCGTTGCCGACGTCAGTCCCGTGCAATTTGCGAACGCCTCCTTTCCGAGAGCGACCACGCTCTGCGGAACGAGGATCGAGGAAAGTTTTTCACAGCCGAAAGCGGCTCTGTCCGCCACCCGTCTCGTGCCCGCTTCGAGCGCAAGTTCCCCCGCGGCTGCGCTTTTCACTTTGAGAAGCCAGCCGTCGAGATAGAGCGCGTCGCCATGCCAATTGGCGGACCGTTCGTAGAATGCGGTGTCCGTAAACGCGTTTTCGCCGATCTTGCTTACGCTTTGGGGAATGGAAAACGCCCCGAGCGATCCGCAATCGCGAAAGGCATCGTGCCCGATCTCTGCGAGCCCCTGCGGTAGAGAAAGTTCTTCGAGCGAGCCGCAATGCGCAAACGCATAGTTATCGACGGAATGCACACCGGCGGGCAATGCGACCTCGCGGAGCGCGCCGCAATAGGAAAAGGCGTATGCCTCGATCTCGTCGATGCCCTCGCCGAGCGCGACCTCGGAGAGCGCCGAGCAATCGGCAAAGACATTCCACCTCAGCTTGCCGACGCTCCCCGGCACCTCCGCCCGCGTGAGCTCCTTGCATGCCCGGAACGCATTGTCCCCCAAAGACGTGACGCTCCCGGGAATGGAGACGCCCACCAAGCCGCTCCCGGTAAACGCATGGTTGCCGATGAGCGTGAGACTTTCGGGAAGCTCTATTTCCTTCAATCCGGAACAGCCGTAAAATGCGCTCGGTCCGATCTGCGTAACGCTCCCGGGCACCGTCACCTTTTCGAGCTGCCCGCAGCCGGAAAACGCCTCCTCGCCGATCTTCGTTACGGGTTTGCCGTCGAAATTTTCGGGGATCGAAAGCTGCGTCCCCTCGTACGTCCCGATCCCGGATACCGTGTAGCCGTCCTCGTGCTCTTCGAGACGGATGCCGCTCTCGGTATATACCGTTTTTTCCTTCTTTCCGCAACCGCCGAATGCGGCGGCAAACAGCGCGAGACACGCCGCGGAAAATAAGATGATGCTCTTTCTCATGATTCCTCCGTATAAAACGATTATATGCTAATAATAATTAGAAGTCAAGTAAAAATCGCTAATTATTATTAGAATAATTTTATGGAGGAATTCGACAGAACGCGGTTTGCGGAGCGCTTGAAAGAGCTGCGCGCGGACAAAAACATCGGGCAAAACGCCCTTGCCAAGGCGCTCGATCTGAGCAATGCCTCCGTGAGCTATTGGGAGACAGGCAAGCAGGTCCCCTCTGCCGAAGCGGTGTATAAGCTCGCGCGATTTTTCAATGTGAGTGCGGATTATTTGCTCGGTTTGAAGGAAGATTACTGAAAGTTATGCCGCGGGCGGGGCGCAACGTTGCGCCCCGCCCGCGGCGGTTCCATGCCCCGACGCAAAGCATATGAAAAGAGCACTTCCGCGGGGAAGTGCTCTCTGTCCGTCCTGAAAAAATTACAGCTCGGCGAAGTACTTGATGGTGCGCACCATCTGCGAAGTGTACGAGTTCTCGTTGTCGTACCAAGCGACGACCTGTACCTGATAGGTGTCGTCGTCGATCTTCGTGACCATGGTCTGAGTTGCGTCGAAAATGGAGCCGTGGGTCTCGCCGATGATGTCGGAGGAGACGAGCTGCTCTTCGGTGTAGCCGAAGGAAGCGGAAGCGGCTGCCTTCATTGCGGCGTTGATGCTTGCGGGCGTGATGTCCTTCCCCTTGACGACCGCGACCAAAATGGTGGTGGAGCCGGTGGGAACGGGAACGCGCTGCGCGGAACCGATGAGCTTGCCGTTGAGTTCGGGGATGACGAGACCGATCGCCTTCGCCGCGCCCGTGGAGTTGGGCACGATGTTGATGGCGGCGGCACGCGCTCTTCTGAGGTCGCCCTTTCTGTGCGGTCCATCGAGCACCATCTGGTCGCCCGTGAAGGCATGGACGGTGGTCATGATGCCGCTGACGATGGGATAGGCGTTATTCAGCGTATACGCCATGGGTGCAAGGCAGTTGGTGGTGCAGGAAGCCGCGGAGATGATGGTATCCGTCGCTTTCAGGGTCTTCTCGTTGACGCCATAGACGATGGTGGGAAGGTCCTTGCCCGCGGGAGCGGAGATGATGACTTTCTTCGCGCCGGCGTCGATGTGCGCTTGGCTCTTTTCCTTGGAGCAGTAGAAGCCCGTGCATTCGAGCACGACGTCTACGCCGATCTCCTTCCAGGGAAGATTGATCGCATCCTTTTCCTTATAGATGGTGATGGTCTTGCCGCACACGGTGATGGTGCCGGCTTCGTCGTCCGCCGAAACGGTATCCGCATGTTCGTATCTGCCCTGTGCGGAGTCGTACTTCAAAAGATGTGCGAGCATGGTGGGGCTGGTGAGGTCGTTGATCGCAACGATCTCGTAGCCCTCGGCACCGAACATCTGGCGGAACGCGAGACGACCGATACGACCGAATCCGTTGATTGCAACTCTTACATTTGCCATGATAATAAATCCTCCGATATGGCTTCCCTTTCCGAGACGCCGATTTTCACGCTAACATTCTAACACACTTTTTTTTGCACGTCAATCACCTTTCGGTAATTTTTTCTTTTTTTGTACGACTTGCAAAGGGGTTTTCGACAAAATACCGCCGAAATGTACAAAAGGCGGGCGGCGGAAGTGACGCGGGGGCGCATAACATAGCAGCGGAGGTAATGCCATGGAACTTTGTTTACTCCCCGGAAAGCCCGTTCTCTCCCCTTCGGGCGAGAGGCTCGGCTATGTGAAGAGCGTGTACTTATGCAAAAATCTGAAAAAGGCTTCGTCCCTCGTGTGCGTGAGCGAGGAGGAAGAGGAGTTCGTTCTGCCCGCGTGGGAGGTCGTTTGCTCGGAGGACGGCGTACTCGCGGGAAAGACGCGCCAAAAAGCCCCGGCGGGCATCCCCTGCCCCGCGGGAAGCGCCGTATTCGACCGCACGGGCACCATGCTCGGGCGGTGCGGCGGGGTCGACCCCGAGCGGGGGATCATGACGGTGATCGCCCGAAAGAGAAGCGGGGAGGACATGAAGGCGCGGAGCGCCATGTTCTTTCCTCTCTCGCGGGTGGCGGTGGGCGACGTGGTGCTGATCGCCGCATGCCGCGAGAAAAAAACGACCTGTGACGCAAAAAACGTGACACAGGTAGCAAAAACGCAAGACCAAAGCGGCGAAGAAGAGGGTTTCGGCGTGCTCGGCAAGCAGGTAAAAAAACAAGTTGCGGGCGTTGCGGAGACGGGCGAGACGGTAACGCCCGTCACCTTGAAGCGCGCCCGTGAGAACAACAAACTGCTCGAACTCGCCGCAAGCACCCTTACGGGTTGACCCGCGCGCCGTAGCGTTCGAAATACTCGCGGATGGCGGGAAGATGCTCTCTTCCCCCGATGACCCCCTCCTCGATCGCCCCGATGATGTCCTCCAGAGTGACGATGGAATAGACGGGGATGCCGTAGGTCTCGTAGACTTCCTGCACGGCGGACTTTTCTCCCGTGCCCTTCTCCTGCCGGTCCACCGAGATGATCATGGCGGCGACGCGCACGTCGGCTTCCCCGTTCAGCTTTGGAAGGATCTCGCGGAAGGCTTTGCCCGAGGTCATCACATCCTCGATGAGGCAAACGCGGTCGCCATCGCGGGGGGTCTGCCCCACAAACATCCCGCCTTCGCCGTGGTCCTTCGCCTCTTTGCGATCGAAGCAGAATCCGACATCCTTGCCGTGGTTTTTCGCAAGCGCGATCGCGGCGGAGACGGCGAGCGGGATGCCCTTATAGGCGGGACCCACGAGGGTATCCGCCTCGACGCCGTGCGCAAGATAGCATTCCGCGTAGTACTCCCCGAGTTGGGCGATCTGGCTGCCCGTGCGGTACTTGCCCGCGTTGATGAAGTAGGGCGCCTTTCTGCCGCTTTTCAGGGTAAATTCGCCGAAGAGCAGCACTTCGTTTTCCACCATAAAGCGGATGAACCGCTGTTTGTAATTCAACATAAAAACCTCCTCAACCGTTCATTTGGGCAACGCCCACGAGCTCGGAAATGCGCGCCACCCCGTGGGAAGCGCACCACTTGTCCAGCCCCTCGATGATCTTGGGGCAGGCGAGCGCGTCGGTAAAGTTTTGAGTGCCCACCTGCACGGCGGTCGCACCCGCCATGAGAAATTCGATGGCGTCCTCGGCGCAGACGATCCCCCCCATGCCGACGACGGGAAGGCGCACCGCATGGGCGACTTCGTACACCATGCGCACCGCGATGGGCTTGATCCCCGCGCCCGACACGCCCCCCGTGTTGTTGGCGAGGACGGGGCGTCTTTTTTCGATGTCGATCGCCATGCCCGTGAAGGTGTTGACGAGGGACAGACAATCCGCGCCGCCCGCCTCCGCCGCCCGCGCGTTTTCCGCGATGTTTTCCACATTCGGGGAAAGTTTCACGATGAGGGGGGTGGCTTTGAGGGCGGCTTTCGCGATACGTGTTACGTTTTCAACGTTTTCGGGCTTCACGCCGAGCGCCATGCCCCCGCACTTGACGTTGGGGCAGGAGATGTTGAGTTCGAGAAAGTCCACCAGTCCGTCGAGCCGCGCGCAGATCCCGGCGTAGTCCTCCATGTCCCGCCCCGCAACGTTGGCGATGACGCGGGTCTTGGAACGAAGCCACGCAAGATCGTGTTCGAGAAAGTGTTCGACGCCGGGGTTTTGCAGTCCGACGGCGTTGAGGATGACCCCGCGGCTCTCGGCGATGCGGGGAACGGGGTTCCCGAGACGGGGCTCGAGGGTCAGCCCCTTGGTGGCAACGGCGCCCAAAAGGGAAATATCGTAAATTTCATCGAATTCCCGCCCGAATCCGAAGGTGCCCGAAGCGGGAATGACGGGGTTTTTGAGTTCCACGCCGCAGAGGTTTACACGAAGATCGGTCATAATTCCACCTCGCCGATCCCGAATACGGGACCGTCCTTGCACACCCGCGCGTGCCCGCCGCCCCTGAGGTCGCACACGCAGACGAGGCAGGCGCCCACGCCGCAGCCCATGCGCTCCTCGAGGGAGACGTAAACGGGGAGATCCCGCCCCGCCGTGGCGCTTTTGAGGGCGCGGAGCATGGGGGTGGGACCGCAGGCGAGCACCACATGCGGCTTCACCCTGTCGATGTCCTCCATGAACGCCTGCACCGCGGTGCCGCGGTAGCCCACCGACCCGTCGTCCGTGGCGATGACGAGCTCCTTTCCGCGCTGCATTTCGTACTGCATGCAGATCGCTTCCTTGCCGCGGAAGCCCATATAGGCGTAAATTTCCTTGCTTTCGGCGTACTCGCGGATGGCGGCAATGAGGGGGAAGATCCCCACGCCGCCGCCCACGACGGCGACCCGTTTTTGTTCCTCCGTCACCGAAAACCCGTTGCCGAGCGGAAGGAGCACGGAGATCTTTTCCCCGCGGGAATAGCGCGAAGCGAGCCGCCGCGTGCCCTCCCCTTTGAGGCGGTAACAGAGGGTGATGCGTTCGCCCTCCGCCTTGCACACCGCGATGGGACGGCGGAGCGGAAAGCCGTCTACCCCCACCATGGCAAACTGCCCCGCCCGCACTTTTACGGGCTCTTCGCAGGCGAAGGTGAGAGAGTAGATCTCCTCGGCGATCTGTTTGTTTTCGAGTACGGTTGCCGTCAGTTCGCGCATAGTTCCCCCAGAACGGACTGAAGGTCCGCCCGCATGTCGAGCGCCGCCGCCCGCGCCGCTTCGAAGTACGTCCCGCCCCGTTTTTTGTAGGCACAGAGGATCCCGCGGGAATTGTTGACGATCCCCCCCATGCCGCCGGGGGCAAAGCAATTTTTCAGCATTTCGGCGTTGGCGCCCTGCGCACCGTAGCCGGGGATGAGAAAGAAGGTATGGGGAAGGCGGGCGCGCAGGATCTTCGCCTCGGCGGGATAGGTCGCTCCCACGACCGCCCCCACGCGGGAATAGCCGTATTTGCCCGCGGTGCCCTCTCCCCACCGTTCCGCCATGTCGCCCATGCACTCATAGACGGTGCGCCCGTCCGCGAGTTTTATGTCCTGCAATTCGCCCGAGGAAGGGTTGCTCGTTTTGACGAGGACGAAGATGCCCCTGTCGTTCTTTTCGCATTCTTCCGTAAAGGGCGCCACTCCGTCCGTGCCGAGATATCCGTTGACGGTGAGAAAGTCGCAGCAGGCGCTCTCCCCCAAAAACGCCTCGGCATACCGGGCGGCGGTCGCGCCGATGTCGTTCCGCTTTGCGTCCGCGATGACGACGAGCCCCTGCGCCTTGGCATAGCGGCAGGTTCTGTCGAAGCAGGAGAGCCCGCACGCGCCGAGCGCCTCGTAGTAGGCGATCTGCACCTTGACGGCGGGCACGATGTCGCACACGGCGTCTATGACGCGTCGATTGAATTCGAACACCGCCTCCGCCCGCTCCTCGGGCGACGTCGCCCGCTTCATGTCGTCGGGCAGGTAGTCGAAGGAGGTATCCAGCCCCACGCAGGTGGGGTTTTGGGTCTTTACGATCTTTTCGATGAGGGTATCTGCGATCATGCCTTGTTCTCCCTTGCGAGCGAATATCTGATCATGCCGTCCACGACGGTATAAACCACCTTTCCGAAGACCTCTCTGCCCGCAAAGGGGGTATTCTTCCCCTTGCTGACGAATTCCTTCGGGTCGATCGTCCACTTTTTGTTCAGGTCTGCGATCGTGAGGTCCGCGGGCGCGCCGACTCTGAGTTCCCCGCCCTCCAAACCGAGGATGCGCGCGGGATTTGCGCTCATCTTCTCGACGAGTTGCGGCAGCGTGAGGACGCCCCCCTTGACGAGTTGGGTGTAGGAGAGGGCGAAGCTCGTCTCGAGGCCGCTGATGCCGAAGGCGGCGAGGTCGTATTCCACCCGCTTGTCGTCCTCGTGATGGGGAGCATGGTCGGTGACGATGCAGTCGAGCGTGCCGTCCTTTAAGCCCTCCATGATCGCAAGGCGGTCCTTCTCCTCCCGAAGCGGAGGGTTGACCTTGGTATTGGTGTCGAACGTTCGGATGACGTCGTCGGTGAGGGTAAAGTAGTGCGGGCAGGTCTCGGCGGTGACTTCCACCCCCCGCGCCTTCGCCTCGCGGATGAGCTGCACGCCGCTGTATGTGGACACATGGCAGATGTGCACGGGCAAACGGAGGCTCTCGGCAAGGCACAGCTCGCGGGCGATGAGAATGTCCTCCGCGGCGCGGAGGCTCCCTTTGAGTCCCGCCACCGTGGCGTTGTACCCCTCGTTGACGACCCCGCCCTCCGCGAGCGACGCGTCCTCGCAGTGGCAGAGACATTTGAGCCCGAAGTCGCTTGCATACAGCATGGCGTTTGCCATGAGTTTGGAGTTTACGACGCTCTTGCCGTCCTCGGAGAGGGCGACGGCGCCCGCCGCCTTCATGCCGCCGATCGCGGAGAGTTCCTCCCCTTTCTGCCCCTTGGTGATGGCGCCGATGGGATGAATTTTGCACAGTCCAACTTCGCTTGCCCGCGCCTTGATGTAGGTGACGACGACCTTGTTGTCGATGACGGGGTTTGTGTTGGGCATGCAGCAGACCTGCGTGAACCCGCCCCTGACGGCGGCGCGGCTGCCGCTTAAAATGTCCTCTTTCTTTTCAAAACCCGGCTCGCGCAGGTGGACGTGCATGTCGATGAGTCCGGGGAAGATCGTGTACCCCGTACAGTCGATCGCGTCCCCCTTTTCCGCCCTTCCGATCGCGGCGATCTTTCCGTCTTCCACGGTGATGTCCGCACGGATCACCCCGTCTTTTTGCACGATTTCCGCATTTTTGAAGATCATACCTTCTCCTCCCCGGCAAGAAGCGAGAGTACCGCCATGCGCACCGAAAGCCCCGAGAGGACCTGGTCTTCGATGCGGCTCTGCTTGCCGTCTATCACGGCGCTCGTCAGTTCCACCCCCCTGTTGACGGGACCGGGGTGGAGGACAAGCGCGCTTTTCTTCGCATAGGACAGAATTTGTTCGTCTAAGCCGTAATATTTCGCATATTCGCCGAGGGAGGGGAAGTTGCCCCCCTTCTGCCGTTCGAGCTGGATGCGAAGCCCCATCACGGCGTCGGCGCCCCGCACCGCCTCCTCGCGGGAGGAACAGAGGATCGCGCCCTCCCGTTCCAACCTCTCGGGCATGAGCGTTTTGGGTGCGAACAGCCGCACCTCCGCCCCGAGCTTGGTGAGCCCGTATAAGTTGCTCTTTGCCACGCGGGAATGGCGGATGTCCCCCAAAATGGCGACCTTCAAGCCCTCGATCCGCCCGAAATGTTCCTTTAACGTGAGCATATCGAGAAGCGCCTGCGTGGGATGTTCGTTGATGCCGTCGCCGCCGTTTACGACGTGCGCTTTCACCGTCTCCGCGAGGAGTTTGGGGGCGCCGCCCATGGGGTGACGGATGATGATAAAGTCGTTCTTCATCGCGTCGAGGGTCTTGCCCGTATCGACGAGGGTCTCCCCCTTCTGCACGGAGGAGGTCGCCACCGAGATGTTCACGACGCTTGCGCCCGAGAACTTCGCCGCAAGTTCGAAGCTCGTGCGGGTGCGGGTGCTGTTTTCGTAGAAGAGGAGGACGACCGACCTGCCTTTGAGGGCGGGATGTTCCTTTTCGCCGCGCTTTAAGGCGGTTTTGAAATAGAGCCCGAGGCGAAGAATTTCTTCGATCTCCTCCGTGGTGAGGTCGTAGAGCCCCAATAAGTCTTTTCTGTTCACGGTTGATGCTCCGAAAGTGGTTTTCAGCAGATCTGTGTCAGAGTGAAGCGCAGTTTGTCGCAGGAGGTGAGGTAGTAGACGATGCCGTTTTTCTCGCTGCGCAGGGGGAAGTACCCCGCGCCGTGCAGGTGCCCGAACACCGCCTTGTCCACCCGGTTTTCCTCGAAGAGGGCGGTGAACACCGTGTCTTCGAGCTTCACGTTGAAGGGCGGGTAGTGGATGAGGGCGATGAGCACATCCCCCTCGCGGCGTACCTTTTCCACCTCTTTGAAGGCGAGTTTGAATCGCTCCCCCTCGCGGAGATAGAGCGCCATGTCGTGCTCGGTGAAGTCGGTGCTGCCGGGGCACAGCCAGCCCCGCGAACCCGCGATGATATAGTTGCCGAGTTTGATGCAGTCGTTTTGCAGAAAGTGGAAGGTATCGTCGGGCGCGGCGGCGCGCACGTGGGAGATGGCATTCCACCAGAAGTCATGATTGCCGCGGATGAACACCTTCTGCCCCTTGAGGGGGGCGAGCGATCTGAGGTCGAATGCGCCCTCTTCGAGGTACATTCCCCACGAAGTATCCCCGCCGATGAGCACGATGTCTTCGTCGGAGACTTTGCGTTCCCAATCGGCTTTGATTTTTTCGAAATGTCCCTCCCAATCGGGTCCGAACACGTTCATCGGCTTGTTCATGAGCCCCGAGAGGTGCAGATCGCTTACCGCAAATACCTTCATATCCAAGGCATTATACCATAAACGGAGCAACTTGGCAAGCGTTCGGAAGGAGTTGGGGAAATTGCCGCCGCGCGCAAGCGTCATGCTGAGGCGTAATGCATTTACGCAGTCCGCAGAAGAAAGTCCGCGAAGGCATCTTGGTACGTTTCGGTTTGTTTTTGAACGTACTTGGACGTAGCAAGATTCCCTCGGGGAGTACCAATTCGGACTTCGTTCTTTCCGTTGCGCCTCGGAATGACGCGCTTCCGCACGGATTACACCCACCCCTCGAGGGGTGGGCGAGGGGGTTTCCCCACCACTGCCTTGACAAAAAATTTTGAAAAGTTTATACTTTCGGTGAGTAATTTTCGGGATTCATTCGTCTTATTTGCGTAGGAGGTTCACGATGCCGGACAACGGTGTAAGTAGCTACCGCCGCTATCTGCAAGGAGACCCCCGGGCGCTCGAAGAGTTGGTGCGTACATACAGCGATGGGCTCACCCAATATGCCTATCTCTATGTGCGCGACTATGCCACTGCCGAGGACGTCATGGAGGAGTCCTTTGCCGCGCTCATCGTAAAACGCAAGCAGCTCCCCGATACGTTGCACTTTAAGGCGTACCTTTATAAGATCGCCCGCAATAAGTGCCTCGACTTTTTGCGCTCCAAAAAGCACGCCGAACTCCCTCTCACGGGCTATGAGGACGCCCTCGTCCACGCGGACACGGAGCGCACTGTTGCCTCCCTCATGCGGGACAGAACGGTGTTCGAAGCGCTCGAAAAGTTGCCGAGGGACTACCGCGACGTGCTCTACTTCTCCTATTTCGACGGCTACAAGATCGCCGAGATCTGCGAGATGACGGGCAGGAGCCGCAAAAAGGTGTATAACCTCCTCGCGAGGGCGAAAGCCGCCCTCAAAGAAATTCTCATAAAGGAAGGGATCGGTTATGACGACCTATGACGAACACGACAATTACGGCAGACGGCTGAATAAAATTCTCGAAAAGACGGAAACGCAGCGGGCGGCGCAGAAGAAACGCCGCAAGATCGCCCTTGCCTCCGTCCTCTCCTCGGCGGCGGCGCTCGTTTTGGCGCTCAATTTGACCCTCTTTGTCCCCTACACCGTCGGCGGGTACGACATCTCCGCCTATGCGGGCAGCGAATACTACGCCCTCATGGACGAGATCGGCTCCCTCACCTACACGAGCCCCCACCAAACCAACAATTTCGAAAGGTGGGGGCTGAACGGTCTCTCGGGCGGTAAAGTCGATATGGAGTCGAACGGCGGCTTGGGAGATTCGGGCGAAGCGACCCCGCCGACCTCGGATCAGCACTACGAGGAAGTGACGAACAACCAGGTTGAGGGCGTTGTGGAGGGCGACCTTCTCAAGCGCAGCGACAAGTACCTCTACTATTTGAGCTACGCCAAAGCGCGCTATCATCGGGGCGACGTCCTTGTGGACGAATACGGGGAACCCATCCTCGACGAAAACGGCAGCAAGCAGCTCGCGCCCTCCCCTTCCCCCGCAAAACTCATCCTCAATATTTACACCGTAAACGGCGAAAAGGTGAGTACGTATGCGATTTCGGGCGAGGAAACCTTCACTTACAGCGGCTACGGCGAACGGCGGGAGATGTATTTGACCGCGGACTGCACCGAAATTCTCATCCTCGTGCCCTACTACGACACAGACGCGAAGGCGCTCTTTACCCGCATTCTCGGCATCGACGTCTCCGACCCCACGGCGCCCCGCGAATTTGCGAGGACTTCCGTCTCGGGCGACTACGTCTCCTCCCGCCTCGTGGGGAACACCCTGCTGCTCGTCAGCAATTTCAGGGTGGGAAGGAACCCCGACTTTGCCGAAGAGAAGCAATATCTGCCCGCGGTGGACGGCGAAGTTCTGCCCATGCGGGACATCGTGTTGCCCGAAGACCCGACAAGCGCGCGCTATACCGTGCTCACGTCCTTTGCGGCGGACAGTTTGTCTTCCAACGCGAGCCTCGCCTACTTCGACTTTTCGGACGAGGTGTACGTCTCGGCGGAACACATCTTCACCACGCGGGAGAAAGTCGCGTACGCGGAAGATACGGGAGCGGGAGATCGCGATGCCCTGTGGCTGCCCCCTATGACCGACATCGCCTGCACTTCCTACGACGGCATGAACCTCACCTATCGCGGCGAAATGTCGGCGATCGGCAGCATCGTCGATCAATATTCCCTCGACGAGCACGAAGGGGTGCTCCGCGTGTTCACGACGGGGACGAACTACGCCACGGGGCGCACGACCTGCAACCTTTGGTGCTTCGACCTTTCGACCTTCGAACAGATCGCCGCCGTGGAGGACTTTGCGCCCGAGGGCGAGAGCGTGAAGTCGGTGCGCTTCGACGGCGACATCGCCTACGTCTGCACGGCGACGATGTCATACTCCGACCCCGTGTTCGAGTTCGACCTGCGCGATTACGGCAACATCACCTTCAAAGACACGGGCACGATCCCGGGGTATTCGCTCAGCCTTGTGAAATTTTTCGGCGATACTCTGCTCGGCGTCGGCTACGGGGACGGGTTCGACGAGTTGAAAATAGAAGTTTACACCTCGGACGAGGACAAAGTGACCCCGCTCTGTGAATTTAAGCTGTTTGCGCGGTTTTCCACCGAGTTCAAGGCGTACTTCATCGACGCGGAACATGGGCTCGTGGGCTTGCAGATACGGTCCTACAACGAACACAAGAGCGGATATCTCCTGCTGCGTTTCGACGGCTACGACCTCGTGGAGCTCATGACGGTGGAAAACGTGGGGATGTTGTATCCCGACGACGCCCGCGCCTGCTTGGTGGACGGCACGGTGTACCTCTTCGGCTACACCAACACCGGCGACTGCATTTTGAAAATGGTCAAGGTGGGGTGAAAAGTACCCCCACCGCCCGCTGACGCGGGAGCCTCCCCCTAAAAGGGGTAGGCTCTGACCCCACCCCCACCTGTCACCTGCGGTGCCACCCGCCCCCACAAGCGGGGGCAGGTAAAACCCCACGAAAAAACCTCCCGAAAACGGGAGGTTTTGTGTTACGCTTCTTTTACTTCTTCGATGATCGCCTGCTTCTTGTCTCTGCCCAAACGCTTGAAACGGACCACGCCGTCCTTCAACGCAAACAGCGTATCGTCGCCGCCGATGCCGACGTTCTCGCCGGGATGGATCTTGGTGCCGCGCTGACGGACGATGATGGTGCCCGCATGCACGAGCTGACCGTCCTGCCGCTTGACCCCGAGGCGCTTGGCGTTACTGTCTCTTCCGTTGTGCGAAGAGCCAGTCCCCTTTTTATGAGCGAACAATGCGATAAAAAACATTTTTCTTTCTCCTTTTTCAAAAATTCTCGGGCGAATGCCCCTTGCGGCAGATCAGAGCGTGATGCTCTCGATCTTGACCTGCGTGAACGGTTGACGGTGCCCTTGCTTCTTGCGCTCGTTCTTTTTGGACTTGTACTTGAAGACGATGATCTTTCTGAACTTGTCCTGCGCTTCGACTTTTGCGGTGACTTTGGCGCCTTCGACTTCTTTGCCGACTTTTACATCGCCTTCGCCGCCCACCATGAGCACGTTGAAAGTGACTTCGTCGCCCACATTCGCTTTGAGCTTTTCCACTCTCACAACGTCGCCCTCGGAAACCTTATACTGTTTTCCGCCGTTTTCGATGATCGCGTACACTGTTGGTACCTCCTTATAGGTCTCGCAAGGTAACATGGGCGGTCCTCTCTTTCAGGAACGCTTTGTGCCCGTCCTTAGCGGCTCATGGTTCAATGTACCACAGGAAAAGAGAATTGTCAAGCGGTTTTGTATATTATTTGCGAATTTTCTCAAACTGCGGGTAAAAGGAGACGAACTATGGCTTTGAAAAAGAGCGAAGAGATCCTTTCGGAGATCCACCGCAACTGCGGGCTCGCCCTTCAATCCATTTCGGACATTCTGCCCGAGGCGGAGGACGGCGACGTCAGAGAGGAACTTCTGCGCCAGCACGACGAATACGAGCACATGTGCGGCAGAGCGGCGATCCTCGCAAAGGACAAGAACATCGAACTCAAAGACCCCGGTCCCATCAAAAAGGCGATGATGTGGAGCAGCATCAAGATGAACACGATGACGGACAACTCCCGCGCGCACATCGCGGAGATGATGACGCAGGGCACCGTGATGGGCATTACGGCGATCAAATCGAGCCTTGCGGACATGAGCGACGAGGAGGAGGACGAAGACATCCGAAAACTCGCCGAAGACACCCTCCAAACGGAGGAGCGCTTTGAAGAGATCTGGAAAAACATGATAAAATAAGTTCACGGAAAATAACCCCCACCCGTCACTCACTTCGTTCGTGCCACCGTTTCGGCGACAGGGACACCGTGCTGTTGAACAGAATTGCGCGCGGGGCGACATGACATTTTCAGAATTGTCACCCTGAGCGAAGTCGAAGGGTCGCCTTATTTTACTGTCATTTCGACCGAAGTGAGCGCAGCGAACGGAGTGGAGAAATCTCCACTTTGCTACCTCCCACTATCATACCGAGACGTAGCCGAGCGTATCCCAATGGTCGATGCGCACCCAATGGGATTCGCTCCTCCCTCGCGCCCCTCGGTCGTCGGAATGACAGGAAGAAATGCGGTAGAGATGTTTCGACTACGGCTACGCCTCCGCTCAACATGACATTTTAAGAATAGCGCGGGGCGACATGACATTTTCAGAACAGCGCGCGGGGCGCTCCTGCTTTATCACCCTGCTCCGCCCGGGGGCGGGGACTGTTTGGGCGCGTGCTCGGGAAGTTTGTTCTCGCCCAAAAGGGTGGCGGGCTTGATGGCGTCGTCGCCGAACTTTTCGCGGATCTTGTCCACGGCGCCCTCCACCTTGCGCCGCTTGCCGTCTCCGTCGAACAGCGAGAGCTGCTGCGGCGCGTTGACGCTTTCGAGGTGAATGGCGCTGACCGTGAGCGCACGGATGGTTTTTTGCCACCCGTATCGCGTTTTCAAGAGTTCCGTCGCCGCTTTGGAGAGGTCGGCGGCGCACTGGGTGGGCGAAGGGAGCAGCTGTTGCCACGATTCGAAGTGCAGATCCCTGTCCCGCACTGTGACCTGAATGCCCCGCGCCTGCAAGTTGAGACAGCGGAGCTTTTGCCCGATGTCCTGCGTGAGCGCCACGAACACCACGTTCGCCTCTTCGAGGTCCGTAAGGTCGGCGACGCAGGTGATGCCGTGCCCCACCGATTTCACCTGTTCCTCCTCCCCCGCTTCGGCGACGGGGGAATCGTCCTGTCCGTTGGCGTATCTTTGCAGCATTTCGCCGTTTTTGCCCAGCCGCTTTGCGATGAGGGCGGGCGGTGCCTTGGCAAGGTCGCCGATGGTGACGATGCCGAGCAGTTTCAGCTTTTCCGTCGTCGCCCGTCCGCAATAGAGGAGGTCGGAACAGGGCAGCTTCCACACCTTGTTCTTGAAATCGTTGCGCCCGATCTCCGTCACCGCGTCCGGCTTTTTCATATCCGAACCGAGCTTTGCGAACACTTTGTTGAAGCTCACCCCCACGCTCACCGTGATGCCGAGTTCTCTTTTCACGACGGCGCGGAGCTCGTCGGCAATGGCGCGGGGGGACATGGGACAGCCCGTGACGTCTAACCAGCACTCGTCGAGACCGTAGCCCTCCACGCGGTCGGTATAGCGCTCGTAAATTTCGTGCAGACGGCGGGAGAATTCGGCGTAGATGTCGTGGTGCGGCGGAACGATGACGAGCCCGGGGCAGAGCTGCTTTGCCTGCCAATTCGCCATGCCCGTCTTTACCCCCATGCGCTTGGCGAGCTCGGACTTTGCGAGCACGATGCCGTGGCGGTTTTCCGGCGCGCCGCATACCGCCACCGCCCGACCTTTGAGCTCGGGATGAAGCGCCGCCTCCACCGAGGCATAGAACGCGTTTGCGTCGCTGTGTAAGATCGCTCTGTCCATGCCTCTATTGTAAAACATACGTTTGAATTTGTCAAGCGAATTTGAGAAAGCCGCGGCGGGTTTATGCGAACCCGCCGCGGCGCGCCCCTTTCCCCGAAAAAAATTTTCCGAATTTGCGGGACAGACCCTCTCTTCCGATCGTTGTATCATACAAAAGGAGGTCTTTCCATGAACAAGACGACCCGCATCGTGCTGTTTTCCCTGTATACCGCGTTCAAGATCGTGCTCCTCACTCTGACGGCGATCTTCTTTATCATCTTTTACTTTGTCATCGCGCGGAGCTTCCCGACGAATCTCTACTATCTCTCCTACCTTCTCATTCCCCTCGTTTTGTTGCTCTTTACGGTGTGGTTCCTCCCTAAGAGCAAAGTAAGAAAGGGCTTTTTGTGGAGCGTGCTCGCCCTCTTGCTTGCGGGCGTGATCGCCCTCGCCTCCTGCCTCGGCTACAACGCCTACCAAAGCTCCATCACCCTGCCCATGCCCGCGGATGGCGCCATCGACACCGACGTCTATCTCGCCTTCGACAAAAATTCAAAAATCGCCCGCCTCGGAAAACCCGCCTCTCTGCACTTTTCCGCAGAGCAGAACCCGCCCGTTCTCGACGGCGCGGCGGCGTTCTTCCCCCTCTACTCCTCCTTTGTGGAGGCGGTCTACCCCGAGGAGGTGTGCAAGCTCAACGGGATAGGCAGCCCCTACCGCTACAGCAACACGCGTGGCGCGTACAGCGCTCTCGCCCAAAAGGACGCGGATATCCTCTTTGCCTTCGGTCCCGACCACGAACAAGAGGAGTACGCAAACGAGCGCGGCGTGGAATACGAGCTCATTCCCATCGGCTATGAAGGGTTCGTCTTTTTCACCAACTCCGAAAACTCCGTCAAAAATCTGACAGATGGGCAAATACGCGAAATCTATGCGGGACGGGTGACGAATAGAAAGGAG
>CANQRP010000009.1 GCA_947626305.1 uncultured Clostridia bacterium | reverse complement strand
AATGTTTTGCCTTATGCCCCCGGCGCGTGGATCGACGAGAAAAAGACGAAAATCGGATACGAGATCCCCTTTACCCGTCATTTCTACAAATATGTGCCCCCGCGGAAATCGGAGGAGATTTTTGCGCACCTCGTTGAAATGGGCAAGGAAGAAGAAAAACTGATGAAGGAGTTGTTCGGGGAATGAACACTACAAAAGCAAGAAAATCAATGATAAAAGTGCGTGGAGCGTTTAGCGAATCGATTGGCATACAAAATTGTGTTATGAAGGTGCAATACGATGATTTTGACGAAAGAACGCGAATGCAGATCAGTAATGAGCTTTATCGGTTATTAGAGTTTTTCTTTGAAAAAACGGGAGGTTTCAATAGTAGTATTCATTTCCGTGAAAGTTACGGTCGAAACAATGGCGCAGCGGCATTTAGTTTTTTTGTCGCTACTGAAGTATTTAATGAGCGCATTATAGAGATTGGGTATAGTGCTGATTGGCGTCGCATTTTTGATGCAATTCATAGTGTTATAGTCGGGGCTGTATATAATGAAGTTTTAGACATGGTTTGGGTTTCTTGTAATTGGCTTGCGGACAACTATGAAATATATAATGACAATTACAAAAATGTTAATACTTTGACTGACGACAATCAAGATGAGTTCCGCTCCTCGCTCAAAAACTTTTTGCGTTTTTATGCCTATATTACGCAAATCACAAGAATGTTCGACGCGGAGTTACATAAATCGTATCTTTTCTGCGAGTATCTGTTTCGGCTTTTACCCAAACGTCCTCACGAGCGAATCGATCTTGACGATCAAATTCTACTTGTCAACAGTAAACTTACTGAAACGTTCAGCGGGTCGATCGCGCTTCGCCAAAATGCAGGCGCTACGATAAAACCGGAACGCAGGACTTCTGTCAAGCGGAAAGTCGAAAAGAAAGATCTGCTTGAAAACATTATCGAAAAAATCAATCTGCTGTATCAAGGGAATTTTACCGACGCAGACAGAGTTATCGTTGAAACGATATTCGACAGAATGTTCCATGAAAGCAAAAAATTGCGCAGGCACGCCCAAAACAGCGATGAGGAAATGTTTTCACGCAGTATTTTCCCCGAGGAATTTGAGAAAATTGCCGAGGATTGTTACACCGAATCAATGGATAGCTTTGCAAAACTCTTTGAGAACAAAGAATTTTACGATCGTGTCATGGCAGAAATGGCAAAAGCCATCTATTATAGTTTGAGGAATACAAGCCGTTATAGGCTTTAACTAAACGCTGTTCGTCCGAAGAAACTGTAAATTTAATCCGACTTAAAAAGTCGGATCGAAAAGGATATTGAGAAGTTTTTCGGGCGGCGATATTCAAAATTTTTAAGGTTGGGGTAAGTTTGGGGCACGGGATAGAACATACAACATATACACATTTCTATCACCATAAAGTACTATATATTGTGTATCTTAAAAACCTTATTGGCTTCAAATCCCGTCGCCTCGACCAAGATGCCATATTTTGTAGTTATTTTTGCGAATTTCTACAAGATATGGCATTTTTCTTTGCCGATCTTTGGCGAAATACCGATAGTAAGTGCCGTTTTTTGGGTAGTATTTTGGGTAGTAGATCACCTCTCATTTTCGGGGAAAAACCGAAGTTTTTTGATCTCTTCGAGCTGAAATCCTTCCGAGAAGTGCGTATAGACCGAGCTTGTCATGTCCGAGCGGTTCACATGTCCCGTCCATACGTCTACAAGCGCCTTTGGGATACCCGCCTCTTGGCAGTAGGTCGTAAAGGTGTGACGCAGATCGTAGAGGTGGTGTGCGGGGAAGTCCCGTTTGAACACGTTGGACATGACTTTGTTGTCGGTCGCAAGTTCTTTGTCGGAGAGCGGAAGATACTTTTTCAGTTCGGGCGCGATCGGGATCTTGCGGTAGGTCTGCTTTTCTCCTTTTCTGCATTTCCCGTTCGCTACGGTGACGAAGTTTTCATCAAAAGTTGCGCTGTGCAGTTCGTTCCTGCGGATCCCCGTATAGAGAAAAAGAATGAATTGCTTTCTGTAGTGCGAAGTTTCGCATTTTTCGATGAATGCAAGAACTTCTTCCCTGGAGAGTGCAGTCCCGTTCTTTTGTTGGTGTTTGGGGATCTTCACGAACTCCATGGGATTTTGTTTGATGAGACCTTCCCCTACCGCTGCACGCAAGATCTCTTTGAGAAGAATTTTGAGGCTTTCTGCCGTTCTCCCCTTTCCCGCGGCAAGAACTTCGTTCAGAAGCTGTTGGCATTTCATGGGCGTGATGTTTTTGATCGGAACGTCTCCGAGTTTCGGAAGAAGGTGTAGGTTGAATTGCCGGAATAGGGTGTCGTAAGTCTCTTTCCCGACGTTTACCTTTTTGACGGTTTCAAAGTACCGTAGCGCGAATTCTCCGAAAAGTGTTTGCCTGTGCGGCGGTGCTTGTTCATGTTTCTCCTCATTCACGCTTTTTACCCATTCTTTGAAGCGCTCCTGGGCGAGCTTTTTTGTTTTTGCTGTAAATTGAACGTTGAACCCCTCCCGGCGGTATCTGATCTGGTATAGTCCGTCGGGCGTTATGCGGAGTTTCCCATTTTTAAGTCGCGGCATTTTTCTTATCTCCTCCTGCGAAAAGTCAAGCGCCGTTTCTCGGGATCTCGTTTCACTACCGAAATTTGCGAAAATGATACCGTCGAACTCCTCTACGTTGTTCGGCGGTACTCTTTGATTTTTTTTACTTCAGACTCATGCGCGAGCGTGAGAGCGGGCGCATATGCGAGGTCTTGGTAGAGCTTTCCGAGCGCCGTTATGGTACTCATGAGAAGTTCGAGCCTTTCTTCATCGGTTAAAAACGACATATAAAATCTCCTTTGGGAAGTTTCCCTATGGAGAAATTATATCAAACCGTTTATTAAATAATTTTAATCAACTTTTTATGGCAAAAAGTTGATTAAGAGATGTTTTAATGTAGGCAGGAGGTGTTTTTATGGCAGGCGTAAATGTGAAGAAGGCAATTTTCTTGTGTGTGAGGAATCTTCACAGCAAGAAGAGCAACCAAGATTATCGTGTCGTGGATCTGTTCACGCCCTATTTCAAGGGACCGGATGGCTTTGACCGTGGCGGAGTACAGACGTGCTTTATTCCATTGACCAGTACGATCGGAGCCGGCGTACCTACGGGCGCGTTGGTGCGTCCCGAGTTTGTGGCGGATCCGTACAGTGGTCGTATGGATTTGGTAGGCATGGAAGTCGTGAGCGATTCCCCCTACGATCCTGCGGATTTCGAAGGGTAAGGAGGTGAAGCGCGCCCCCCCGAGGTAAGGGACGACCTCGGGGGGCACAACATAGAGCCGCAGAGGAAGCTGCGGCGGAGCTTTTGAGAAAAAGCGGCGCTTGATATTTATAGAAATAACTCGTCCCAAAAAATCAAAAAACACAAGTCCCGGTGTTGATATGGCGAAGAATTTTTTAGTGAGTGAAGAAAACGAAATAACTTGCGAAGATTTTCTCGCGGTATCACGCAGGGTCAGGTATAACACCTCGGTGGCGAAGTGTTACGAGGAATTTGCGAAGGAAGGTGCGATCCCGTATGCGGTATCTGCTGGGGAGATCAAATACGGCAAGGAGCCGAATTTCGAGAAGCGCGCGAAGGCGGTGCGGGAATGCGGCACGAAATGGGACTTTGATTTTTACCCGGAACACGGCGTGAAGCATCTCATCCGCATGAACCGTTGCAAAGATCGGTTCTGCCTGAACTGTCAGAGCTTGGAATCGGACCAGCGGTTTGCGCAGTATTCGGGCGTGCTCGATACGTTTGCGCGGGAGAACGATCTGTATCATATCGTCTTTACCGTTCCGAACGTACTTGACGAAAACGTGGCGGACACGGTGACGCTTCTTTTGGACAGGTTCTCCTATCTTATCCGATTTTTTGACGGACGAAAGAAGATCAGAGGCGTGGACTTCGGGAAATACGGTTACATCGGAGCGGTGCGCTCGCTCGAGATCACGGTGTCCGAGAGCAACGGCAGCTATCATCCTCACCTGCATACGGTGTTCATTCTCAAAAAGGGGTTGGATATGTCGCAGGTGTATTGGAACCGATTTTCCCCCGATTATCGGAACAAGCAAGCGCCGCCGCGGCTATACAGCGAGTTTGAAGTATTGTTGCAGCGGATGTGGTGTTTGCTTTTGTTGCGGCTCGAGGTGACGAAGTACAACATCGAGCACATCGCGGAGCTCTGCGATTATCCGGACGGATTTTCCGTTCATTCGGACCTTGCGGGCGGAGATTATCACGAGATCTTCAAGTACGCGATCAAGCCTTTTTTCGAGAAGCAGACGGCGTTGGAGTTGAACCAATTCCGCGTTCTGTATCGGGCGCTTTTCGATCGGCGGGCGTATGAGACATACGGCTGCTTGAAGAAGTGGGATTTCAACGAGATCGACACCGATCTTGGGTTGTCGTCGCCGGATGCGGCGTTCGATCTGTGGATCGCATCGATGCAACAGGCGGAGATGCCGAAGCGGGTGCAGGAGGTTTTGCAAAAGATCATTCTCGGATTGAACGAGGGTGTGGACTGTAAGTACATTTCGAAAGCGACGTACGTTCGGCACTTTCGGGCGCTGTCCGAAGAGGACAAGATCGCGGCTCTGAAAGCGTTGACTGCGGCGGAATAGGCGGAGGTAATATGACAAAACAAGAATTTCCCCTGTCACGGATCGTGCAGGCGGAGCAAGGGCGGAGGTGGGGTAAAGATGAATAAATGGCGAAAGGTGAACTTGCCGGGCGGAAATTCGCCCGACTGGGTCGCGTTGGAGAACGTGAACGATCGCAGGCAAATACGGTTTTTGGAGACGGCGGTCGGGAAGAAGAAGCGTTACGAGGCGGAGCTGAAAAGCGGGTATTCCGAGTACAGTATCGCCATGGGCGACCGATATCCCGATCACAAACTCAGCGGAGAAGAGAAAGCATATCGCAAGGGCTGGCTTTCGGCGTTCCGGGAACAGGAACGGATGAAGGGCGGCGCGAAGAAGAGGTAGTTATGTTTTTGCCGAAGCAGGAAAAGAAGGGCTATGAGACAAAGCTGTACGAAGCACGGGTGGGGCTGTTGCGAAATGCCTTGGAGACCATTGCGAAAATGGATTACAGGAAGGAAGGCGCCGTATCCGGGGCAGGGGCGGTCGATTATGAACTGATCACCCGCATGGTAAAGGCGCAGGCACGGCTTGCCCTTGAGATTGACAGTAATCTGACAGAAAAAAAGGAGTTGAAAAGTGAGTAACGAAGCAAAGAAGCAAAGGAAGAGTTGGCTTGCGGTAGTGGGCGTGCTGCTTGCGCTGATCCTCGTGCTCGGGATTGTATTGGGCGTAACGGTGAAGCGCGGCAAGGCGGAAGAGACGCCCAAGACGGAGGCGCCTGCGATCGCACAGGCGGGCGGCATTTTGGAGACGGGGAAGGAACAGAACGGCATCAAGCTCGCGCGTATGATCATTCCCGTGGCGGAATATGGGCAGTACGGGCTCTCGCCGGCGTCTGTGGAGCTTGCGATGACGCTTACGGCGACGATCACTCCGGAGGACGCCACGAACAAGGCGGTGGACTGGACGGTGGAGTTTGTCGATGCGCAGTCCGAATGGGCGAGCGGGAAGACGGCGACGAACTATGTGACGGCGACGGCGCAGACGGACGGCGCGTTGCAGGCGGTCGTGACATGCAGAGCCGCATTCGGGGAACAGATCGCGGTGAAAGTGGCATCCCGTGCGGATCCTTCGAAGACGGCGAGCTGCACGTTCGACTATGTGAAGCGCATCACGGGCGCGGACGTGTCGCTCGTTCCCACGGAATTGAAGTTCAGCACGCAGTACAGCGTCTCCGTGACGCCGAAGTATTCGGAGGGGACCCTTCTCGGCGAGTATAAGGAGACGGGCTACTCGTTGGCGTTGTCGCAGGCGATGAAGGAAGCGATCGGCGGGAGCTATACCTACCGCGAGAGCGCGGTGATCACACCGGACGTTGAGGGGAAGACGATCTCTCTCGGCGCGACGGCGTATACGACTTTCGTAGAGAGCGGCGGGGACGCGGAGACGTTCAACAATGCGTTTGCGCGGGCGGCGAGCTCGGTCTCTCTCGCGCATGCGACGTTTACGGTACCATGCTCGACCGTCCCAACTTCAACTCCGTCAAACGCACGGAGAGCGGACTTTCCTGCACGACCGTTCCCGGATATTCCGTGGAGATCGGCTTTGGCTTCCAGAAGAACGGCGACGGAGACGCTTTGAAAGCGGAAATGGATGAGTTTCTCGGGCGGTTGAAAGCGGACGGAACGCTGGACGGATTGATCGAAAAATGGTACGGCGAGACGGAACCCGAAGAAAGCGTTCCTCTCGAGGAACTTTCTGCCGATTCCGTGCCCCTCAGGGTGTCGGTCGATATGACGCGGAAGCCGTTTGTATACATGTATAACAACGAGCCGGTTGGTTTCGAGATCGAGGTGCTCTATCTCTTTTGCAAAGAATACGGTTACAGAGTCAACTATACCAACGGCTCATTCAGTACGGACGGTCTCTCCGGACTTGCATCGGGGAAATACGACATGGTATGCGCGGGATTGTATATGACCGACGAGCGCAAGCAGAGCGTAAATTTCAGCGAACCGTACATGGTCGCTGATGTCGTGATGGCGACGTATGAAGGGGCGGGCGGCGGATTTTTCGCCTCTGTCGCCGAGAGCTTTGAAAAGACGTTCGTCCGTGAAGGACGTTGGAAAATGATCCTCGCAGGGGTGGGGACGACGTTGCTCATCGCCGTATGCGCCGTGCTCGGCGGCACGCTTCTCGGCGCTCTCCTGTATCTGTGGACGCGCTCGAAGTACAAAACTTCCTCTGCGATCGCTCGGGGGATCGCGGCGGTCTATTCCAAGCTCGTTGCGGGAATGCCCACGCTCGTCATTTTAATGCTTCTCTTCTACGTCGTCTTCGGCAAAGTGGACATCAGCGGGCTTGCGGTAGCGATCATCGGCTTTATCCTGACGTTCGGGTCCTTTGTTTACGATCGGCTCAAACTTTCCACGGAGGGCGTCGATAAGGGGCAGACGGAAGCGGCATACGCGCTCGGTTACGGGCGGAACCGAGCTTTTTTCCGTATAGTATTGCCGCAGGCGATGAGGATGTTCCTACCCGTGTATTCCGCCGAGATCGTAAACCTCGTGAAGGCAACGTCCGTCGTCGGGTACATTGCGGTCAACGACCTCACCAAAGTGGGAGATATCATCAGAAGCAATACATACGAGGCGTTTTTCCCGCTCATTGCCGTCGCCGTGATCTACTTTCTGATCACGTGGGGGATCTCCGCGCTCGTCGGGCTCTTGCAACGCAGAACGGACCCGAGGCGGAATAAGAAGAAAGGCGAGGGAAAAATTCCTTCCCGAGGAGGCGTAAGATGATCCGCATCGAGCATTTGAGAAAGGAATATGCGAACGCAACGCCGCTCAAAGATGTCAACGCGGTCATAAACGACGGCGATGTGATCTCCGTCATCGGACCGTCTGGCACGGGGAAATCGACGCTCATTCGTTGCATCGATATGCTGGAAACGCCGACTTCGGGCAGGATATGGGTAGGCGATACGTGCATCACGGATAAGAAGTGCGACATCAACAAAGTCCGTCAAAAAATGGGCATGGTGTTCCAATCGTTCAACCTCTTCCCCCATATGAACGTGATACGTAACATCATGACCGCCCCCATGGAACTTTTGAAAAAGAGCAAGCGGGAGGCTTACGATGAGGGGATGCGCCTGCTCAGAACGGTGGGACTTGCGGATAAGGCGGAAAATTTCCCCGATGAACTTTCGGGCGGACAAAAGCAGCGCGTGGCGATTGCGCGAACGCTCGCGATGCACCCCGACATCGTGCTCTTCGACGAGCCGACTTCCGCGCTCGACCCCACGATGGTGGGGGAAGTGCAGTCGGTCATCCGCGACCTTGCGCGGCAAGGGCTCACAATGGTGATCGTGACCCACGAAATGCGCTTTGCGCGGGAGATCGCAAACCGTGTGTTCTATATGGACGAGGGCGGGATCTACGAAGAGGGAACGCCGGACGAGATCTTCGGCTCTCCCAAGCGTGAAAAGACCATCCGTTTCATCAAACACATCAGAGTCTTCGAACGGACGATCGCATCCAAGGATTTCGACTTCATCGGGTTTAACTCCGAGCTGGAAGAATTCGGAAGAAGAAACGGGATGTCGCAGAGAAGCATTTACCGCACGCAGGCAGTGTTCGAAGAACTCTGCGTCCAGATCATTCTCGCAGTGCTCCCGGACGACTTCAAACTGCATCTCGCTGTGGAATACTCGCAAGAAGACGAGACCGCGACCGTCGGGATCGAATACGGCGGAAAGCTGTTCGACCCCCGCTCCACGGACAATTTGCTCTCCTGGAAACTTGCGGAAAACGCCTCTGCAAGCATTCGGTACGAGACGCAAGAAGGGGACTGTTCCAATCGCGTGACCGTAACGATCAAATAAAAAGCAAGCGGTGCCGAGCTGTTAGAATTTGTTTAAGACACCGGGAAAGTTTTGCATTCATTTGCGATTTTTTCCGAGCGGATGTATCATGAAATCATATTTTTGTTTTGACGAAATTTGTCGGAATGGGAGATAAAAATGACGAAATTCATCAAACGTTTGCTACTTGTATGCTGCTTTGCGGCGCTGTTTGTATGCGGCGCGCTGCTTACCGCCTGCGGAGAAGAGGAAACGCCCCCTCCCGGCGGAGAAGTTTCCGTTCCGGGGCAGATCGTGTTTGAAGGGGACGAGTACGACGAGTATTCCCGCGACATTACGCTCTCTTTCATGCCGAACGGAGCGGACGTGCAGGGCGTCACGGCCGAGCTGTCTTATACGGATGAAGAAGGCAAAACGGCGTCGGAGAACTTCACCCTTTCGCGGGGGGAGAACGGCTATTCGCTCACGGACGGGAGCGGGAAGAACTACGCGCTCGACCTTGCTTGGGGATGCGCGAATTCCGCGGACGACCATGCCGTCGTGCACGGCGAGTTCCTCGTGACCGACACGTTGGAGGACTACGAGGCGCACGAAGAGGGCTCCCGCCACTACATCGAAGAGGGATATTTCGGCGCGGGAGCGCTCGACGTCAGCGGAAGGACCTGGTTTTATAATTTGGAAGATATGCCGAGTATGAGCGGTCCCTATCTCCGCTTTTATATCACGCCCGACGAACTTCTCGAGCGCGAATGGGATAGGACATCCGCGCATGGGATCACCTGGATCTACCGTGCGGAGGACAACGGCAACGAATACCTCATCTATTATTTCCTCGTCACGGAGAACGGCGTCCGCAAGACCCTCGTCTATGACGTGCAGTTCTTTGACGCGCATGCCGAAACGGCGGACTTCCATCACTATTACGGCGAGTTCTTCTTCAAAAACGGCATGCGTCTCTATGTTTCCGACCTGATCGAGGCGGGCAAGGTCGGGGACGAGGTGATGACCCTCTTTGTGAAAGACGGGTTTCAGTGGGCGGACGGAACGCTCCACCCGAAGATCTATCCTTGCTACGGAATGACTTACGGCAACGACGGCGGGACCGATTGGATGCGCTATTGTTTTACGCTTCCCGAAGAGGATGATCCGGTGGTCGAAGAATTTTACTTTGAATTGGATGAAGAGGGGGACATCCTGCTCGCAACGGCGCAGATGGGCTGCCACGTATGGTACCAAAACAGAGAAAAGACGTGGGGCTACGATGCGTTCTATACCGCCCCGAGCCAAACGGAGATCGTATTTAAGATGCTCTTCGGGCTCGGTCGGGTGGGCGAGGACGGCGAGACGGACTACTTCGAGGATCCCTTGATCGTAAAGCGCGCCAACGGCGAATTTACGGTGTATGCGGAGGGAGAGGCGTGGAACGTCTCGCTCGGGCTCAACGAGGAGGAATATAGGATCGCCTTCAAAGTCGAAGAGGCGGAAGAGGCCGTCGTCGAGGGAAAGATCGTCTTTGACGAGGACTCCGAGCGCAAAGATCATGACTTCGACGAAGAGATCACGCTCCGCTTCACCCCGATAGAGGGGAGAGCGGACGGCGCCGCCGCTACGCTCGTCTATTCGGACGGCGCGGGAAATGCGGCGGCGAGGGGCGGCTATACGCTCGTCGCTTCGGGGAGCGATTATGTCCTTTGCGATGAAGCGGGGCACGAATATGACGTCGAACTTCAATGGACGCCCGGGGGCACGGAGAATTCTGTGACCATCTGCGGCGAATTTGTCGCAGAAGAGGAGATCAAAGACTACGAGGGCGCGATGAACGCCGTTTATTACGGGTATTTCGGGCTTGACGGGGTGCAGATCAGCCATAAGATGTGGTGGCTCCAATTCGGGGAAGTTCCGCGCGAAAAAACGAAGTGTCTCAACATCTACAACCCCACGATCCTCGATGCGCCCTATTATGTCGATCCCGTATACGGCGAATATTATGACATGTACAACTTTATTCCCGGAGACGGCGGTTATCTCGTAGAATTGTACCTTAAGGAAAAGAACGGTTCGCGTTGTCTGCTTGTCAAAAGCGTCAGATATATCCCCGAGAACCTCGTTTGGACGACCGCCCCCATCTCTGTGAATGACGGATACGAAGAGGCTCATTGGGAAGAATATGCCATCACGAAGTCTACCCTTCTCTATTCCGCTAAGATCTTCGGTCTTGAAAAAGGCGCCGAGTTTTATACCCCTTATGACTGCAGTGACCCCACGCACATGATCGCACGGCAAGACTTATGCGCGATATGGAAAGGAGAGAACGGCGAACACGATCGGATGTACTTCAAGGACGAAGAAGTCGGACTTCTGTTCTACGTCGATCTTGATGAAAACGAGGAAATTGTCAGGATCCACAAAGCCTATGCCGGATTTTTCTTCGACTTTAAGCCCGATCTCTCCATTGACCGTCCGTACGCCTTCGGCGCCTTTCTGTTGTCGAACGAGGTAGACATCTATACGCCGAACATGATCTATGAGTTCGGGTATATGAAGAGCGGAACGCTTTTCTACCCTTCGGACACGAAGATCGTAAAGAACGAGGACAATACCTTCACGGTAAAAGAATCGGGCGCGGACGGGCAGACCCTGAACGAGTGGAAGGTCTATTTCACCGACCTTGGCGCGGAAGTGCCCGTGCCCCACGTCGCGGAAGTTGCGACGACGCTCGATTATTCGCTCTCCTTCAACTGGGCGTATGCCGAGACGGGCGCATCGCAGAAGGACGCGGACGTGTTCTTCGTCGCTCCCTCTTCCGTCGCGGGCAGAGAGGAGCAGGAGATCCTGAACTTCTCCTATACGAGCGCACGGCGGGCTTTCAAGGGCGCGATCGACATGGAAAAGGGCATTTACGACGACAACGCCCGCTTCTTCGCTCCCTACTACCGTCAGGCGGTGCTCTACGATTATTCTTTGGAGAAAGCGGAGCTGGAAGAATATCTCGCCTATGCCTATTCGGACGTGCGCAATGCCTTCCTCTACTATATGGGACACTGGAACGGCGGGCGTCCCGTCATTCTCGCCGGGTTTTCGCAAGGCGCCGACCACTGCATCCGCCTCATGAAAGAATTTTTCGGTAAGACGGGCGAGGACGGGCGGAAGGATCTTCTCGTCGCATGCTACGCCATCGGTTGGTGTATCACGGAGCAGGAACTTACGGAAAACAACTTGAAATTTGCGTCGGACGCGACCGGCACGGGCGTCATCATCTCCTTCAATACCGAGGCGGAAAACGTGACCGATTCGCTTACCGTTCCAAACGGCACCAAGGCGCTCTGCATTAATCCGCTTAATTGGAGAACGGACACAACGCGGGCGAATAAGAGTCAAAACAAGGGCGCGTGCTTCTTCGACCTCAACGGGAATTTGTTGGAGGTAAAAGAACACCTCACGGGCGCGTATATCGACGATGTGCGGGGCACGTTGAAAGTTCCCGATACCGATATCGATCCCGCGGTGTACAACAACACATTGGGCGGTTTTGTCGATGCGGGGGTATATCACTATTACGATTATCAATTCTTCTATAAAAATCTCGAAGAGAATGTGCTGGCACGCATCGCGGCTTACAAAGCGGCACATGTCTGAACGGACCGTTGACAAAGGCGGCGGTACATGCTATAATATATTCGGAAACAAACCGTTGTTTTAAGGAGGTCATTCTATGACAATTGACATGCACAGACAAGACGACACGCTCGAAGTCGCGGTATCCGGACGTCTCGATACGACGACGGCTCCTCAGCTCGAAGCGGAACTCAAACGCAGCCTCGACGGGATCGCCGAACTGAATTTCGATTTCGCGAAGCTCGAGTATCTCTCCTCCGCGGGGCTCCGCGTGCTCCTTGCGGCGCAAAAAGTGATGAACAAACAGGGCAAAATGGCGGTCCGTAACGTCAACGAAACGATCATGGAAGTGTTTGAGATCACGGGTTTTTCGGAGATCCTCACGATCGAATAAAAGGTCGCGGTGCGTCTTGCGGCGGGCGGAGGTGTCGCATGAAGGAACTTACCATCGATGCAACGGTGGAAAACATCGAAACGGTCACGGAATTCGTGAACGAACAGCTGCAACTGCACGGGTGTTCCGTGAAGGTGCAGATGCAGATCGACATTGCGATCGACGAACTGTTCGGGAACATCGCGCATTATGCCTATGACCCCGGCGTGGGTCCCGCCACCGTGCGGGTGGAACTCAAAGAGGACCCGCTTGCGGTCGTGATCACATTCATCGATCGCGGCGTGCCGTACGACCCGCTCCAAAGGAAAGACCCCGACACGGCGCTCTCCGCGGAGGAACGCGAGATCGGCGGGCTCGGGATCTACATGGTGAAAAAAACCATGGACGGCATTTCGTACGAATACAAAAACGGTCAGAACATTCTTACGATCACGAAGAAGATCCAACCGATGTAAAAAAGGAGGAATGGGATGTCTCTTTTCAGGGAGAAGAGCATCGAGCGGGCAACGTCGCCCGAGCAGCTCAACGATTATATCAAAGTGACAAACCCGGGCGTGTGGATCGTGCTCGCGGCGGTCCTTTTCCTGCTTGCGGGATTTTTCGTGTGGGGGGTCGTCGGCAAGCTCGAGACCAAGGTGAACGCCGTCGCCGTCTCCGGAGAGGGGAAGGTGGTTTGCTATGTGCGGGAAGAGGATGCGGGCGAGATCGAGGCGGGCGACGCCGTGCGGCTCGGCGACGGTGAGTTTTCCGTCCTTTCCGTCTCCGCTCAACCCGTTGCGGTGGACGACAGCTTTTCCGCCTACGCGATGCGTCTCGGCGGGTTCTCCGTCGGAGAATGGGTGTATGAAGTCACGCTCGGCGCCGAACTTTCGGAGGGAATCTATTCCGCCTCCATCGTGACGGGCAGCGTGTCGCCCATTTCCTTTCTTTTCGGATGAGGCGGGGTATGCGCAGGGACAAACGGAACAGACCGCTCACAAAGGGCGTTGCCAAGACGCCCGTCGTCATGCAGATGGAGGCGCTCGAATGCGGCGCGGCTTCCCTCACGATGATCCTCGCCTATTACGGCAAGTGGATCCCGCTCGAACAGGTGCGCGTCGATTGCGGCGTCTCCCGCGACGGCTCCAACGCGCGGAATCTCCTGAAAGCGGCGCGGGGCTACGGTCTTGCCGCAAAGGGGTATAAATTCGAGCCGGAACAGCTCAAAGAGAAGGGGACGTTCCCCTGTATCATCCACTGGAATTTCAACCACTTTGTGGTCCTGTGCGGTTTTCGGGGCAACAAAGCGGTTTTGAACGACCCCGCAAGGGGGAATTACGCCGTCTCCATGGACACCTTCGACAAGAGCTTTACGGGCATCTGTCTGATGTTCGAGCCGACGGAGGACTTCGTGCCCGGCGGAAAGCCCAAGAGCGTGCTCGCGTTCGCGAAAAAGCGGCTCGTCGGCGCGGGCGCCGCGGTGGTGTTCATCGTTCTGACGACGGTCATCATCTCGCTGCTCGGCGTGATCCAACCCGTGTTTTCGCATGTATTTCTCGATCGTTTGCTCACGCAGGAGAACCCGGAATGGGTCTATCCCTTCTTCCGCTTGCTTGCCGCCGTCTCCGTCGTGCAGATCGTCGTTGCGTACATCGAAGCGCGCACCATGTGGAGGATCGAGGCAAAATTTACGTCCGTCGGCGATTCCACATTCATGTGGAAAGTCTTGCGCATGCCGATGGAATTTTTCTCCCAGCGGATGGCGGGGGATATCCAACTCCGGCAGAAGGCGAACGGCGCGATCGCCAATACCCTCGTCAATACTTTCGCGCCGCTCGTGCTGAACACGGCGATGATGATCTTTTATCTCGTTGTCATGGTGAGTTACAGCCCCCTTCTGGCGCTCGTCGGTCTCGCGTCCATCGTCATCAATCTGTTTTTGTCCCGCGTCATTTCCAAAAAGCGGGTGAACATCACGCGCGTGCAGATGCGCGACGCGGGCAAACTCGCAAGCGCCACCGTTGCGGGGATCGAGATGATCGAGACCATCAAGGCGAGCGGCGCGGAGAACGGCTACTTCGAAAAGTGGGCGGGCTACCAGGCGAGCGTGAATACGCAACAGATCAAATTCGAAAAGCTCAACCAATATCTCGGCATCATTCCCACCCTTGTCGCTTCGCTCACCAACATCGCAGTGCTCGTCCTCGGTGTCTGGCTCACGATGGAAGGGGCGTTCACCATCGGTATGGTCATGGCGTTCCAGGGCTTCCTCGCCGCCTTTACCGAGCCTGCGATGACCCTCATTTCCGCAGGTCAGACCATTCAGGAAATGCGCACGGAGATGGAACGGGTGGAGGACGTGATGGAGTATCCCGTCGACGTGAATTGCGAAGAGGGGGAAGAGCGGGGCGAACCCGAAGAATTCGGCAAACTCTCCGGTCTCGTGGAGATGAAGCACGTCACGTTCGGCTATTCCCGCCTTGCCCCGCCGCTGATCGAGGATTTCAGCATGACCCTCAGACCGGGCTCCCGCGTGGCGTTTGTGGGCGGTTCGGGCTGCGGGAAATCCACGCTCACCAAACTCATTTCTGGGCTGTATCAACCGTGGAGCGGAGAGATCTTATTCGACGGCAAGCCGCTGAAAAACATCGACCGCGGCGTATTCACGGGGTCGCTCGCCGTCGTCGACCAGGACATTATCCTCTTCGAAGACAGCATCCGCAACAACATCAAAATGTGGGATACTTCCATCGAAGATTTCGAGATGATCCTCGCCGCGAAAGACGCACAGCTCCATGAGGACATCATGCAGCGCGACGGCGGGTACGGTTACGTGATCACCGAGGGCGGCAAAGATTTCTCGGGAGGACAGCGGCAGCGCATGGAGATCGCCCGCGTGCTCGCGCAGGACCCCACGATCATCATCATGGACGAGGCGACGAGCGCGCTCGACGCAAAGACGGAGTACGACGTCGTGCGGTCCATCAAAGACAGAGGGATCACCTGCATCGTCGTGGCGCACAGACTTTCCACCATCCGCGATTGCGACGAGATCATCGTGCTCGATCGGGGCAAGGTCGTGGAACGCGGCACGCACGAAGAGTTGTACGCGAAGGGCGGCTATTATACGCAGCTCGTTTCCAACGAGTGACGGAGGAGTTCCATGGGCTGGTTTGACGAACAGATCAAAGAGCGCAAACAGCGCGACCAAGAGACGTTTGAAGAGACGTTTGCGGAAATTTCGGACGCCATTACGGGAAAGAACATTGCCGCCATGCTCGCGGACGACAAGGGCAAGGCGAAGAACGCGATCGACGAGATCCTCGCCTATTATCACGCAAAAACACGGGATGTCCCCGATACGATCGAGGACATGAACGAGCAGCTCGAATACCTTATGCGCCCGTACGGCATCATGCGGCGTACGGTTCGGCTGGAAAAAGGATGGCACAAAGACGCGATCGGCGCCATGCTCGGCGTCCGCAAGAAGGACGGCGCCTTTGTCGCCCTCATTCCGTCGGGGCTTTCGGGATATTCCTATTTCGACACGGAGAAGGGCAAGCGCGTCCGTATTACGCGGAAAAACGAAGCGCAGTTCGAGACGGAGGCGCTCGCCTTTTATAAGCCCTTCCCGCTCCAAAAGATCAAAACGGTCGCACTGCTGAAATATATCGCGGGGATCCTTTCTCCCGCCGAGTACATTCTGACCGCGGTCGCAGCGCTGACCGTCACGCTGGTGGGGCTGCTCCTGCCGCAACTCAACCGGTTGCTGTTCGGGGCCGTCATCGAGAGCGGAGACGTCACATTGCTCATTTCCATCGCGGTGTTCATGGTGTGCACCACGCTCTCCTCCCTTCTGATCGGCGGGGTGAGATCTCTCCTGATCGCACGGATCTCCACAAAACTCAATGTCACAGTGCAAGCCGCTTCCATGGCGCGGCTGATGTCCCTTCCCGCCGACTTTTTCAAACATTACAGCGCGGGCGAACTTTCCACGCGCGCACAGTTTCTCAACACCCTCTGCACCATGCTGGTGGAAGTTTTCCTCACCACCGGTCTCACCTCTCTCTTCTCCCTCATTTACCTCTCGCAGATCTTTCTGTTTGCGCCCGCTCTGGCGCTCCCCGCCGTTGCGGTGATCCTGGTGACGCTTCTGTTCTCGGCGGTCTCCACCGTCGTGCGCGCGCGGACTTCCAAAAATCAGATGGAGCTGGAAGCGAAGGAGAGCGGCATGAGCTACGCGCTGATCTCCGGCGTGCAGAAGATCAAACTCACGGGGGCGGAAAAGCGCGCCTTTTCGCGGTGGGGGAAGCATTACGCCGAATTCATCAAAGTCTACTTCGACGAGCCCGCCGTCCTGACTTACGGGAGCGTCATTACGCTGATCATCACCCTTGCGGGCAATTTCGCCATGTATTTCATGGCAGTGATGAGCAAAGTCTCCGTCGCCGATTACTACGCCTTTAACACGGCTTACGGCATGGTGTCGGGCGCCTTTTTGTCCCTTGCGGGGATCACGATGACGATCGCGGACATCAAACCCATCCTGCACATGGTAAAGCCCATTCTGGATACAGTGCCCGAGATCGCGGAGGGCAAGCAAGTGGTGACGAAACTTTCGGGCGGGATCGAGATCAACAACGTGACGTTCCGCTACAACGAGAACATGCCCAACGTGCTCGACAATCTCTCCCTCAGGATCCGTCCGGGGCAGTACGTTGCCTTTGTGGGTGCAACGGGGTGCGGAAAATCCACGCTCATGCGCATCATGCTCGGGTTTGAAACGCCGCAGAAAGGGGCGGTGTATTACGACGGGAAAGACCTCGCGGGAATCGATCTGAAATCGCTCCGCCGAAGGATCGGCACGGTGATGCAGGACGGTAAACTCTTCCAAGGGGACATCTTTTCCAACATCACCATCTCCGCACCGTGGCTCACCCTCGACGACGCATGGGAGGCGGCCGAACTCGCGGGCATTGCCGACGACATCCGCAAGATGCCCATGGGCATGCAGACGCTCATTTCGGAGGGGAGCGGCGGAATATCGGGCGGTCAGCGGCAAAGGCTTCTGATCGCACGCGCCATCGCGCCCAAGCCGAAGGTGCTGATGTTCGACGAGGCAACGAGCGCGCTCGACAATCTGACCCAAAAGCGGGTGGCGGAATCCCTCGCGGCGCTCAAATGTACGCGCATCGTCATCGCCCACAGACTTTCGACGATCAAGCAGTGCGACAGGATCGTCTATCTCGAAAACGGGAAGATCGCGGAGGACGGCACGTACGAGGAGCTCATCGCAAAGAAGGGGAAGTTCGCCGAACTTGTCGCGCGGCAGCGCCTCGACGGCACACCCGAAGAAGCGAGCGGGCGGACGGTCGATCGTTAGAATTTGTTTGAATCGCCCCGCGGCGGTTGCATTCCGCGCGCGGCTATGATATAATGGCAGTAGAAAAAACAGGATCGCACCTGTAAAAAGGAGATATTCTTATGGACAACAAAGAGACGAAAAACAAAGCGGAAGAATTGGACGATGAGTCCCTCGAGGAAGTGACGGGCGGCGTGTATCAGCGCAAGAGCGGGATGGAGATCGGCGTTACGCTCCCTCAGCTCCCGAAGACTAAGCAGTTCAAAGACCCCGGAATGGTCCAAGTTCCCACGACGCCGACCGACGACTACCGCACACTGTAAGTAGGCTTCGCGTTCGGAGGAAGAGCATGAAAACCGAAGAAGTGAAAAAACTCGCAAAAGAGAAGTACGGAAAAGTGCTGACCGACGAAGAGGCGGAAGCGCTTCTTGAAAGGCTGAACGCCGAAGGCGAACTTTCGGAGGACGACCTCGAAAGCGTCGCGGGCGGCATCGGGCATGCCTTCGGAGAATGGTATGCCGGCAAGCGGTTGTTGTAACGTCCGGGCGTACGCCGTAAAAAACCGCTGCGTTCTCACGGACGTTCTCTCAAAATAAAAAAAGGAAAAGGTGAAAAAAATGGACGAAAAGACACTCAAAAAGTTGCAGGAAGCAAAGAGCGTGGAAGAAATTCTCGCCTATGCAAAAGAGGACGGCATTACGCTCACCGAGGAGCAGGCGAAGGAGATCTTCTCCCGCGTTTCGGGCGTGCTCTCCGACGAGGATCTCGAAAACGTCGCAGGCGGGGGGCTCCTGTGGCAGGAAGGGGGACCCTCCGGCAGACAATTTCCGAAGCGGCCGCCGCTCTGAGTGCGGAAGAGGCTTTTTGAAGCGGGGGATCAATCTTCCGGAGCGAAAGCGTAACCCATTCCGAAGCCGGAAAGGATGAGATTTTTTCCCGTAACGGAGAGAATTGTCTTTTTCAGGTTGGAAATATGGAAGCGCACCACGCTCGTCTGCATGCTCGGCATTTTCCACACCCGTTCGTAGATCTCGTCGGCGGTGAAAAATTGTCCCGGATGCGCCATTAAAAAACAGAGGATGTTGAACTCCGAAGAGGTGAGCTTTATGGGCTCGCCGTTGTAGAGAGCGGTGCGCATGGCGGCGCTCAGCGTAATGCCGTGCCCCGTTAGGGTGCGTTCGCGGAGAAGAAGCCGCCGTTCGAGCCGCGCAGCCATCACGCGCGGAGAGCAGGGCTTGAACACATAGTCCGAAGCCCCGAGCGAAAACGCCCTCGTCACGGCTTCGTCGGAGGCTTCCGCCGTAAATACGACGACGGGCGCGGGACCGCCGAAGAGGTCGCCCGCCTCGCCGTCGGGCAGGCGCAGTTCGGAGACGACGGCGTCGAATTTTTCGCGCAGAAGAAGCCGACGCGCCTCCGTGACCGTCTCCGCAGCGGAGACGGAATAGCCGATCTCGCGAAAATATTCGCAAAACGGGCGAGCGGCGCTCTCGGCGTCAACGATGAGAAGTTTTCGTTGAAATTCGGGATCCATAGGTGTTTTTTGTTATAAAAAGTTGAGTGTATTATAGCACATTCCGCAAAAAAAATCAAGCGGATAGAAGGTGAGAAGAGGTATGACGCCGTTTCATTTGATAGAACTTTCCAAACGCGCGCAAACGGCGGAAGAGCTGATCGAGCTCGCACAAGCGGAAAAGATCAAACTCTCGCGCAATGACGCGCAGATCTATTTCGAGCGTTGGCACGAGGGAAGCGAACTTGACGATGAGGAGCTCGAAGAAGTCGGGGGCGGCGTCGACCGCACCGCCGGCAAGACCGTGTGCGAATTTTGCGGGAGCGGCGATCTCTGCATCGATGTTGCGGGCGGCTACTATTGCAACGGCTGCGATCGGCACTGCTGGGGCAAACGGATGTAGGCGGGACGGATGCCTGCGGAGTTCGAAAAAAGCGGGGGACCCGCTTTTTGTTTTCTCTTTGGAGAGGAGCGACCCCGCGATCGTTCGTTTTTCGAAAAATTTCCGTAAAATTTAACAAAGAATACAAGCGGCGAGAGTAAACTTATAAAAAAGGAGACAACGCATGAAGAAAAGGATCCCATTGATCATAGCGCTTGTCCTGTCCGTGGGCGTTTTGGCAAGTTGCGGCGAGGAGCCGTTCGTCAACCCCGGCGACTACCTCGGCGGGGGCGGCACGGGGCAGATCGCAGACAGCGCCGACGATGTTACGGAAAACGTGAAAGAGGATTTTTCCGACGAGGAGTTTTCCGATCTGTCGGGCAACACCTCTGCCGACGGCGCAACGACGGTCGAGTCTTCGGGGGGAGTCTATACGATCTTCGACAGCGGGACCTACCGTTTCAGCGGTAGCTACGGCGGGATCGCGCTCGGCGACGACGGTCTCGAATTGCACCTCATCTTCGACGGCGCAAGGATCGAGGCGGCGGATGGCATCGCTTTGAACGGCGCCGACCACAAAAAAGCAGAGGTCGTTATAACTCTTATAGGTGAAAATTCCGTAAGTTCCACCGCCGAGGGGGAAAACGCCGTGCATATCAAAGGCTCGCTCTCGTTCAACGGCGAAGGCGCGCTTTCGGTAACGAGCGGCGGGAAGAACGCGATCAAAGTCTCCAAACAGCTTACGATCGTCGATTGCTCGCTCACGCTCAAAGCTGCAAACCATGCGATCTCCGCGCTCTCCGTTTCCGCTTCCGACTGTGAAATCAACGTCCTGTCCGCGGGCAAGGACGGGATCAACGCCGAGTGCGACGACGAGACGACCGCGTTCACGACCGATGAGGGCTATGTCTATCTGAAAAACGTCGATTATTCCTGCGAAACGGCGGGGGACGGCATCCAGGCGGACACCGTTGTCTATCTCGACGGCGGCAACTATAATATCAAGACGCAGGGCGTGTTCGTCCCCAAAACACAGATGTCCGAATATGGGATAGACGCGGACGATTTCAAGTACGTCAAATCGGGAAGCACCTATCAGAGGATCGCGAGCGACGAAACGAACCGTTACGGCGCAAGCTCGCTCTACGGACTTGTGCAGGGCTGCAAGGGAATCAAGGTCGGGGAGATCGAATATCCCGATCCGGCGAATGAGGACAAGGAGATCACCGTAACGGAGGGCGACTATTCCATTATCATCGAAGGCGGCACGTTTGCGATCGACAGCACGGACGACGCCGTTCACGCAAACAGCGGAAATCTTTCCGTATGCGGCGGCACGCTTACGATCTCCACCTACGACGACGCTCTCACAAGCGACGTCCTCACGAAGATCTCGGGCGGCACGATCACCGTGACGAAGAGCTACGAGGGCATCGAAGGCGGCTATGTTGAGATCACGGGCGGCAAGATCGACCTGACGGCGCAGGACGACGGAATCAATGCCGCAAGCGACGATCTGCGCGTCGAGGAGCATATCATCATCGGCGGCGGCGAGGTCTATGTCGATGCGAGCGGCGACGGGATCGACTCCAACGGAACGATCCTGATCTCGGGCGGCGAGACCTATGTGGCGGGTCCCACGAGCCGGATGGACGCTTCCGTCGATTCCGAGCACGGAACGGTCATAACGGGCGGGTATCTCTTTGCCGTAGGCCCTTTGGGAATGGTCGAAACGCCTTCCCGAAATTCCACGCAATATGTTGTGTCGTTTGCGCAGAATCAATCGATCGCGGCGGGGACGGTCCTCTCCCTGACGGACGGGAACGGGGACGCGCTCTTCACCTTCCGCACGCCCAAAGCGTGTCAGTCGGTCATTCTCTCCTGCCCCGAGCTCGAAAAGGGGAATCCGTATCGAATTTACGGAGGGGACAGCGATCTGTGCGAGTTTACGGTGAGCGGGATCCTCACGACGATCGGCTCATCGGGCGGCATGGGGAGACCGGACGGAAATTTCCCGGGAGGTCCGGGCGCACCGGGCGGCGGCAGAGTCCCCGGGATACGGTAAGCATGGTATTTCAAAAGAGCCGGCGAGGGGACTCGCCGGCTTTCGCGTTTAATCGGTGCATTTGTTGAATTTGACCGCGACCATCGTGATGTCGTCAAATTGCGGGGCGCTGTCGGCAAAGGTATCGACGGCATGCTTTACCTTCTTGCACAGCGCGGTCATATCCGTCGTATCCGCTTCGTTGAGGCAGGCTTGCAGACGGTCCTCGCCGAACAGCTGTTCCGCGGGGTCGGTCGCCTCCGTCACGCCGTCTGTATAGAGGAAGAGCTCGTCGCCCGGGAACAGTTGCAGTTCCTGCCGCCGATAGCGCGTCATCTCCATGCCCGCAAGGATGAAATTCGCCTTGGAACGGAGATATTCGAAGGAGCCGTCCGCGCGCTTGATGAGCGGGGGATTGTGTCCCGCATTCACGAAGGAGAGGACGCCCGTTTTGAGGTCGATGGCGCCCATCCACGCCGTCACGAACATCTCCGCCGCGTTGTTCTCGCACAGTCGGTCATTGACCTCGGTAAACACGTCCGCGATGTCCATTCCGCTCTCGGTCATGTTGCGGAGATGCGTTTTTGCCGTCATCATGAACATGGCGGCGGGGATCCCCTTGCCCGAGACGTCCGCGATCATAAACACGAATTTATTTCTGCCGGCAAAGTAGAAGTCGTAGAAGTCGCCGCCCACCTCCTTTGCCGCGTCCATGGAGGCGAAGATCTCGAACTCATCATGGTCGGGATAGGGCGGGAACACCGAGGGAAGTGCGGAAAGCTGGATGCGGTGGGCGAATTCGAGCTCCTTGTCGAGCCGCTTTGCCTCCGCCTCGATGTATTTCTTCAACGTGGCGACGGTGGCGTTGATGTCGTCGGAAAGCGTGGAAAATTCCATGCCGTCGCGCACGTCCACCGCAACGTCCAAATCGCCCGCCGTGATCTTTCCGAGGGAGTCGTTTACCCGCCCGATGTTGCGCACGATTCGCTTCTCGATCAGAAGATAGAGCACGATGAAGAGAGCGGAAAAGACGAGGATCTCCACAAAGATGAGCACATAAACGGTGATGTTGCGGGTGAGCGCCGCGTCCCGTTCGGGATAGACCGCGATGATATAATAGCCTTCGGTGTGGCTGTATTGGCAATAACTGCGGACGCCCGAAACTTCGGTGAGGAAGGGGATCCCTTCCTCGAAGCGATAGCCCTCCGCGCCAAGATTGGAGAATGCATCATTTTTATGCCCCTCGGGTGCGCTGACGAGGTTGAATTTTTCATCGAAGATGAGGACGAACCCTTCCCGCCCGAGGTGCCGGTTCTCCGCCGCGATCTTCACGCGCTCCTCGAGCGCCTTATAATAGCTCTCCGAATTGAGCCCGACCTGCACAAAGCCGCCGTTCGGCAGGAAGTCACATTCGCCGGGGTGAAGTTTCTTGCCCGCATATTTCATGGAGACGTTGGAGTCGGCGGAGATGGGACCGTATGGCTGTACGTACTCCTCTTTATCGCCCAAGAGGCACAAAAATTCCGCCGACTGCTCCCCGCTGTGCATATCATATTTTTGGGTAACGTATTCCTCGTTTGTGGATTTTACGATGATGCCGTTTTCGTTCACGACGTTGATCTCGTCGGCATAGGCGGCGAGAATGGCGAAGAGGAGCTCTTCCCCCGAACCGGGAGCGATCTCGTCGAACATGTCCTGCACGAATTGGAAATCGCTGTTTGTAAGTTCGCCCGCAACGCTCCGCGCGCTTTCGAGAAGTTTGAGGTCGGACGCTTCGCGGATATCCTCGGTAACGTCCCGCGTGACCATGGAAAGGGTGCGTTTGGTATCCGATTTTACAATGTTGTCTTGCAGGAAATAAGTAAACACGGAAGTCGCCGCAAACGCCACGGCAACGCAGATAAAGAGCAACGTTTCGAAGATCTGCGCGATCGTCCGCCTGCGGATGACGATCAGCTTCTCCCGCTCGAAAAGGGTGAGAAGGACTGCCGAAACCGTTACGGAGAGGGAGTTTGCAAGGATCATCGGAAGGGAGACCCTCTGCACGAACGTAAATGCGCCCTGAATGTCCGTCATGTTCGTCACGAAGATGAGGAGCATGTGCAGAACTTCCGTCGTCAAGCCGATGAGGAAGGCATAGGGCCATGAAGGGCGGCGGTTCCCGAACATGAATTTGCGGCACAAAAAGCCGAATACGCCCGCCAGCGCGGTGGAAACGGAGCAAGCGACCGCGGTGTAGGCTGCGCCTTCCTTCCAAAGCACGCAAAGGGCGCGTTCCGCGCCGCCGATAACGCCCGCGATGATGCCCGCGGGACCGCCGAACATGAGCCCTGCGGTTAGGGGAGCGGCGTCACGGACGTTGCTGAGCGCCCCGCCGACGTCGATGCTCAACACTTCGGTCGCGAGGATGGCGAGCCCGCCGAACACAACGCCGATGACGATCTGCCGCCATATGTAACGCAATTTCCCGAAGGGGGTGTACTTTTCGAGCAGATAGAATCCGACGCAGAAGAGCACGGGGAGCAAAGCCGCTATCACAAACAAAAAAATCGCCATAGATGTTCCAACCGTATCAAGAGGTACGGGCACGCATACCCGCCGGGACCATTATAGCAAATCGCGAATATTTTATCAAGTAAATGAGAAAAAATTCCTTGGGATCGCAACCGCCGCGCCCGAAGCCCCGAAACCGCTCCGAGGGGAGACGAAAAGCAAAAGAAATTCAATTTATTGATTTCAATATGTTGTAATTTGATAGACAAGCAGGGGGGGATTCCTGTATAATAGTATTCGGTTAAGTTTGGTTTTTCGGGAAAAGGGGCGAGTCGTGTCGTCCAAAGGAGAGCAAGAGAGAGTTTTTATGAGCGCATGGGACATCGTGAAAATCGTCATGCAGATCCTCGGCGGCGTGGGGACCTTCCTCGTGGGGATGCGGCTCTTGTCCGAGAATATGACAAAACTTGCGCACGGGAAGCTGCAAAAGATGCTCAACAAAACGGCGAAGAGCCGCTTTGCGGGCGTCGGGATCGGCACGGCGATGACGATCCTCGGACAAAGTTCTGCCTTTACCACCGTCATGGTCGTCGGTCTCGTCAACGCAGGCTTCATGACCCTCTTTCAGGCGACCGCCATCATCATGGGCGCCAACATCGGCACGACGCTCAACGCATGGGTCATCGCCCTTGCGGGGTCGGATATCACGGTGTTCTTCCTCGCTCTTGCGGCGATCGGCGTATTTCTCACCATGTTTTCCAAAAACGAGCGCACGAAGTCGATCGGCAACGTCATTGCGGCGTTCGGTCTCATCTTCGTGGGGCTCAAACTCATGTCGAGCGCGCTCTCCTTCGAAAGCGGCTCGGACGGGTTCAACGCCGTGTCGGGGATCCTTTCCGTCATCAGGAACCCCTTTCTTCTGCTTCTCATCGGCATCGCCATCACGGCGCTCGTGCAGTCCTCTACGGCGGTGAACGCCATCATCATCACGATGGCGTCCCTCGGCATTCAGATCGGCGGGGGCGGGAACGCGGCGCTCTACATCATCATCGGTTCCAACATCGGAACCTGCGTCACGGCGCTCATCTCCTCGCTCGGGGCTGCGCCCAACGCCAAGCGCGCGGCGCTCATCCACTTCCTCTTCAACTTCTTCGGCGCGATCATCTTTATGATCGTTCTCGTCTTCTGGCAGGGCTTTGCCGAGACCGTGCTCGCGTCGATCTTCCCCGTGACGGTGTTTGGCGAACGGCTCGGACCCACCTTGCAGATCGCCACCTTCCATACCCTCTTCAACGTCACCAACACCCTTTTGTTCTTGCCCTTCATCAAGGGGTTCGTGTGGATCGCGGAGCGCCTGGTGCGGGACAAAAAGACGGAAGAGGAGACGGTGCCTCTCTTTTCCGATCTCGACGAGCGTCTCCTGCGCTCTCCCTCGGTCGCCCTGGGGCACCTCTATCAGGAGACGGGCAAGGCGTTCACTTACGCCATGGACACGATGAACGACGCCTTCGAGGCATTTGTCGGCAAAGATACTTCCGTCAAGGCGCGGGTGGACGAAAAGAACGCCGAACTTGCGCAGATGAACCGCACGGCGGTCTCCTATCTCGTAAAACTTTCCTCTTCCTCCCTCGTGATGGAGGAGGAACGCACCGTGTCGGCACTGCACTATGTGCTCAACGACATCATGCGTATCGGCGAACTTGCCGATAATATCACCAAGTACACCGAGCACTATGTGGAGGAAGAACTCGTCTTTTCGGAGGACTTCCTCGAAATGCTCAAAGGCATGTACGAAAAGCTCAAACGGCTGTATGTGGTGTCGCTCGCGACCTTTTTGTTCCGCGACTTTTCCAAGCTCGCCGAAGTAGACAAGCTCGAAGACGAGATCGACAAGGCGCGCCGCAATCTTGTGGCGACCCATATCGCACGGCTCAACGAGGGCAAGTGCAAGCCGCAGAGTTCCAACGTATCCATCAACCTTGTGGGGAATCTCGAGCGCGCAGCCGACCATATCACCTTTATCGCGCACTCGATCGAACAGGATCAATAACGCTATCGTCAATATGGAGATACATCAATGAAGATCGTACTTTCACAGGAGGGGAAGCTCCCTCTGCATACGAGGACCGTCGGGCTCTTTCTCGAGGACCTCAACTACTGCGTGGACGGAGGGCTCTATGCCGAAATGCTCGAAAACCGCAACTTCGAGGCAAAGGACGTCCACGGCGAATGGGACAGATACATCGTGGACGAAGACGGTCTGTACGGCTGGATGCCCTATCCCGACGGCGCCGCGGTGGAGAGGAAGATCAAGTCCGACCGCCCGCTCTTTCCCGAAAACCCGCATTATCTGCGGCTCAAAGCGCAGGCGGGCACGGGGGTGAAAAACAAGGCGTACGACGGCATCTATCTCACCAAGGGGATGAAGTACAACGTCTCCCTCTGGCTGCGGTCCTATGATTACAAAGGAAAGGCAGCGGTGGGGGTCTACCGCAACGGAACGGCGCTTGTCGAAAAGAAGATCAAGGTAAAGGCAGACGGCAAGTGGCGGCGCTATTCCTTCCGCCTCAAAGCGAAGACGGACGCCGAGAGGGCGGACTTTTGCTTTTTGCTCTCGGGGAACGGCGCCGTGCACCTCGACGCCTTTTCGATGATCCCCGAAAACGCCATCAAGGGGGTGTTCCGCCGCGACCTCGTGGAACTCATGAAGGAGTTGAAGCCCGCCTTTTTGCGCTTCCCCGGCGGTTGCGTCGTGGAGGGGAACAGCCTCGCCAACCGGTATCTTTGGAAGAATACGCTCGGTCCCGTCGAACGCAGAAAACACAACTGGAACCGTTGGGCGGTGCACGCCACCGACGAACATAACCATTTCCGCTCCGAGTTCTCCCACTACGGGCAGACCCTCGGGATCGGCTACTACGAATATTTCCTGCTCTGCGAATATCTCGGCTGCAAACCGCTCCCCGTGGTGAGCGTGGGGATCGCTTGCCAATATATGTCCTCCGAATTCGTCCCCTTGGACAGCCCGGAGCTCGAGGGGTATATCCAGGAGGCGCTCGACCTCGTGGAATTTGCCAACGGCGGCGAGGATACCGAGTGGGGGAGAGTGCGCGCCGAACTCGGGCATCCCGAACCCTTCGGTCTCGAAATGCTCGGCGTCGGCAACGAACAGTGGGAGGATTCTCCCAAGCAGAAGGATGGCGTTGCCCGCCCCAACGAATTTTACAAGCGCTTCGAACTCTTCGAAAAGAGATTGCACGAAAAGTATCCCGCGCTCAAGATCGTGGGGACGGTCGGTCCCACGTTCGAGACCCCGACGTACGAGAGCGCATGGGAGTGGACGAAGAAAAATCTCGAAGCGAACCCCGATTTCGTGTACTGCTCGGACGAACACTTCTATGTGTCGCCCGCGTGGCTGTACGACCATGTGAACGTCTATGACAACTATCCCCGCAACTGCAAAGTGTATGCGGGGGAGTACGCCGCGCACGTGCCCGGTTCGGGTTGCGCGCTCTTCAACGCCCCGCAGGCGAACTGCTGGGAGGGCGCCCTCGCGGAGGCGGCGTTCATGACGGGCATGGAGCGCAATTCCGACGTGGTGGTGATGTCCTCCTATGCGCCCCTGTTAGGCAGGCTCGGCTACACCCAGTGGAGCCCCGACATGATCTGGTTCGACGGCAAGGGCGCCTACCCTTCGGCGAGCTATTATGTGCAGATGATGTACAGCCTCTATACGGGCAATGCCATCCTCAAAACGGAGACGGACGCCGAGAAGGTGTATGTATCCGCTTCCGAACGAGAAGGGCTCACCTATCTCAAAGTCGTCAACGCGGGAGAGGAGGAGTTGCAAGCCGAGATCGTGGGCGACCACAACTTCGGTCAGCTCACGCGCATCATCCGCATGCAGGCGGAGCCGGGCGATTATAACACCGCCGAAGACCCCCACAAGGTGGAGCCGTACGAGGAAGCGCCTCTGTCGGCACATGCCTGCGTTCTCCCTCCGAAAAGTTTCAGCGTGCTCGTCTTCCGCAAGTGATTTTTTCACTTTTCCGCGCAGAAGCGGGGACAAACGGTTGAAAAATTTCGAAAAAGGTGATATACTACTGTCGTTTGCGGGTGCAAACCGCCCGTAGACGCGGTTTTACGAAAACAAGAGGTCAGCATGAATAAGAAGAGAATCGTCATCATATCCGTTACTGCCGTCGCGCTTGTCGTGTGCATCGCGCTTGCCGTGACGTTTATCGTGCTCAACGCGGGCGGTCACAGACATAAGTTCGGCGAATGGTACACGACGGTAGCGCCCACCTGCGAAACTTACGGGACGGAGCGCAGGACCTGCAAGAAGTGCGACGAGTACGAAGAGCGCCCCGTCACACGGCTCGGACACGAATTTTCCATTGCGAATGTTTGCACCCGTTGCAAATGGGAGATTCCCGTCACGGTGGGGCTGAGATATACGCCCACCGAATCGGGCGAGAGCTATATCGTCGACGCCGGCACGCTCGACGCGTCGGTGCATGAGATCTACATCCCCCGTTATAACGCGGAGAAGCCCGTAGACGCCATTTCGTACGCCGCTTTCCGCGAGCGGGCGATCACGTTCGTCTTCATTCCGGACGGACTCAAAGAGATCGGGCTGAGCGCTTTCTCGGGATGCTCCGAACTGCAAACTTGCAAGATGTCCATCACCGCGACCACGATCGACAACCTCGCGTTCAACGGCTGCTCGCGCCTCAAAGAGATCGAGATTCCGCCCCAGGCGCTCCTCGGCGACGACGCGTTCCGCGACTGCACGTCGCTCGAAAAAGTCACCATCCCCGACGGCGTTACCAAAGTAGGCACGGGGCTGTTCAGCGGCTGCACCTCCCTGACGTCCGTCACGCTCGGCGCGGGGATCACCGCCATTTCGGGCAGCATGTTCGAGGGTTGCACCGCCCTCACGAGTTTCAACTTCCGCGACGGCGTCACCTCCATCGGGTCGTACGCTTTCAAGGACTGCACGGCGCTCAAAGAGCTCACCATCGCAAAGTCGCTCAAAGAATTCAATTCCGCCGTCTTCCAGAGCTGCACGGGCATCAAAACCATTCGCTACGCGGGCACCAAGAAGGAGTGGAAGAGCATCGACAAGAAGGACTGGCTCGTGAACGTCGATCCCGATTACGAGTTCATCGTATACTGCACGGACGGCACCCTCAACCGTTGGAATGTGGATGTTACTGTCTGAAAGAAAAGGCGGTCGCGACCGCCTTTTTTCATGTCCGCTCTTTGGGGGAGGACGCGTCCTTCCATCGCCCGCGCGGGCGGAAGTATAAGCCGTACTTATACTTCGCTTAAAGGGAAATCGGCGGTCAAACATTTGACGAATGAACGAAAAATCACTATAATTGTATCGAATTCGCGCATAAAATAGGAGCAAAGGAGAAGCACATGGACGTAACCGAACTTTTCGGCAGCAACGTTTTCGGCGACGAAGTGATGAAGAACTCGTTGCCCAAAGAGGTTTACAGATCTCTCCGCAGAACGATCGACGCGGGGGAACCTCTCGATTCGAACATCGCGAGCGCCGTCGCCAACGCCATGAAGGATTGGGCGGTGAAGAAGGGCGCCACGCACTACACGCATTGGTTCCAGCCGCTCACCAATCTCACGGCGGAAAAGCACGACAGCTTTATCGAGCCGGACGGCGACAAGGTGATCATGCAGCTCACGGGCAAGAGCCTCATCGTGGGCGAGCCGGACGCCTCCTCCTTCCCTTCGGGCGGTTCGCGGGCGACCTCCGCGGCGCGCGGCTATACGGCGTGGGACCCTACCTCACCCGCTTTCGTCAAGGAAGGGACCCTGTATATCCCCACGGTATTCGTCTCCTACACGGGAGAAACGCTCGATAAAAAGGCGCCTCTCCTGAAATCGATGACCGCGCTCGACACGCAGGCAAAGCGCCTGTTGAAGCTCTTCGGCATCGAATGCAAAAAGGTCGCCACCACCGTGGGACCCGAGCAGGAGTACTTCCTCATCGACGAGGAAGTGTATCTGAAACGCAAAGACCTCATTTTGACGGGCAGGACCCTCTTCGGTGCACCCGCGCCGCGCGGACAGGAGCTCGAAGACCACTATTTCGGCGTGCTCAAAACGCGGATCTCGGAGTTCATGCGCGATCTCGACGAAACGCTCTGGAAATACGGCATCTTCGCCAAGACGAAACACAACGAGGTGGCGCCCGCACAGCACGAGCTCGCGCCGGTGTTCACCACCACCAATGTGGCGGTCGACGCCAACCAGCTCACCATGGAGCTCATGAAAAAGGTGGCAAAGCGGCATCACCTCGTCTGCCTTTTGCACGAAAAACCCTTCGAGGGCGTAAACGGCTCGGGCAAGCACAACAACTGGTCGCTCTCCACCGATACGGGGCTCAACTTGCTCGACCCCGGTGAAAACCCCGAGAGCAACCCCCGCTTTATGCTCGTGCTCGCCTGCGTCATCGCGGCGGTGGACCGCTATCAAGGTATTCTGCGCGCCTGCGTCGCTTCGGCGGGCAACGATCATAGGTTGGGCGCAAACGAGGCGCCTCCCGCCATTCTCTCCGTCTATCTCGGCGACCAGCTCGGCGCGCTGGTGGACAGCATCGTCAACGGCAGGGCATACGTCCCCAAGAAGGCGGTGCCGGGGTCCATCGGAGTGCCGTCCTCGCCCATTTTCCCCATCGATACGACGGATCGGAACCGCACGTCGCCCTTTGCTTTTACGGGAAACAAGTTCGAATTCCGCATGCTCGGTTCGCAGGCGTCCGTCGCCGATCCCAACATCGTGCTCAACACCATCGCGGCGGAACTCTTCTCGGAGGCGGTAGACGCACTCTCCGGGGCGAAGGATTTCGGCAAGGCGTGCCGGGAATATACCGAGATGCTGCTCAAAAAGCACTATCGCGTCATCTTCAATTACAACGGTTACGGTCCCGATTGGGAACCCGAGGCGGTCAGACGCGGGCTCCTCAACAACAAGACGACCGCGGACGCGGTGCCCGAATTTTTCAAACCGGAAAACATTGAAGTGTTTGTAAAGCAGGGCGTGTATACCGAGCGGGAGGTGATCGCGCGGGCGAACATCCAACTGGAAAACTACATCAAAAATATCAATATCGAAGCGCTTACCATGGCGGAAATGGCAAAGCGGGATATCTATCCCGCGGTGAACGCGTATCTCTCGAAGTTGTGCACGGTCATCGAGAAGAAGCGCGCCGTCGAGCTCGCATGCGGCGCCGATGTCAAACTTGCGGAGGAGCTCTCCGGGCTGAACGATCGCTTCTTTGCCGCCGTGGAAAAGCTCGAGTGCGACCTTTCCGAGATCCCCGCAGGCGAGGGACCCGCTTCCCAAAAGATGGCGCATGTCGTCGTGCCCGATATGGACGAAGTGCGCCGCCTCGCCGATCGCATGGAGCAGCTCTGCTCCTCCGACGAATGGCCCTATCCCACCTACACGGAGTTGCTGTATAGTGTGAAATAAATTCACGGAAAATCTTGCTGTAAACAAACCTCTTCCGAAAAGGGTGTATTCCATAGGGAATCAAGAAAAATCTTAATTTAATATCGGAATACACCTTTGGGCGAGTCAAAACAACTGGGCTATACTAATTGTATAACCCAGTTGTTTTTGATTTAGA
>CANQRP010000008.1 GCA_947626305.1 uncultured Clostridia bacterium | reverse complement strand
GGTCGACAGGAATCGAACCTGCATGGTCTCCCACAAGATCCTTAGTCTTGCGCGTCTGCCAGTTCCGCCACGACCGCTTGTCGAAATAAATCGCGCTTTGAGAGCCTTTTCTCTCGCAACAGCTTTATTATCATACATCATTCAAACACAAAAGTCAACTTCTTTCACGATAAAAAATCAGATAATTTTTGCGAAATTTCATTACTTTTTTCAAATAGCGCCGCGTCTCGGGATAGGGGACTTCTTTCAAGCTCTTCCCGTCGGCGCTATACCGCTCATCCGCGAGCCATGTCCTTACCGTCCCTTCGCCCGCATTGTATGCCGCAAGCGCGGTCTCTTCCGCGGAAAACCGTTCCAGAAGATAGTTCAGATACCGACACCCGAGCTTGATGTTATATCCGCCCTCCGTCAGCCTGTCGGGGGAAAACTCCAGCCCCTCCGTGCGGCAGACGAACTCCGCCGTGGCGGGAAGCAGCTGCATCAGTCCCACCGCTCCGGAACGGCTGATCGCCTTTTCGTCAAAACCGCTCTCCGCCTTGATTACGGCATATACGAGAGCGGGGGAAAGTCCGCTCTTTTCCACTTCGGCGCGAAAAGGGCGGCGATAATTCCCGTACACCCAAAGGATACAAGCCGAAAATAGCAGCAACAGCGCCGCCGAAATCGAAAGAAAAATACGCACACATTTCCTCATGCAACACAGAGTATGCGCAACCGCACGAAAAGTAGAACACGCGCCCCGCGCGATCCGCGGGGCGCACACATCTTGACTTTTTTCAAAGCGTGCCGTACGCTTGCAAGATGGAGAAGACCTCCTTTTCGAGCTCTGCCAAAGTGCCGTCGTTGTATAGAACGGTGCAGCCTGCGGGTAGCGTTTCGTAGTCAAATTGGCTTGCCATGCGGGCGAGCGTCTCTTCCTCGGTGAGCCCGCTGCGCTTTCTTACCGCCGCCGCCCGCGCCGCCTTTTTGCGCATAACGACGAGCACCGCGTCGAATAGCCTTTCATAACCGCCTTCGAACAGAAGGGGGACTTCCGCAAAGGAGAGAGGAACGCGTTCCATTTCGGCAAGCAACCGTTACATGATGAGCGGATGTGTGTAGTCATTCAATTTCGCCCGCGCTTGCGGATCCGAAAATATCATGGAGGAGAGCAGGGCGCGGTCAAGCCGCCCCGCCTTTACGACCTCGGGAAAAAGGACGGAGAGCCCATACAAGAACTCGGCGTCCGCACAAAGTTCCGCATAAATTTCGTCGCAGGAGAACACCGCGCAGCCGTGCTTTTTCAAAATATTGAGGACGGTCGATTTTCCGCTCCCGATGCCGCCCGCAACGGCGATCTTTTTACTTTGCGTCATACCAGCTTGCCCCGGAGGATACTTCCACCGTGAGGGGAACGCTCAAAGATACCGCTCCCTCCATCTCCTCTTTGAGAATATTCGCCGCGCGTTCCGCCTCTTCATAAGGAGCATCGAGCACGAGTTCGTCATGCACCTGCAAAACCAGTTTTGTACGCATATGCTCCGCTTTGAGCCGCCGGGAAACACCGAGCATCGCGAGCTTGATGATGTCCGCAGAGCTCCCCTGCAAGGGCATATTCATCGCGGCGCGCTCTCCGAATGAGCGCACATTGTAGCTCGACGACTTCAATTCTGGGATATGTCTCTTGCGCCCCAAAATCGTATTGACGTAGCCGTGCTCTTTGGCAAAGCGCACATTTTCGTCCATATACTCCTTGACGTCGGTGTAGGTCGAAAAATAACGGTCGATGTATGCCTGCGCCTCCTGCGTCGTGCAGCCGACATCCTTTGCGAGCCCGAACGCACTGATACCGTAGATGATGCCGAAATTCACCGCCTTTGCGCGCCGACGCATGAGGGGGGTGACGTTGCCGAGTGCCACGCCGAATACTTGCGCCGCCGTCGTTGCATGGATGTCCTTCCCAGCACGGTAAGCCTCCTGCAAAGGCTTGCAACCGGAGAAGTGCGCAAGGAGCCGCAGCTCGATCTGCGAATAGTCGGCATCAAGCAAAACATTTCCCTCGCGGGCGATGAAAAGTTTTCTCAGCTCTCTGCCCTCCTCGCGGCGGATGGGGATATTCTGCAAATTGGGGTTGGCGCTCGAAAGACGTCCCGTGGTCGTCATCGTTTGATTGTAGGTGGTATGAACGATCCCATCCCGCACAAGGGGACGAATCCCGTCGATGTAAGTGGATTGCAGTTTCTGCACCTCGCGGTAGCGAAGGATCACGCGCACGATCTCATGATGTTCGGCGAGTTTTTCGAGCGCTTCCGCGCTCGTGGAATAGCAACCCCGCGCATTCTTTTTGAGACCTTTCGTAGGGAACCCGAGTTTGTCGAAGAGCACTTCGGACAACTGAATGGGGGAGTTGAGATTGAACCGCATTCCCGCAAGCGAATACACGGTCTCGGAAAGCTGCGCAAGTTCGGCGGAATATTTTTCTGAAAAGACGGAGAACATCTCTTCATCCACTCTGACCCCCGTCTCCTCCATGTCGAAGAGCACCGTTGCCAGAGGAAGCTCGAGTTCGCGGTAGAGTGTTTCTTCCTCGCTGCCGCGCATGCGTTCAAGCGCCTCCGTATAGGCGCGCTCTATGGCATAGGCACAGTGGGTCTCGGGGAGGGCGAAGTCCCGCACGAAATCCTTTGCCGAGGAAGTCCGCACGTTGGAATCGGAGAGGTATCGCAGCAGGGAGACGTCCTCAACGGGACATGTGACGTCGGTTCCGCAGCCCCGCATGCGGTGATAGAGCGCCTTGCTGTCCGCGACGAGCGCGGTCTTTCTGCTTGAAAAGAGCGCGCGATAGAGGGGGATCAGCTCTTCGGGGAAAAAGCCCGCAGAGAGCAAACTTTCCCGCAACGGGAAGATGTACTCCCGTTCGCCGAGGCAGAGATGGAAGCCGTCGTCCTCGAAGTCGACGGAAAAACGGTCGACGGAAGAGAGAGCGGCGAGCGCCTCCGAAATATCGGTACAGACGACTGCCGCGGAGAGCGTGGGCGCGGCTCCGCCCGCAAAAAAAACACTGTCCAACAGAGAACGGAATTCGAGTCCGGCAAAGGCAGTGCGCGCCTCATAGGGAAAGGGAAGCGACACGCGGCAATCCGCCAAGGCAACGGAGAGTCGCAAGTGTGTGCGAAAGGCAGGCGATCTCCTCCTGACCTTCAAACTTCTTGCGAAGCGCGGGGGTGAGTTCGTCGAGGTGACGGAACACATTCTCTGCCGTGCCGTATTTACCGAGCAGATCGAGCGCCGTCTTGGGTCCCACGCCGCGTACGCCGGGGATATTGTCGGACGAATCGCCCATGAGTGCCTTTTCTTCGATGATCTGGTAGGGTTTGAGCCCCACTTTTTCGTAAAAATTTTGCCCGGTAAGTCTGTCGATGTCGCTCACGCCGCGCCGTGTGAAGCAAACGGATACCCGTTCGTTGACGAGTTGGTAGGAATCACGGTCGCCCGTATAAATGAGCACTTCCGTCTCGGGAAAGGCGCGGGAAAGGGTGCCGATGAGGTCATCCGCCTCGTATCCTTCGAGTTCGACGGTATGGATCTTCATGACATGGAGCAAGTCTTTGAGTACGGGGACCTGACAGACAAGTTCCTCGGGCATGGGTTTTCGCGTGCCCTTGTAGGCGTCATACATTTTATGGCGGAAAGTGGGGGCGTGCAGGTCGAACGCGACCGTCAGATAGGTGGGGGTCTCGTCTTCGAGGATCTTAAAGAGAAGTTTGACAAAACCGAAAATGCCGTTGGTGGGCAGCCCGTCCTTGGTGGTAAAGACGCCCATAGCATAAAAAGCGCGGTTCAGAAGGCTGTTGCCGTCGATCAAAACATACTTATCCATGCGGACATTGTACCACGTCCCTCTTTTTTTTGCAAGATTTTGGAAGAAATCGCTTGATTTTTTCCGCCGATTATTATATAATCGTCATTGCAACGCCGGTGTGGTGGAATTGGCAGACGCGCTGGACTCAAAATCCTGTGGTAGCAATACCGTATCGGTTCGACCCCGATCACCGGCACCACGACCAACCTAATTCGAACCGAGTTAGGTTGGTCTTTTTCTATGCAAAAGACGAGGACAAACAGCCCTCGCTTTCTTCTCATTGTGCAGTATCCTTTTTGAAGAAAGCCAAGCCACAGCCCATTAGATAATAGTATTTTGCTCCCCAACGCTTTTAACATTAAAAATATTTATCAGTTTATTGATCGCTTTATCATAATTTTTTAATGAAGATAATTCCAATTCTTTTCCCGTATACATTGGTAAAATAACTAATCCTTTGTTCATTATCCAATATGCTTCAATATATCCAATAGACAATAACTGTTCAAAATTCGGATTGAATTTGCATTTGACATCATCATCTCCTTCAATCGCATACAACTGTATTTTCAGCTCATGATGCCGTTTTCTTGCATTATTTTCTCTTGCTTCTTTGTAATGGTCTTTTAAGTAGCGCTGAGATTGTTTTCTCATATTCGTTAGTAAACTATTTTCTGTCATCTTATATAGTGTAATAGTGTTTAACATTCTTTCATTATAAACGAATATTGAAATATCTGTACTTATGTCAATACGGTTATCAGTAGTTAGATTTTCAAAACTACAAACATCCGACGTCAATGTCAAATATTTTGCTCTTCTTTCGTTCTCTTTATTTATAAGGCGTTTACAGACAATGTAATCAAGAATGCACAATGCCATCCATATTACAATAAAGGATATTCCGCCAATCCACAATTTGCTTTTATCAACAATTAAAAATACAAATAATGGTACTAACGATAAAAACATTGACATAAGGATAGCGATTGCAGAAAATTTTGTCAACAATGCCAATTTCTTATACGGCTTTGTCATAGAACACTCCTGTTTTGCAATTTCGTGCAATCATTATAGCATTGATTTATCTATGCTGCAATAAATTTGAACGCTTGACTTTTAATAACAAAAATCCGTTTGGCATTCGGCGTAAGCTTGCCTATGACAAAAACCGCCCGCCCTTTATTCCGCTAAGTTGAGATTCATCTAATGTTCTTGAAATATTCATCCCGTAAAATGCCGCGCTCCACGATATCGACGCGCTCGCCCGTCGTGGGACAGCGGAAGAAGTCTCTGCGCGTTCCCTCATAGACAAGTCCGCACTTTTCCATGACGCGGGAAGAGCCGATATTCTCCGTCGCATGCTCGCCGTCGATGCGGAAAAATCCCACTTCCTCAAAACAATAGCGCAAAACTTCGGAAAGAGCCTCGGTCATGATGCCCTTTCCCCACCACGCCTTGCCCATGCAGTAGCCGATCGTGCCGCGTTCCTGAAAGTCGTCCGCGCGCAGAACGGCAATATCGCCGATGAGAACATTCCCTTCCTTTAAGACGATCGCCCAATGGTAGATATGCGGCTCGCCGCTCTCCCGTTCCCACATTTTGAGAAGGGCGCGCGTCACTTCGATGTCCCCGTGCGACGTCCATGTGAGATATTTCGTGACGTCGGGGTCGTTCATCCAATGTGCGAACGCCTCTTCGGCGTCGCTCTCCTTCCACCTGCGAAGGAGCAGCCGCTCCGTTTCAAGAATTTTCGTTCCCTTGTGTTGCATATCCTTCTCCGCTCAATCCCTGTTTCATAGGTATTATGATTTTTTACCATAAACCGATACGAAAATCAAGCGGTCGGAAAACCGTTTTGGCATTTCGGCGCGAGTTCGTCTTGCCGAGCTCCCAGCGATTTGCAAAAGGTAATTCCAATTTATTGAGCATAAAATAGGCAGGCGATCCGGTCTTTGTTTCTTCTGTTTAGAAAAGACCGACTTAACGATTTCAGTCAAGTCGGTCTGAATATTGATATGTCTACCGTTATGCGGAAGTCGTATGTCATTACTGCGCTAGTTCCCTGGCTTCCAGCAAAATGCCTTGAATGTACCTCAAATCGTTTTTTGTCTTGAAAATCTTTACAATTGCTATGAAATAGGAAAAGCACATAGTGATCATACCGACGATTATCGCCACGGCATAATCGGCTAAAGTAACGCTGTCACGATAGTCAAGCATAAACCTATATCCCGCAGGAAAACCGACCCAACATAAAGAATAGGTTCCCACGATATAGGTAGCGATGGCAATCTCCATGAAAATGTAAGTTTCTCTGTACAAAATATAACATGTAAGACAAGCCATAGCCGCCAAAAGGGGCCATAGAATCACCAATACAGTCATTGCTTTTTTTGCACGAATTCTGGCAACGATGTCCCTTTCGATTTTTTCGCAGTCAACAGAAAGTGTTGTTCCGCTTGTTTTTGCGCTTATGATTTGCCTTCCCAAATGGTCATAAGCCCGCATAGGTATCATATGTTTTTCCTCCAAGATTTAATTTACTTTCATTATAGTCTTACACTTGTAAGAAGTCAAGCGTTTTTCTTACATTAGTGAGAAAATTGTAAGTATGGAAAATCAATTCGGTGAAATTTTGAAAGAATTAAGAACGGCGCGTGGCATAGGGCAAGTAGAGTTGGCTAAATTTATCGGCGTCAGCAAAGGCTGCATCAGTTTATGGGAAAATGGTCTGCGGGAACCAACACTTTCATCTCTGATCGCTTTGGCAAATTTTTTTCACGTTACCTTGGATGAATTGGCAGGTATGACTTAAAAGCAAGCTCCGTTCTATCCGATGATTGCGGAAAGAACGACGTATTCTCCGATTTATTTTTGCGATTGACGGGAAGCCATGAAAAAAATTCACGCAAACGGAAAAAATTTTTCAAAAACCTCTTGCGAAAACAATTTTTTTGATGTATAATAGAACACCAAACACAAAAATAAGAGGGAATACCATGATAAAAATCAACTTTAATGACCGCAAACTTTCCGTAGAAGAGGGGACTCGCGTTCTCGAACTCATAGACAAACAGGAAAGAAAAAACCTCGTTGTCTGTCAAGTGGGCGCACAGATCAAAGAGCTCAACTATCGGCTCTCCGAAAAGAACAACGGGATGACGATCAAGCTCCTCAATCTGAACAACTTCGAAGCGGGCAGGGTATACAGCGCCAGCCTGCGCTACATCGTCGCAATGGCGTTCTATAACATCTTTCCGGAGGTAAAAATACGCTTTTCCTACAACGTCTCCCGCTCTATCTTCTGCCAATCGCTGACGGAAAGTTTTAATATGGCGAGAGCCGTTGACGAGATCTCCAAAGAAGTCCAGCGCATCATCGACGCCGATCTGCCCATTGAAAGAGTCACCGTCACCATCGAGGAGGCTACGAAGATCTATCAGAAATTCCATTTGGACGATAAGATCGGCATCCTCAAATACCGTCCCGAGACGACGGTACATCTCTACAAGTGCGGGGAATACTACAATTACCTGCATAGCTACATGGTGCCGTCCACGGGCTGCATCCATAACTATACGATCACGCCGTACAGCCCCGGCATCATCATTCAATATCCCCGCCACGACCTCGACGCGAATATCCCCGAGTTCGAAGAAGAGGCGACCTATTGCAAAACGTTACAAAACGCCTACAATTGGGCGGCAAAAACGCAGGTCCAAACGGTTGCCGAGATCAACCGCATCATCGATCGGGGCGATATGCTCGAACTCGTGCAAATGTGCGAGGCGCATCACAACAAGCAGCTCGCCGAACTCGGCGACATGATAGAAAAAGAGCTGCATAATGCAAGATTGGTTGCGATCGCCGGTCCGAGTTCGAGCGGAAAGACCACCTTCTGCAACCGCCTCAGAATCGAACTCTTGTCGCGCGGAATCGCCCCCGTCACCATATCGATGGATGATTATTACTTCGACAAGGCGAAAATTTGCGAACTCCAGGGAAAACCGCGCGAAAAGCTCGACCTCGAACACATCGACTGCCTCGACATCGATCTCTTCAACAAAGACCTGTATGACCTCATCAACGGAGAAGAAGTCACGTTGCCGCACTTCAACTTCAAGGAGGACAGGCGCGAGAGCGGGAAAACGATCCGCGTGGAACAAAATGTGCCCATCATCATCGAGGGCATCCATGCACTCAACGAAAAGTTGACGCGCTCGATCCCGAAGCATCAAAAATTCAAGATCTATATTGCTCCTCACGCCCAATTGAACATCGATGACCACTCTCCGCTCTCCACTACGGATGCCCGCCTCATCCGTCGGATCGTACGCGATATGAAATTCAGAGGCTGCCCCGCCGCGACGACGATCGATATGTGGCAATCGGTGCGGAACGGAGAATTCCGCTGGATCTATCCCAATCAGGAAAATGCCGACTATGTGTTCAATTCGAGTCTCGGCTACGAGCTGTGCGTACTCAAAAAACAGGCGATGCAGGCGCTCGCCGAAATTTCACCTGCCGATCCGCAATACCTCGTCGCAAACAGGCTTATCAAAACCTTGAAATATTTCCGTCTCATCGACGACGATTCCGTCATTCCCTGCAATTCCCTTCTGCGGGAATTTATCGGCGGAAGCTGTTTCAACGTCTGACCTTAGAGCGTTTCAAACGCTTTGCCTCGTGTTCCGCGTATATAGGTGGAACGCGGGGCTATTTTTTGTTTCCGCATTGTAAAACAATTTTTCGGTTTGTTCATAACCGCGGGTCTTGTCCCATAAAATAGAGCAATGTTGGAATTCCTTCCGCCGCGCATTCTCACGTGCCTGCGCCGTCTCGACCTCAACAGGCTCTGCGAGCTCCGCATCCGTGCCGGGAAGCCGCTCTCCGCCAACCTCGGGGAAAATATCTTCCTCGGGACAGAGGGCGTCTGCCCCGAAAATCGGGCGCTCGTGCCTACCGCGGAGGAGATCGAGGACATTCTCTTCAATGCAAGCGGGCGCTCCGTCTATGCGGTGGAAAACGAACTCAAACAGGGGTTTCTGACGGCGGAAGGCGGCGTTCGCATCGGACTCACCGGGTCTTGCGTCTATCGGGACGGGCGCATTCATGCGGTGCGCGGGATCACTTCTCTCTGTATCCGCGTGCCGCACGAGATCCCGGGTTGTGCACAGGAAATTTATACGCGATGTCTGACGGACGGGCTGTGCTCTTTGCTCATCATGGCGCCGCCGGGGAGGGGAAAAACGACCTTGCTCCGCGACCTCTCTCGCCTCGTCTGCACGAAAAACCATTGCAATGTGCTCGTATGCGACGAGCGCGGGGAGCTCTCCGCGGGGAACTTGGGCACGACTTCCGATTGCATGAAATTCGCCGACAAACTCACTGCTTTCACGGCGGGGATCCGCGCCATGCGTCCCGACCTCATCGTCACTGACGAGCTCTTGCCGGAAGACTACTCCGCCGTCCGCCGCGCAGTCGGCGCGGGAGTGCACGTGTTCGCTTCGGCACACCTTGTGCGCTTCGAAGATGTCCCCGAAAAGCTCTTTTCCCGTTATGTTTTACTCAAAGGACTCGGGCAGATCGACCGCATTCTCGGCGAAGAGGGAGAACTATGTGGCTGAAATTGATCGTATGCGGGCTCTCCATCGCCTTCTGCACACTGCTCGGATGGCTCGCCGCCGGAAAATACCGTGCGCGCAGGAGCTTTTTCGCACAGGCGTACGACCTCAACGAAAAGTATCTTGCCGAACTCGAATACCGCCGTGCGCCGCTGACCGAATTTTTGAGAAGTTGCAAGTTTTCGGGCGATTTCGGAAAGGCGGTGGAAAATTTTCTCTCCGCAAAACCGCCGCTTTTCGACCTCGACTATCTTACGCAAGAGGAAAGAGAGGAGGTCCGCAGCTGTTTTAGCCAACTCGGACGGGGGGATACTGCCGCCGAACTCGGCTTCTTCGGAGGAAAACGCGCCTCGTTGCTCGATAAAAAAAACAGCTCCGCCAAGGAAGCCGCGGAAAGAGGGGAGCTCTACACCAAACTCGGGCTTTTGGCGGGGCTCGCATTCGTCATCCTCATCGTATAGCACATGGATATCTCTATTATCTTCAAACTCGCCGCGATCGGGATCCTCATCACCGTCGTATGCACTTTGTTGAAAAAATCCGACCGCGATGATATCGCCACCGTCGTCTCTATCGTAGGGCTCGTGATCGCCCTCACGGTCGCCGTCACAATGGTGGGGGATCTCTTTGCGACCATAAAAGAGATCTTCAACCTCACAGTATAGCGTATGGCAATCTTTCAGCTCGTCGGCATCGCCTTCATTACGGCGGTCGCCGCCATTCTCCTCAAAGCGACCAAGCCGGAACTCGCTCTCGCCGTTACGATTGCGGGAAGCGTCCTTTTGCTGATCTTTGTCTTCGATCTGCTACAAGACAGTTTGTCCATCTTCCGAAAGATCGCCGAGACGACGGGCGTCGACTCCTCCCTCGTAAAGAGCGTATTGAAGATGATCGGCATCGGCTATCTCGTGGAATTCAGCGCGGGGATCTTAAACGACTTCGGACAGAATTCTCTCGCGGACAAGCTCGTCTTTTGTGGAAAAGCGGTGATACTGGTGCTCGCCGTACCCATTCTTGAAAACGTGCTGATCCTCATTGTAAAACTTCTGGAGCTCATCAAGTGAAACGCAAACACACACGCCTGAAACCGCTCGTTTTGTTGCTTTTCGTTCTTCTCACGGTAATTTCGGTGCCGCTCGGCAGCCCGACAAGAGCGAATGCCGCAAGCCTCGAGGACGATGCGATGGGGGAGCTGAATAAAAATATTGATGAGCTTCTCGCCTCGCTCGACACGAAAGAGCTGCAAAATTATCTCGACGGACTACGGGACTTTCGCGGAATGTCCGTAAAAGACAAATTAAAGCGTTTGATCTCCGGCGACGCAGCCCTCGACCACGCCGAATTGGGTGAAGAACTCCTCGGTATTGTGTGGGAGGAGGCGGCACTCTTTTTACCCGCTTTTGCCCTGATCGTTGCGGTATCTTTGCTCTGCGGAATCCTGAACTCAGCGAAAAACGGCTTTTTACATAGTACTATGTCTGACATAATCGGCTTTATCGGCTATCTTTCGGTAGGCGCCGTAGTACTTTCCTGTTTGACCGCCGCAATTGCCGAATGCTTCGATACCGTGGAAAATATGCGAAAACAGATGGAGCTCGTCTACCCGCTTCTTCTCACCCTGATGGCGGCAAGCGGAGGGACCGTATCGGCAGCCGTGTACCGTCCCGCCGTGGCGTTTATGAGCGGGGGCATCTGTAAGTTGTTTGAAAGCATCGTTCTACCCGTTGCCATCGTCGTTATCGTGCTCGGCTTCGTCGGCAATCTTACGGACGGGATCAAGACCGAAAAGCTCGGAGACTTCTTCAAGAGCGTCACCAAGTGGGTCATGGGGCTGTGCCTCGGACTTTTCAGCCTGTTTCTCACCGTGCAGGGGATCGCTTCCGCACAATACGACGGACTCTCTCTGCGCGCGATCAAATACGTGGTTTCGGGCTCGGTGCCCATGGTGGGCGGATTTCTCTCGGGCGGGATGGACCTCGTCGTTGCAGGAAGCGCCCTCATCAAAAACGCGCTCGGAACGTTTGCCGTCTTTTTGCTGGCGGGAACGGTGGCAAAACCCGTGCTCCTGTTCGGCGTTTTGCAACTGTTTTTACGGTTATCCGCGGCGGTGACGGAGCCCGTCGGCGGAAAGATCTCCGCGCTGCTGTCCCGTCTTGCGGGTGATCTCGGTTACTTTGTCGCGGGCATGCTCTGCGTTGCGTTTTTATACTTCCTTACGCTGCTCTTGCTCGTTTGCTCTTCGGGGGTGATCTTTTGAGCGGCTATATTCTCGCCGTTGCGGGGGCGGCGCTTCTCATGTCAGCGCTCTCCGTCATCCTCCCGGGCGGCAAAATGGGCGCTTTTTTGAAGGGGATGAGCCGGCTGATCGTGTTTGCCGTGCTGGCTGCGCCTCTTCTCACCCTTATGACGAAAAAGGAATTTACCTTTCCCGCCGCCGAGCTCGGAGAGGACGAAGGTTATCTTTCCGCCTGTGCACGTCTGCTCGAAGAAAAAGACGAACGGGAGATCGCCTCCTTGTTGCAGGAGAAATTTTCCCTTGCGGCAACGGCTTGTGTGACGCGCAGCCCAAAGGCGCCTTTCCCGATGACAAAAATCAGAATAAATCTTTCTTCGGACTGCATATCCGGACAGGATGGGCATATAGATATTGCAGACAGCATTGCAAGCGCGCTTTCCCAAACGTTTGCCTGCAACGCCGCAGACGTGGAGGTGGTATGGGAAGAATAAAATCGCTTCTGCAAAACCGCACCTTCCGCACTGCGCTCATCGGCGCAGCCGCATTGTTGTTGCTACTCGCCGTTTGGTTGATCTTCGGAGAAAAATCTTCCTCCTACTGCCCGACGGAGACAGAGGCGCGGCTTATCAAACTACTTACCGAGATCGACGGCGTGGAGAGCGCAACGGCAATGGTCGCCGAAGAAGACGGACGGGCAGTGAGCGCGATCGTCATATTCGGCGGTAAGGACAGCCTTCTCACCCGCTCGCATATCCTCGACATCACCGCAGGGCTCTTGCGGCTCGAAAAAGAGGATGTGCAGGTATACCCGGCACAAAAAGCAAATCATTGAAAAGGAGATAAATCATGTCCAACACCAAAAAAATCGTACTCATGTCCACCCTCGTCCTGTTGCTTGCGGTAACAGCCGTATTCAACTTCGTGCTCGCCGGCACGCGCACGACCGACGTCGGCGCAGAGGGCGCCCAGAGCGTGAACTTCTTCACCTCCCACCGTGCGGAACGCAGTTCCACGCGCAGCGAAGAATTTGTTCAGCTCGACGGCATCATCTCGGCATATGCGCCCGACACGCAGGAATACGCGGACGCCGTTGCCGAAAAGCAGAAGATGGTAGCCGTCATGGAAGAAGAACTCGTGCTCGAAACCATGATCCGCTCCCTCGGGTTTACTGACGCTATCGTCATCATCGGTTCCGATTCCGACAATGTGAATATCTTTATCAATTCGAGCGAACTCACCGCCGAAACCGCGCTGAAAATCTATTCCATCTTCGAAGACGAGAAAGAAATTCGCGAAGGAAATATCGCAATTATGCCTATTTATGCGGAAAGCTGAGCAAAAATAGTGGTAAAATGAAAAAAGATGTGCTATAATGCTACCAAGAGGTGTATATTATGGCAAGCATCAGATACAATCCCAACGGACAGAAAGGCAGGATCTCCTACAATGCGGACATCGTGAGCGGCATTGTCGTTCTGAGTTTGCAGGAGACCGAAGGCATAGAGCTCGTGCCCTCCAAGAGCAAGGGCATCAAGATCTGCTTCGAGAAGGAGGGCATCTTTGCGGACGTCTCCGTGATCGCCCATTACGGCTACAATGTTCCGGAACTCGCATACTCCATCCAACAGACGGTCAAGCAGATGGTCGAATCCATGACGAAATTCAAGATCGCCAAGATCGACGTCCATGTGCAGAGCGTGGTATTCCCCGCAACTCCCGCATCCGCTCCCGCGCATACGGAAGAAAACAACGAACAGGAAAAAATCGGCTGAGAACGTTCCCTTTCCGTGCGGAAGGGGAATTTCCCGTAAGGAGCAATATGAGAAGCGACGCGAGAGAGGCGGCGTTCCGTATCGTCTTTGCGTCCCTGTTCGGCGGGGACAGCGGAGAAGTCTTTCGGAAAAAAGTTTATCAACAATTCAAACTCAACGAAGAGGAGACTGCGTTCGCGGCTAAGCTCGTGGAGCTGACGGAAACGCACAGCGAAGAACTCGGGCAAAAACTTGCCGAAAAAGTCACGCGGTTTGCGGAATACCGCATCTTTCCCGTAGATCGTGCCGTAATGCTCGTCGCCCTCGCCGAGATCTTCTATTTGGAAGAAGTGCCGCCCATTGTCTCCGTGAGCGAAGCGACGGCGCTCGCACGCAAATACTCTGCCGAAACTTCGGCAAACTTCGTAAACGGCGTACTTGGAGGTTTTCTCGCTTCATGATCATCGATGGGAAGGCAGTCGCCGCCCAAATTCGCGCGGAATTGCTTGAACGCACCGCGCGTTTCTTTGAAAATACGGGCAGAAAACCCTGCCTTGCGGTCGTGCTCGTCGAGGGAGATCCCGCTTCCGAGATCTACGTCCGCAACAAACTCAACGGTTGCCGCGAAGTGGGGATCCGCTCGCTCGATGTCCGTTTGCCCTGCGATGTCTCCGAAGAAGAGGCGATCACGACCGTACGGCAGCTCGCGGAAGACGGAGAAGTGGACGGCATCCTCGTGCAACTTCCGCTCCCCAAGGGGATAGATGCGCAAAAGATCCTCGCCGAGATCCCCCCGGAAAAGGACGTGGACGGATTTTCGGCGGAAAATATCGGGGCACTCGCCCTCGGGAAAGAGGGCACCGTCGCCTGCACGCCCCTCGGGGTCATGGAACTGCTCAAACGCTATCGCATCGAAACGCGCGGCAAGCGTGCCGTCGTTGTAGGACGGAGCAACATCGTCGGAAAGCCGATGGCGCTCCTTCTCCTGAACGCCGACGCCACCGTGACCGTCTGCCACTCCCGTACCGCAGACCTCAAAGCGGAATGCCTGAATGCGGACATCCTCGTCGCGGCGGTGGGGAAGGCGAAGCTCATCACAGCCGATATGGTAAAGGAGGGCGCCGTCGTCATCGACGTGGGGATGAACCGCGAGAACGGGAAGCTCTGCGGCGATGTCGATTTCGAGGCTGTGGAAAAGAAGGCGTCTTACATCACCCCCGTTCCCGGCGGCGTGGGACCGATGACGGTCGCCATGCTGCTTTCCAATGTGTGTACCGCGGCGGAAAAGAGAAGGAAATGAACTTTCAGAAGCAATACCAAGGATATCTCGCCTTCTTCGAAAAGGAACTCAAGCGATTCTGTGCGGAGATGACGCACCGACCGCCCGTTTTGACCGAGAGCATGCGCTATTCTCTGCTCACGGGAGGAAAACGGGTGCGCCCTGTGCTGTTCTTCGGCACATTGGAGCATTTCGGGGTCGATCACACCGCCGAAGTCGGACTGGCGCTCGCCTTGGAATGTATCCATACATATTCCCTGATCCACGACGACCTGCCCACCATGGACAACGACGACTTTCGCAGGGGCAATCCCTCCAACCACAAAGTGTTCGGCGAAGCCAATGCGATCCTCGCGGGAGACGGACTGCTGTCGGAGGCGATGTGCCTTCTCTTGCGCGAAAGCGCACGAAGCAAAGCGCATCTCGACGCCGCCCGCTATTTGGCAAATGCGGCAGGCGCAGACGGCATGGTGGCGGGGCAATCCGCCGATCTTCTCTACACGGGACAAACGGGCGGAGAAGAAGAACTCGACTTTATTTACTCGCATAAAACGGGAAAGCTCATTGCCGCTCCCATCGTCATGGCGACGCTCCTCGGCGGAGGTGACGCAGACGCGGCGGAACGGTTCGGGCAGGCGCTTGGGCGGCTCTTCCAACTCACGGACGACATCCTCGACGAAAAGGGAGAAAGCGTCAAAATGGGCAAAACGCTCGGAAAAGACAGAGAGGAAGATAAGCTCACCTGTGTGAAGGTGTACGGTTTGAAAAGAGCGGAACTGCTTGCCGATCGCACGGCGGCAAACTGTCTGTCTCTTTTGAGCAACCTCGGCAGAGACGATTTTCTCGCCGCCGTCGTAGAGTTCGTGCGCAATCGGGATAACTGAACTGAAAATATGAAGCAAATCACGGAAGGGGAGTTGAAATCGGCTTCCCTCGAACAACTCAAAACATATTGCGGCAGCTTGCGGGAAGAAATTTTTCGCACAGTGTCCGTCTGCGGCGGACATCTTTCCTCCAACCTCGGCACGGTGGAACTCACCGTTGCCCTGCACCGCGTGTTCGATTTCCCGAAAGATAAACTCATCTTCGACGTTGGGCACCAATGCTACACTCATAAACTGCTTTCGGGACGCGCAAACGTCTTTCACACACTGCGGAAACGCGGGGGCATTTCCGGTTTTCCCAAACGCAGCGAAAGCGAATACGACTGCTATGACACCGGTCACGCTGGCACTGCGATCTCCGCAGCGCTCGGCTTTGCCAAGGCAAGGGACTTAAAAGGGGAGAACTATCACGTCATCGCTCTCGTCGGGGATGGCTCCTTCAACAACGGGCTCGTGTACGAAGCGCTCAACAGCATCAAAATTTTGGGGAGCCGCGTACTCATCGTCCTCAATGACAACGGCATGTCCATTTCGCCCACGGTGGGCGGTATGCATGAGTTGCTCGGAGAATTGAAGGGGCAGCCTCCCCTTGAAAACATAAAACTTTTTGAACGATTCGGACTTACATATCGCGGTGTCGTAAACGGAAACGACCTTTCGGAGCTTCTCCCCGCACTCGAAGAGGCAAAAGAGGAGCTAAGCCGCGGGAGCGTGCTGTTGCATGTTACAACGAAAAAGGGGCAGGGCTATTCCTTTTGCGAAAGCGCCCCCACGGAAACGCACGGCGTGAGCCCCGCTCCCGGGCGGAAAGAATATAACCAAGCGCTCGGTGAAGAACTGTGCGCTTTGGCAAAGGGTCATCCCGAGATCGTCGCCGTGACGGCGGCGATGACGGACAGTTTAGGGCTCCGACCCTTTTTCGAACAATTCCCCGAACGAGCCTTCGATGTCGGCATCTGCGAGGAACACGCCTCCGTGCTGTGCGCTTCGATGGCGGCAGGGGGGATGAAACCGTACTACGCTATCTTTTCCACCTTTTTGGAACGCGCGTTCGATGAGATCATCCACGACATCTGCGCCCAAAATTTGCCCGTCACTCTCTGTATCGACCGTGCGGGAGTATCCGGAGCGGACGGAGAGACGCACCAAGGGGTATTCGACCTGAGTTTTCTTTCCTTTGTGCCCAATCTCACCGTCGCCATTCCGAAGGACATCGGGGAATTTCGTTCCATGCTCCGCGCAAGCGTATCACATCGCGGTCCGCTCGCCATCCGCTACCCACGGGAGGGCAACGAAGGCGAGATCGCCGAGGTCGAAATCGGGAAATTCGAAGTTTTACATAGTACTATGTCAGGCATAGTATTGCTTGCAGCGGGGGAGCGCTGTCTTGCGCTCGCCGAACGCATCCGCAAGAGCGCACTCGACGAAGGCATGGATGTCGGACTCGTCAACGCTCGTTTTTTGCGTCCGCTCGACGAAGTGTTGTTACGTTCTCTTCCGCAACGCACTCTTATCACGCTGGAAGACAATGCCCTGATCGGGGGCTTGGGCGATGCGGTAGCGCGCTTCTACCGCCTGCACGGAATCGAAAAGAACGTCGTCTCGTTCGGTTTTTCCGACTGCTTCCTCCCGCACGGTGAGCCGCAGGAACTCTTGCGCGACTTCGGTCTCGGAGAAGGACCGATCCTCGATGCGATCAGGAGCGCTTATGCGTGCCGATAAATTTTTTTCGACGCGCTTCGGTTCCCGCACAAAAGCGGCGGAAGCGCTCAAAGCGGGGCTCGTGCGCCTAAGGGACAGACCCGTCGCTCCCGACGACGAGATCACGGGAGAAGAGCCGTTTCTCATTCTCTCACGGAGAGAAGAGTTTGTGTCGGAAGGCGGATACAAGCTCGCCAAGGGGCTGGACGCCTTTGAACGCTCCGTAGAGGGCATGGTCTTTGCCGACCTCGGCGCCAGCACGGGCGGATTTACCGACTGCCTTTTGCAACGAGGTGCAAAAAGAGTGTTCTGCGTGGACGTGGGAAAAAGCCAACTCGCGCCCGCTCTTTCCTCCGATCCGCGCGTGACCGTCATGGACGACACCAACGCCCGCTACCTTTCCGCGGGCGATTTTTCCTGTCCGCTCGACGGCATCGTCGGCGATCTCAGTTTTATCTCGCTTCGCCTCATCCTGCCCACCGTCGTGCGGCTTCTGCCCGAGGGCGGATGCGCGTATGTTCTGTTCAAACCGCAATTCGAATGCGGGCGGCAGGCATTGGGCAAGAGCGGGATCTGTCCTTTTCCACTGCATCGTCGGCTCCTCGGCGATTTCTACGACTTTTGTCTCGCGCTCCAAGCGGCGCCCGTTGCGCTCACCAATGCGCCCATACGCCCGAAAAAGAATATCGAATACCTTCTTTGGCTTCAAAAGGGCGGGGTCGCCGCGGACCGAGAGACTTTTTTACACCCGCTCACACTTATAAAATAAAAATTTTATAAAAATTTTCCGACTTTTTTGCAAAACCCCTTGATTTTATTCATAAAAAAGTTATAATATATCGCGGGCATCATGAAAATCGGTATTTGCTATCACGAAAAAAAAGTTCCTCTTGAGGAGGTGCATTCGCTCGAGGCGGCTCTTTCCGCCGCGGGCGCTTTTGTGCGTATTTTTTCGGACGTCAAGGGCATCGCGGATGTCGACCGACTGATCGTCCTCGGCGGGGACGGCGCCATGTTGCGCGCAGCGCGGAAAAGCTCCCTGCTTGGGATTCCGCTTGTCGGGATCAACTACGGCACGATCGGATTTCTCACCGAATTCGATCGGGGAGAGGAGGGGGACGCCGTCTCTCTCGTCCTGTCGGAAGATTGCAATTTTGTGCGGCGAAGCATGCTTGAGGCAAATGTGCGCGGAAAGGTCTGCCACTGTCTCAACGAGATTGTATTCATGCGCCGCATCGCCCCCGACACGGAGGACAGCGTGATCCGCATCGGCGTCACCGTCGACGGGACTGCCGCGGGAGAATTCAATGCGGACGGGCTCATCCTCGCTACTCCGACGGGCTCTACCGCATATTCCCTTTCGGCAGGAGGAAGTATTCTCGTCCCCGAATGCGGCGCTTTTTTGCTCACTCCCGTGAATGCCTTCTCTCTGCGAAGCCGTCCCATCGTCCTCTCCGACAAGAGCGAACTTGCCTTCGTCTTCCCGAATGGCGCGATCATCCACGGCGACGGAGAATTTTTGGGCGAGGCAGAGCCCGGAGACATCGTGACCGTAAAGAAATCTTCACGACACGCCACCTTCCTCGTGAACGGAAAACAGGACTTCTTCCGCCACTTGACGGAAAAAATAAATTGAACACGGAATAGAAAAGGGAGAAAACCATGTTGAGAAACGCAAGACACACCAAGATCCTCGAGCTCATCGAAGAAAAAGAGATCGAAACGCAGGAGGAACTCTGCAAAGAGTTGGCAGACGCACATTTCAATGTGACGCAGGCGACCGTCTCGCGCGACGTAAGAGAGCTCCGCCTCTTCAAAGTCGCGGGCTCGCAAAAGCGCTACCGCTATGCGGCGATCGGCACGAACGAGGGCGAACTCTCCGATAAAATGCGCGCGCTCTTTCAGGCGGGGCTCGAATCCATACAAGTTGTGGGAAATATTGTCGTCATCAAGACGCTCAACGGCAACGGTGCCAATGCGGGCGTGGTCGTAGATCGGCTCAACTATGCGGAAGTTGCGGGCAGCATCGCCGGCGACGATACCGTGTTCACTCTTTGCAAGACTCCCGAAGCCGCGCAGGAAGTGATGGAGCGGCTCACACGCATCGCCAAGATCTGAAAAAATGCTCAAAAGTCTCTCTATCCGAAATATCGCGCTCATCGACAGAGCCGACCTCGAATTTTCGGAGGGGCTCAACGTCCTTTCGGGCGAAACGGGCGCCGGAAAATCCGTCATTCTCGATTCGATCGATTTTGTCCTCGGTGCAAAAGCCGACAAGAGCATGATCCGCTACGGGCAATCGGAATGTTCCGTGCGCGCGGAATTTTCGACCGACGAAGAACTCAACGCCCTTCTCTCCGAGCTGGACATCGAACCGGACGAAACTCTCGTTCTCTCCAGAAAATTCACTTCCGACGGCAAAGGGAGCGCAAAAGTCAACGGCAACCCCGTTCCCGCGTCCATGCTCCGGCGCATTACCTCCAAGTTGGTAGACGTTCACGGACAGAGCGAACACTTCTTTTTGCTAAAAGAAAGCAACCAACTCCGCCTTTTGGACCGCATTGCCGGTGTGGAAAAGGAGAAGGCGCGGGTCGCGGAGCTCCTCGCGGTCAGAAAGGAGATCGTAAAGGCGCTCTCTCTCATCGGCGGCGACGAAGGCGAACGTTCCCGTCGGTTGGATATTTTGCGATTTCAATCGACGAGATCGAGCGCGCGGAACTGAAAGAGGGGGAAGAAGAGGAACTGCTCTCTCTTCGCACCAAATATCGGAATGCGGAAAGGATCCTCGAAGGACTCAACACCGCACGGGAATGCCTTACCGCGGACGGGGGCGCAACAGACGCTTCCAACACCGCGCTGCGCGCCCTGCGGTCGCTCTCCCGATTCGGCGACTACACCCGCCTCTGCGACCGACTCGAAAATACACTTGCGGAACTATCCGACCTCGGCTCGGAAGTGGAGTCCCTTGCGGAGGAGCTCGATGTCGATGAGAGCGAAGTCGAACGGGTGGAGAATCGCATCGATGAAATTCGTGCCTTAAAGAAAAAATACGGCGAGACGGTCGGGGACATCATGCGGTTTCTCGATCGGACAAAAGGAGAGCGCGATCTGCTCGAAAACAGCGGCGCGCAATACGAAAAGCTGACCGCCGAGCTCGAAAAAACGGAAAATTCCCTCTATTCCGCCTGCGTCGCACTCACCGATGCCCGTAAAGCGGGCGCTGCCGCATGGACGGAACGCGTCGTAAAAGAGCTCAAAACATTGAATATCGCCTCGGCGCGTTTCGAGGTGCAATTTGACGAATATACCCGCGAAGACGTGGCGAAGGCGACGGGAGAAGGTTTGGACGGCGTGCGCTTCTTGTTTTCCGCCAATGCGGGAGAACCTTTGAAAGAACTCGGAAAGATCATCTCCGGCGGCGAAATGAGCCGCTTTATGCTTGCCGTAAAAGCGCAACTTACGCAGGTGAACGGCATCGGCACCTATCTCTTCGATGAGATCGACGCCGGGATCGGCGGAAAGACCGCAAAAGTCGTCGCGGAAAAATTCGCAAAAATCGCCAAACACACCCAAATCATTGCCGTATCACATCTTGCGCAGATCGCAGCCGCCGCAGACAGACAGTTTTTGATCGAAAAAACGGAGGCGGGCGAAAAAACCTACACCCGCGTAAGGGCGCTGGACGAAGAGGCAAGACGTTCGGAGCTTGCACGGCTGCTCTCGGGAGATACGGACGAGATCTCTCTGAGCCACGCGGATCTCTTGCTCGAAGAGGGCAAAAAGTACAAAAAATAAAGGAAGTTTTCCCGAGAAGAGGAAATTCTTTCGGCGCATAGAACTTAGTCGGCTTACGCAAATTAGCTCTGTTAAGTCCACGGCGGACATTCGGAGGAGAACATTGCGTAAGCTGAAATTTTATATCGTCGCACTCATGCTGTCGGTGTGTCTCTTTTTGCCCCTGCAGACGGGGGTCGCGGCAGAGGCGGCGAGCGGAAAATATTACTTGGGCGGCATGACTGCGGGCTTTATGCTCGGCGCGGGCGGCGCGGAAATCATCGATCTGAGCGAAGTCAATGCGGAGGAAGGGATCTGCCGTCCCGCCGAAGAAGCGGGACTCAAACCCGGAGATTGCATCTGCGGCGCAGAGGGCGTGAAGATCGGAACGATCAAGGACCTCAACGAGGCGCTCGCGAGGAGCGGCGGAAAGGAGATTGTTCTGACCGTAAAAAGGAACGGGGAGTGCGCCGAGGTGCGCATCTGTCCCGTAAAAGAAAAAAAGAGCGGAAAATACAAGATCGGCGTACTCATACGGGACACGCTGTCCGGCATCGGGACCGTAACTTATATCGAGAAAGAAACGGGGCGCTTTGGTGCGCTCGGGCACAAAGTCGCCGATGAGGGGAATGACCTGCTCGAAATTTCCGATAGCAGAGTATACCTTTGCAGCATCGTGGGCGTCAACAAGGGCGTGCGCGGAAGAGCGGGGGAACTGCGGGGACTGTTCCTCAACGACAAAGCGATCGCCCGTGCCGAAAAAGTATGTTCGACGGGGCTGTACGGGAAATTCGAAAATTACGACTACTCCCGCTGCGCACTTGTAGACATCGCGCCGCTCGCGGAAGCGACGATCGGAAAGGCGGTGATCTATTCCACCGTCGACGGCACTTTCCCGCAGGCGTACGAGATCGCCATCGCAAAAGTGGATGCGGGCAATAAGGAGAATAAAAATTTCGTCATCAAGGTGACGGATGAAAAACTGATCGAGGAGACGGGCGGGATCGTACAGGGTATGAGCGGCAGCCCGATCGTTCAGAACGGAAAACTCATCGGTGCGGTAACGCACGTATTTTTGAACGACCCGACCCGCGGCTACGGCATCGGCATCGAAAAAATGATAGGGGAATAACCCATAAGATAGCCTCGGAAAAACCGATACGCACCCCAAAAGTGAAAGCTTTTGGGGTTCACTTCAAATCCGCGGGCTTTTTTATTATCAAAACTCCTTATATGACCGCGGTCGAAGTCTTGACAAAGATTTATCAAAAATATATAATTAAAACACAAAATGAACAAACCTCAAAAATGAGTCTGCACATCAACGGAAGAGGAGCGAGAACCGATGAGAAAAAATGCCATGAAAAAGGCTATGGGAATTTTTTGCGCTTTGGCGTTGGCGCTCGTGGGCGCCGCGGGATGCGGCGGAAATAGTGGAATCGATCCAAGCAAAGCACAACTCTATGTGTCGAGCTATGAAGGCGGTTTCGGCAACGATTGGCTGAAAACGGTCGCCGCGCGCTTTGAGGAGGAGAATGCCGAGACCGATTTCCTCCCCGGCAAGACGGGTGTGCAGATCGTGATCGACGGCAACAAGAAGAGCGGACAGACCCTTCTCGCCAACATGGAAGCCTATCCTCAGGATGTCTTTTTCACCGAGCGCGGCTACTATTACGACGGCATCTTCCATGGGCAATTCCTCGACATCACCGACGCCGTAAAGGAAGATCTCTCGGAATACGGCGAAGAGGGGAGCATCTTTGACAAATTCAACGAAGCGCAGAAGAGCTACTTCGAGCATGACGGCAAGATCTATGCGATCCCGCACTACGCCTCCTATTTCGGGCTCTCCTACGACATCGAACTCTTCGAGCGGGAAAATCTCTATTTTGCAAGAGAGGGCGTAGAGGGGAGGTTCGTACATAGCGCAGATGAAGAACGCTCCTTCGGTCCCGACGGAAAGACGGGAAAAGAGGGAAACATCGACTATTCGACAGACGACGGGCTCCCCGCGACTTACGACGAGTTCTTCGAGCTGTGCGACCATATGCTCGAAAAGGGCATTACGCCGCTTAGCTATGCGGGAGAGACGCGCAACGTCTATCTGAACAGCTTTTTGACGGCGCTCTTTGCCGATTTCGAGGGCGAAGAACAGATGTCTCTCAACTATTCTTTCGCCGGTGTGGCGAACGATCTTTTGAGCGATTTTCGGGTAGACGGTTCGGGAAAGGTAATCTCCGCCGTATCGGAAGAGCCGACCGAGATTGGGCAGAGTTCGGGTTGGAAACTCATCAAACAGGCGGGTCGCGCCTATGCTCTGAGCTTTTTGGATCGCCTCGCTTCCGACGAACGGTATCTTCACGCGGACGCGAAGAACGACGCCTGTTCTCATATCGAAGCGCAGTACGGGTTCCTCGAAAGCAGCTTTACGGACAGTCCGATCGGGTTTTTCATCGACGGCATCTATTGGGAGAACGAGGCGGAAGCCTCCGGGAGCTTTGCGATGCTCGCGGAAGAATACGGGGATAAAGCTCTCCGCAAAAACCGCAGGCTCGGATTCCTTCCTCTTCCCAAGGCGGAGGAAAACCGCTTGGGACATGCAACACTGCTCGATAACCTTTACAGCCTCGCCTTCATCAATGCGAAGATCGATCCCGAAAAGATCCCGCTCGCAAAAGCCTTCTTGCGCTACTGCTACACAGACCGCTCTCTCGTGGAATTCACGGCGATGACGAACACGCCGCGTTCCCTCCGCTATGAGATGCCCGAAAGCGAACTCAAAAAAATGACCTCCTTCGGCAGTTCCGTTTTATCGCTGAAAAATAAGGGGGACACCGAGATCGTCTATCCGTTCGACACTAATTCGCTCTATCTCAACCATCAATCCGATTTTAACCTCGACAAGCGTTGGAGTTCGGTCGTCGGCGGGCTCTCCGAGAGCTGTCCCATCGACAGTTTCCGCAAAGGCGTCTCCGCCGCAGAGTATTTCGCCGGGATGCAAACGCAGTACTCCGCATCCTCATGGGAGGAATTGTATGGCAGTTTCCAATGAAAGAAGGGGAAGCCGCAAACGGCGCAGAGACCTGATTTTCTATGCGGCAATGCTCGCCTTTCCGCTGCTGCAATTTGCGATCTTTTATATCGCCGTCAACGTCAATTCCCTGGTCATGGCGTTTGAACGCTACGACTACACCACGGGAGCGACTTCCTTCGCGGGCTTCGGACAATTCAAACAGGCGTTCTATCTGCTGTTCCGCTCGCCCGAACTTTCCGCCGCATGGAAAAACACCTTGCTTCTCTTTGTGTTCTCCCTGCTCGGAGACGGGTTGGGGGTTTTGTTCTCTTATTACATCGCCAAGAAAAAGCCGTTTGCAACTCTCTTGAAGATCGGGATCGTTTTGCCGACACTCCTCTCCGCGATCGCGATGGCGGTGCTCTTCAAATACTTCGGCGAACGCGCCTTTCCCATTCTCTTTCACACCGAGAGCGGGCTGTTTTCGGGCGGGGGTGTGCTCTTCGTTCTGCTCTTCTACCACGTTTGGATGGGGCTCGGAACGAGCGTCCTCGTTTTAACGGGTACGATGAGCGCGATCCCGGAATCGCTTTCCGAAGCGGCGAAACTGGACGGCTGCACCTTTTTGAAAGAGCTCTTTTACATCACACTTCCCATGATCTATCCCACCCTCGTCACCTTTCTCGTGATCGACGTTGCGGGGCTCTTCGTCGGACAAATGGGACTGTATCACTTCTTTGCGGACGACGCCGATCCCGCGCTCTATACTTACGGATACTATCTTTTCCGCGAGGCGCGGAGCGCAACGCTCGCCGAATATCCCGTGCTTGCCGCAATGGGCGCTCTGTTTACGCTCGTCACTGCGCCCCTTGCACTCTTTTCGAAGAAAATCATGCTGCGTTTGGGTCCTTCGACCGAATAATATGAAACATTTCGGAGAAAAAATCAAAAAAATCGCGAGCAAACTGCCTGTGCTTCTTCTCTTCCTGCTCATGGCGGCATACTTTCTGCTCGTCCTTTTTTTGCTGGTTTGGGGGCTGTCCGTCTCCGTGAAGTCCGTCGCCCAGTTCCGCGCCACTCCGATCGGCTTTCCCGAGGGCGAATGGCATTTCGAAAATTATCTTGACGCCTTCAAGACCTTCAACGTGCCTCTCCACGGAGGAAGGACGGAAATAGGGCTGCTCGCGCAATACGGCTACTCCTTGCTCTATGCGGTCGGTGGGGCGTTTTTCGGAACGCTCGTGCCCTGCGTCACGGCATATGCAACCGCAAGATTTCCCTTCCGCTTCGGGAAGATCGTCTATGCGATCGTCGTGATCTCGCTCGGTTTTCCCATTGTCGGCGCGCTCCCGTCTCAGCTTCGCATGATGTCCCTCCTCGGGCTTTACGATTCCTTTTTCGGCGTTTGGCTGATGCAGGCGAGCTTTCTCGGCGTTTACTTTCTCATCTTTCATGCGACGTATGCGGGCGCGCCGAAGGATATTTCGGAAGCCGCCGAGATCGATGGGGCGGGCAATTTACGAGTCTTTCTCGAGATCGCGCTCCCGCTTTCGGGGAAGCTCTTCTTCACCGTCATGCTGATCAAATTTATCGGCTATTGGAACGACTACCAAACGCCGATGCTCTTCCTTCCGTCCTTCCCGACGGCGGCTTATGGAATGTACTATTTCTTCTTCGACACGCGGACGACTTCCGCTTGGCCGACGATGAAGATCGCGGGAGCGCTCCTGCTGCTCATACCGGTATTTGTCGTCTTCCTCTGCTTCCAAAAGAGGCTCGTGGGCGACCTCATGCTCGGCGGGATCAAGGAATGATTTGCTTTTCACGCGTTCTTCAACGCCCCCCGACCCGCGGCTACGGCATCGGCATCGAAAAAATGATAGGGGAGTAAAAAAGAAAAGAGGAAGGGCATACAATGAGGTATGGCGCCTCTTTTTTTTCTGCAAAACTGCATTTCGCGGGCTTTTTCGCGAAAATGGTGGATGCTGTTTTTGATTTTGGCACTTTTGTGTAGTACTATGTGTGGCATAGTATTTATCAAAACCCCCGCATTCTATGAATATCACCTGAAAATATGCGACCGCTTCCTCGACCGCGTCTGCTATTCCGACCGCAGCGTTTTTCTCATTTTTCTCGAACGCACGGCGGGAAACGCACTTCTTCTCGTGCTGGTGCTTGCGGGCGGACTGCATCCCGCCTGTCTGCCGCTTCCCGCCGTGGTACTGTTGTATCGCTCTTACACCTTCGGCGGAACTCTCGCCATCCTTTTTTCCGTTTATGCTTTCCCGGGCGCCGTTGTGGCATTCGTGCTCTATTTGCCCATTCATCTTCTTGTCGACGTTGCGCTTTTGCTCGCTGCAGGGACCTCCGTCTGCCGCGCCTTTTGCTTTTCCTTTTGTGCGGGCGATTGGAAAGAGCTCCTCTGCGATTTCCTCGCTTTTCTCGCGCTTCTCGTGCTCATCTGCCTGTTGGAGACGGTCTTGCTTCTTGCGCTCTTTCATCCGCTCGGAAATCTGCTCTGACAAACATCATATTTTTTCAGAAAGCGCACAAACTGCGGATATGAAAAAGTTATGTTTAGCGGCGTTCGCGTTCTCTCTCGCGCTCGCGCCGATGTCATTTGAAACAAAAAGTGCGACGGCGGAAGAACTTGTAAGTTGTAAAGCCGCCTATCTTTGCGACAGCGAAAGCGGCGTGTGCGCCTATTCCGCGAACGAAACGCAACGTTTGCCCATCGCGAGCATGTGCAAGATTATGACGCTGCTGCTCTGCTTCGAGGCGGTAGAGGACGGCAACCTTTCGTACGACGAACAGATCGCCGTCAGCGACAGCGCATCCGGCATGGGCGGTTCGCAAGTGTTCCTCGGAAGCGGACTTTCCTACCGTGCGGAAGAACTCATGAAGACAATCGCCGTCTGCTCCGCCAACGATTCCTGCGTGGCGATGGCGGAGCGGCTTTCGGGGAGCGAGAGCCTCTTTGTGGAGCGGATGAACGCCCGCGCAAAGGAGCTCGGCGCCGACAATACCCTGTTTGCCAACTGCACGGGGCTTCCCAAAGAACCGCAATATTCCTGTGCCAAGGATGTTGCCCTCATGCTCCGCAGCCTTCTTACGCACAAAAAATATTTCGAATTCTCCAAGGTCTGGCTGGAAGATTTTTCCCATCCCGACGGGCGCACGACGACCATCACCAACACCAATAAGCTCATCCGTTTTTACGAAGGGTGCGACGGCGGAAAGACGGGATACACGGGACAAGCGGGTTTTTGCCTCGCGGCGACCGCAAAGAGGGGAGACACCCGCCTTATCTCCGTCGTGATCGGTGCGGAGAACTCGGATAAACGCTTCCAAAGCGTGAAAAATCTCTTCAACTACGCCTTTGCAAACTATGAAAGCCGCAAGATCGCCGAGGCGGGCAAACCGCTCGATATCAAACTCGACGTTCGCGGCGGGAAGCAAAAACAGATCCCCGTGTGTACGGAACGCGACCTCACGGTGTTTTGCAAGCGGGGAGAAGAGGTGAACACGACGACCGAATTTTACTTTGACGAGGGGGTAAAGGCGCCTCTTGCCGCCGGCACAAAGGTGGGAGAAGTCGTTCTCTACCGAGACGGTGTAGAGGCGGGGCGCAGCCCTTTGATTGCCGCGGAAACCGCCGAAAAGTTTTCCTACGGCGACGCCTACCGCGCGATCGCGGGGGAGTGGTAACGAAGAAGTAATGCCGCACGGGCGCGTGAATTTTTCTTGACCGCCGCCCGACAAACGTGCTATAATATTGTCATTCCACGAAAAGAAGGCAAAATAATGAACTCGAGAGCGACGCTCTGCGTCAACGAAAAAGGGCACCTGACCATCGGCGGCTGCGACTGTATAGAACTTGCAAGATCTTTCGGTACGCCGCTCTACGTCTTCGATGAGGACTATATCCGAGGAATGATGCGGATCTACCGCGACACGATCGCGAACGAATACGGAGACGGACTCGTGCTCTATGCGAGCAAGGCGTTCTCCTGTGAGGCGATGTACGCCATCGCCAAACAGGAAAAGATCGGCGCGGATGTCGTATCGGGAGGGGAACTCTATACGGCGATGCAGGCGGGTTTCCCTGCGGAAAAGATCTGCATGCACGGCAACAACAAATTGCCGCGGGAGATCGAATATGCACTCGACTGCGGCATAGGTTATTTTGCCGTTGACGACCCGACCGAAGCCGATCTTCTCGACCGTGAATGCGAGAAGCGGGGCACCGTACAGAACGTGCTTCTGCGCATCAACCCGGGAGTGGAAGCGCACACGCACAAATTTGTGCAGACGGCGACCCCGGACAGCAAGTTCGGCTTTTCCGTGACAAGCGGCGCCGCCGAAGCGATGACAAAGCACCTCCTCGGCAAACGGCATCTGCGGCTCAGGGGCTTCCATTGCCACATCGGTTCGCAGATCTTCGAGAAGCAGTCCTTCTGCGTCGCGGCGGAAAAATGCCTCGCGTTTATGGCGGATATGAAGAAAAAACTCTCCTTCGAGGCGGACACCCTCAACCTCGGCGGGGGATTCGGCATTTGGTACACGGACGAGGACGAGAAATTCACCTTCGACGGATACGCCGCCTATTTGCGGGCGCTGATCGGAGCCGTCAAGACGGGATGCGCAAAGTACGGTCTGAAAGCGCCGAAGCTCATGATCGAGCCGGGGCGCTCGATCGTCGGCGAAGCGGGCATCACGCTCTACACGGTTGGGGCGATCAAAGAGATCCCCGGGCTCCGCAAGTATGTTGCGATCGACGGGGGGATGTTCGACAACCCGCGGTTCTGCCTCTATGAGAGCAAATATACCGCGCTCCTTGCGGGGAGAGCGAACGAACAGCCCACCGAGTTCGTCTCGATCGCCGGGAAGTGCTGCGAGAGCGGCGACCTCATCGGAGTCAATATGGCTCTGCCTCGCGCCGAAAGGGGAGAGATCCTCGCGGTGCTCTCGACGGGGGCGTACAATTATTCCATGGCGAGCAACTATAATCGGAACCCGATCCCACCCGCCGTCCTGGTAAAGGACGGAAAAGCGGACTACATCGTAAAGCCGCAATCCTACGAAGACCTCGTGCGGAACGACGCGCTCCCCGCAAGGCTCAGATAAAAAACTCCATAAAAAGGAGCTCCGATGCCGCCCTGCCGTTTTGCGGCAGGGCGGCGTTTTCTACCATATCTTGACAAATTTTTTCCTTCCGGCGCCACTTATTGTGCAATTTTTTTGTCACGGTCCGTTCTTTCGGTTGCCTTTTTCGGAAAATTTTGCTATAATTATTGATATGAGTTTTAACCCCGAAAGATTTATCGAATTGCTTGCGAGCTTCCTTGCGGTGACGGTCGTCCTGACCCTTCACGAATTTTCGCATGCTTTCGTCGCTTACAAGTGCGGCGACCCCACGCCGAAATGGGCAAAACGGCTTTCCCTCAACCCGCTCCGGCACTTCGACATCGTAGGGCTCATCTGCTTTACCCTCGTCGGCTTCGGTTGGGCAAAACCCGTGCCGATCGATCCGAACAACTTCAAAAAGTACCGCACGGGACTGGCGCTTACAGCAAGTGCGGGCGTCATTACCAATTATATTTCGGCGTTCCTGTTCTATCCGCTTGCGCTTGTCGTTGTCAATTTCATGCCCGAGATCCTCTTTTTGAAAACCTTTTTGCACTATTTGACTTGGGCGCTCTACGCTTACAGCCTCTCTTTCTGCGTGTTCAACCTGTTGCCCTTCTATCCCTTGGACGGCTTTCGCATCGTGGAAGCAACGAGCAAGCGGCACGGAAAGGTTTATCAGTTCCTGCGAAAATACGGTTACTATATCCTGCTTTTCCTCATTATCGAGAGCTTTATTTGCAGAATTTTCTCCCAAAACCTCGGCATCTATCAGATGGATTGGTTCAACATCCTCGGCTGGATCATGCAATTCGCGGAAAAATATCTCGGTTTCCCCATCCTTGCGGTCTGGGGATTGGCGTTCGGCATGCCCGTTGAAATGCTATGGGGGTTGCTCGCATGGTGAACCGCGAAAATTTCGAATCGACGGTGGACTACACCACCGTGCTCGACGGCTTCGAGGGGCCGCTCGACCTTCTGCTCTTTCTCATCAACAAGGAGGAGATCGAGATCAAGGACATCTTCGTCTCGCAGGTCACGGAGCAGTTCCTCGACTATATGAAGGGGCTCCCGTACCTCGACGTGGACAAAGTGACGGAGTACCTCAACATCGCGGCGACGATCCTCAAGATTAAGGCGCAAAGTCTCGTTCCGAATCTCGAAGAGGACCCCGAGCTCGACATGGAGATCGAGGAGGACAAGGCGCAACTCATCCGCGCGCTCGAAGAATTTCGCCTCATCAAGGAAGAGACGAAAAAACTCAAAGAACTCGAGACGATCGGTTATTTTTTCAAGGAACCGGACAAGAACGTGGGGGAGACCAAGACGGTATTTTCCCTCGAACATCTTACGCTCGACGGGCTCGTCTCCGCCTTCTCCACCCTCATGATGAAGCGGGAAGAGGCGCTTTCGGGCGTTGAGGAACGCGAGATCCCGCGAGATGAATTTACCGTTGCGCAAAAAGTACAGACCATTCTCGAAACCCTCGAGAGCCGCAAAACGGTGGTGTTTGAAGAGCTCTTCACCCGCGATTTTACCCGCAGCGAACTCGTCACCACCTTTCAGGCACTGTTGGAACTGTTGAAATATCAGTATCTGCGGGTGACACAGGAAAACGCTTTCGGAAGGATTTCCATTTCACTCAATCCCGACAGGGGAGAGGAGGACTATCTTGGACAAATTGACGAATATAATTGAGGCGATCCTGTTTGCCTCCGGTAAGAGCGTGGAACTTGCCATCATTGCGGAAAAGCTCGAAGTTCCCATGCGCGAGGTAAAAAAGGCGCTTGCGGAGCTTGAAGAGCGCTACGGCGCAGACGGGGGGATCCAACTGCTTCAATTCAATAACAAGGCACAGCTCGCCTCCAATCCGGAATACAAAGTCAACGTGGAGGCGGTGCTCAATCCCATCCGCGAAAAGGAACTTACGCGCACCATCCTCGAATGTGCGGCGATCATCGCCTACAAGCAGCCCATCACCAGGACGGAGATCGAATTGCTCCGCGGGCTCAACAGCGACTATGCGGTGCACGCGCTTCTCGAACTCAAACTCATCTATCCGTGCGGACGGAAAGACGCCGTGGGGCGCCCCATCCTCTACGCCACGACGGATGAGTTCTTAAAGCGTTTCAAGCTCAACTCCCTCGCCGATCTGCCCGATTATGACGCGTTGATGGCGGCGATCGCCCGTCCCGAGACGGACAGCTATCTCTATGCCCGCGAAGAATACCGCGAGGAAGGGGACGGCGAAGAGGGGACCGAAGGGCAAACCGCGGAAGACGATGCGGGATATGAGATCCCCGATTTCTTGCGCGGGCTCGACGAGAGCGATCTGGTGAAAATCGGTTAGCATCCGGATAAAATCAGTGAAAAAGCGAATTCCCACGGGCAGAATCGGCTGCCCTTTTTCTATAAGAAGAATAGGAATCAAAGGTGGCGAAAAATTTTCCTCATACTAAACATGATGAGAAATTTATGTTAATATAATTGAAAAGACGGCGCATAACCCGTGCGCCGTCCGTCATAGAATTACTCAGGAGAAGAATATGAAGTACTGTAAAAATTGCGGCACGCAACTCGACGACAACGCCTATGTCTGCCCGACCTGCGGAATGAGAACGGACCCCGTGTCCGCGCCCGTTCCCACCAGCACCACCAACACCTTTGCTATTGTCGGCTTCATCCTCGCCTTCTTTATGCCTTTGCTCGGCTTGATCTTCTCGATCATCGGGCTCAACAAGGTAAAAGAATGTAACAGCGGAAAGGGGCTCGCGATCGCAGGGATCATCATCAGCGTGGCGGAATGGATCATCGGGATCATTGTCGTCTTCGCCATCGTCGCAGGCGGCATCGCGATCGGCACCTTCGGAAGCCAAGCCGCACTCGTCGCAACCGTACTCTGAATTTTACGGAAAGTCCGCCGCTTCGGCGGGCTTTTTTTATGCCCTTGGCAAATTTTATTTTTTCGATAACAGATATTCCGCGTAATTCAAAAGTTCCCGCCGGAGCGGCTCGCACAAGACGCCGTACGCCGCGAGGAGTTTCCGTTCTTCCTCTGTCAACTGCCCTTCGATGCGCACAACGCCGAAATCATCCTCTCTGCCGAGCAGATAATCGGTGGAGCAGGCGAAGTGATCCGCAAGGGCGCAGATAAATCCCGACGTCGGCTCGCTGAGTCCCTTTTCCCAATAATCCACCGACTTTTGGCTACACCCGATCTTTGCCGCCAATGCGCGCTGGCTCATTTCGTTTTCCAACCGTAAATTTTTGATTCGATTCATAATTCCCCTTAATAACTTTTTTTCTCAAATTGTAAAAATATTACTCAAATTTGCTTGACAGAGAAATAAAATAATCATATAATCAATTTATAATGAGAAATTTATTTCTCGTCACGGAGGATGAAAAAATGAGTATGTACATCGAGAACAATCTGACGAAAGACGAAAGGGTCGTGATGAAAGCACAGAAAAGCTGGCTCTACTTGCTGATGCCTGCAATTTGGCTCGTCCTTATCTTCGTACTCGCAATCGTAGCCCAGGTATACATTTCTAAGTATACATCCCACGAGGGACTATATGTGGAAATTTCTACTGCGGAGAAAATGTCTGAGTTTGACAGCGACAGCAGATCTTTGAGCGAGTCGGAAAAAGAACAGTGGATTACCTTATATAATGAAGAAAATCCCGAAACCCCCGTTTCAAATTGGAGTGCTTTTCGCAAAAAAGTAGAAGAACAGTATAGACAGCAATATCGTGATGAGTGGGCGGAAGAGGGGGAAGCCCTTTTTGAGAGAACACTCGGCAACAAAGCAGAGGCAGAAGAAGCCGGCATGGGATTCTTTCAACAGCTATTGGTAAATGGAGGTACTTATGTCAACATTGTACTGTGGGTACTGTTTATCCTTATCGGGATCTTGCCTTTCGTTCGCCGATTGCTCTTGTGGCTTTCGATCAATCTCGCACTTACAAACAAGCGGATCGTGGGTAAGGTGGGCATTCTGAGAGTTAATTCCCTTGATTTCCATCTTGATAAGATCGATCATGTTCAGATCAAAGCGAGCTTATTCGGCAATCTGTTCCACTATTACACCCTGCGCGTCGTCAGCGTCGGCGGCGCCGGATTTGACAACGGAAGGACCAGAACCGACAAAGATACCTTCGTCGGAATCTCCAACGCGCAGGAGTTCAAGGACATGGCGACCCGCGCCATCGAGCTCCACGCGGAAGAGGCGCGCAAGGCACAAGCGGAGGAGATCGCGCGCGCAATGGGAAAATAAGAAACCAAGCAGCCTTATAAAAATAAAAAGTTCGCTCATACTGTCGGTATGGGCGAGCTTTTTGTTTTCTCCGCTTTTATCGGGACCCTGCTGTTTTTCTTTCCGGTCTTCGTCTACATCGACGCTTTCGTCGACGTGCGGGAGAACAAATGCTGGTTCGCACTCAGCCTGTTTAAGTTTTTGAAGGTGTTCGGCGGCTATTTGCAGGTCAAAAAGGAGGGCATCGTCTTTCACCTCACCGAGAAAAAGGCGGTCATTCTGCCCTATAAAGAGATGGCGCCTATGCGGAAAAAATTCGAGGTGACGAAGGGCTTCCAACTCTACCGCTTTCATCAGATCGTAGAGACGGGCGGCGAAGGGGAACCTGTCGGCGTATTCATCGGCGCGCTTGTCATGAGCCTCGGCGGACAGATCTGTTCCGCTTTACACACGCTGCATCCCTTTCTCTCCCTCAAAAACGGGGTCCTGCTGACAGAAAAACCCAACTTAAAGCTCTCTTTGCAGGCTGTCACCGTGTTTAACGGGCTCATCCTCTCGATCGCGATCGGGAAAAAATTATTGGAGGCATTCTTAAATTGGATCAGAAAAAAAAGATCGACAGCATCATGGAAAAAACGGCACAGCAGCTCCTTAGCCTGATCGACGTAAATACCGTCATCGGCAAGCCCCTGTTCTCCGCAAGCGGCGCACAGATCATCCCCTTTACCAAGGTGACGATGGGGTATCTCTCGGGGGGCGGAGAGTACGGCGAAGTGA